>NZ_JAOXMC010000012.1:0-211962 GCF_026343815.1 Pseudomonas sp. BJa3 | reverse complement strand
CGGCGCGCGGTAAATTAGTTCTTTTAACCCTCGCGCATCCGGTGGGCGGGGGTGGGCCCGCTTTGGGGTCGTCCCCCGCCCCGGGGCTAGGGCGGGCAAGCCAGCTCCCACAGGGGTCAGTTTTCGTGCTAATGGTTATATAAACATTCTTAAACATTATTTTTAAGAATATCCGCGCCTCACTAGTATTGCCCTCAAGCCAGGCGCAAATCCCCTTCAAAACCTCTGCCCGGCTCCCTTACTCACAGGAGAACGAGCATGAGTGCATCTCTGCGCAGCATCGACGGTCAGGACGAAGCCACCATTCTGCGTGAAATCCAGAGTGCCCTGCGCGACCTGCGCTTTGGCGCGGTGGAGATCACCGTGCACAACGCCCAGGTGGTGCAGATTGAACGCAAGGAGAAGTTCCGCCTGCAGCAGCCCGGCAACAAGACCGGCTGACACCGCACCCCTTCAAAACTAGAAAAATGCCAATCGGGAGCTTCACCATGTCCATCCGCCGTTATGCGCTTGCCGCCCTGGCCAGTGCCGTTTTTGCCGGTTCCGCGATCGCCAAGGACTACGAATTGCTGAACGTGTCCTATGACCCGACCCGCGAGCTGTACCAGCAGTACAACGCCGAGTTCATCAAGCATTGGCAAGCCGCCAACCCCGGCGACAAGGTGAAGATCCAGCAGTCCCACGGCGGTTCGGGCAAGCAGGGCCGCGCGGTCATCGACGGCCTGCGCGCCGACGTGGTGACCCTGGCCCTGGCCGGCGACATCGACGAGATCGCCAAGCTCGGCAAGACCCTGCCGGAGGACTGGCAGAAGCGCCTGCCGGACGCCAGCACGCCGTACACCTCGACCATCGTGTTCCTGGTACGCAAGGGCAACCCGAAAGGCATCAAGGACTGGGGCGACCTGATCAAGAAAGACGTCTCGGTGATCACGCCCAATCCAAAGACCTCCGGCGGCGCCCGCTGGAACTTCCTCGCCGCCTGGGCCTACGGCCTGAAGACCGGCGGCAGTGAAGACAAGGCCAAGGCCTACGTGCAGGAGCTGTTCAAGCACGTGCCGGTGCTCGATACCGGCGCGCGTGGCTCGACCATCACCTTCGTCAACAACGGCCAGGGCGATGTGCTGCTGGCGTGGGAAAACGAAGCCTTCCTGGCGCTGAAGGAAGACGGTGGCAGCGACAAGTTCGAGATCGTCGTCCCATCGCTGTCGATCCTGGCCGAGCCACCGGTGGCGGTGGTCGACAAGAACGCCGAGAAGAAGGGCAACGAGAAGATCGCCGAGGAATACCTCAAGCATCTGTACAGCCCGGCTGGCCAGAAGATCGCTGCACAAAACTTCTACCGTCCGCGTGACGCGAAGGTCGCCGCCGAATTCGGCAAGCAGTTCCCGAAACTGGACCTGGTGACCATCGACAAGGACTTCGGTGGCTGGAAGACTGCGCAGCCGAAGTTCTTCAACGATGGCGGTGTGTTCGACCAGATTTATCAGGCACAGTGATCGGCAATGAACAAGCGGGGCTGCGCAGCAGCCCCACAAACAAAACCCTTCAGTAGCCTGCACCGGCCCGGGATGACTCCCGGGCTTCGTGCGTTCAACCAGGGACCTTTATGTCACGTCGCATTTCCCCCGTCATACCCGGCTTCGGGCTGACGCTGGGCTACACCTTGGTGTACCTCAGCCTGATCGTGCTGATACCGCTGGCGGCCATGTTCATCCATGCCTCGCAGCTCACCTGGGAGCAGTTCTGGAACATCGTCAGCGCGCCGCGGGTCATCGCCGCGCTGAAGCTGAGTTTCGGCACCGCCCTGTTCGCCGCCATCATCAACGGCGTGATCGGCACCCTGCTGGCCTGGGTGCTGGTGCGCTACACCTTCCCCGGGCGCAAGGTCATCGACGCGATGATCGACCTGCCGTTCGCCCTGCCCACCGCCGTGGCCGGCATTGCCTTGACCGCCTTGTACGCCCCTGCGGGCTGGGTTGGTCAGTTCGCCACGGATCTTGGTTTCAAGATCGCCTACACCCCACTGGGCATCACCCTGGCGCTGACGTTCGTCACCCTGCCGTTCGTGGTGCGCACGGTGCAGCCAGTGCTGGCTGACATCCCGCGTGAGGTGGAAGAGGCTGCCGCCTGCCTGGGCGCGAAGCCTTTGCAGGTGTTCCGCCATGTACTGGCTCCGGCGTTGCTGCCAGCGTGGCTGACCGGCTTCGCCCTGGCCTTTGCCCGTGGCGTTGGCGAGTACGGTTCGGTGATCTTCATCGCCGGCAACATGCCGATGAAGACCGAGATCCTGCCGTTGCTGATCATGGTCAAGCTCGACCAGTACGACTACACCGGCGCCACTGCCATCGGCGTGTTGATGCTGGTGGTTTCCTTCATCCTGCTGCTGCTGATCAACTTGCTGCAGCGGCGCATCGAAACCCCTTGAAGGAGGCCCGCTAATGTCTTCATCAACCCTTGGCGCGACCGCCGCCGCCAACGCCGCCCGGCGTGGCAGTGCCACTTCGCGCCGCGTGCTGATCACCCTGGCCTGGATCGTCTTTGCGCTGTTCCTGGCGCTGCCGCTGGTGATCGTGGTGTCCCAAGCCCTGAAAAACGGCTTCGGCACCTTCTTCGAGGCGATCTTCGAGGCCGATGCCTTGTCTGCGCTCAAGCTCACCCTGCTGGCGGTGGCCATTTCGGTGCCGCTGAACCTGCTGTTCGGGGTCAGTGCCGCCTGGTGCGTGAGCAAGTACAGCTTCCGTGGCAAAAGTATCCTGGTGACCCTGATCGACCTGCCGTTCTCGGTGTCACCGGTGATCGCCGGCCTGGTCTACGTGCTGATGTTCGGCGCCCAGGGCCTGTTCGGCCCGTGGCTGCAGGACCACGATATCCAGATCGTCTTCGCCCTGCCGGGCATCGTCCTGGCGACCATCTTCGTCACCGTGCCGTTCGTCGCCCGTGAACTGATCCCGCTGATGCAGGAGCAGGGCACCCAGGAAGAGGAGGCCGCGCGCCTGCTCGGGGCCAACGGCTGGCAGATGTTCTGGCACGTCACGCTGCCGAACATCAAATGGGGCCTGATCTACGGCGTGGTGCTGTGCACCGCACGGGCCATGGGCGAGTTCGGCGCGGTATCGGTGGTCTCCGGGCATATCCGTGGCGTCACCAACACCTTGCCGCTGCACGTGGAGATCCTCTACAACGAGTACAACCATGTCGCGGCCTTCAGCGTGGCCAGCCTGCTGCTGATCCTGGCGCTCTTCATCCTGCTGCTCAAGCAGTGGAGCGAGAACCGTATTAACCGCCTGCGCCACAGCGCCGCGGAGGAATGATTCATGTCGATCGAAGTTCGTAACGTCAGCAAGCGCTTCAACAGCTTCCAGGCCCTGGACAACATCAACCTGGACATCCACAGCGGCGAGCTGGTTGCCCTGCTGGGCCCGTCGGGCTGCGGCAAGACCACCCTGCTGCGCATCATCGCCGGCCTGGAAACCCCGGATGACGGCAGCATCGTGTTCCATGGTGAGGACGTGTCCGGGCACGACGTGCGTGATCGCAACGTCGGCTTCGTGTTCCAGCACTACGCGCTGTTCCGCCATATGAGCGTGTTCGACAACGTCGCCTTCGGCCTGCGCATGAAACCCAAGGGCGAGCGCCCGAGCGAGAGCAAGATCGCCGAGAAGGTCCACGAGCTGCTGAACATGGTGCAGCTCGACTGGTTGTCCGATCGCTACCCCGAGCAGCTGTCCGGTGGCCAGCGCCAGCGTATCGCCCTGGCCCGTGCCCTGGCGGTGGAGCCCAAGGTATTGCTGCTCGACGAGCCGTTCGGGGCGCTGGATGCCAAGGTGCGCAAGGAACTGCGCCGCTGGTTGGCGCGGCTGCACGAAGACATCAACCTGACCTCGGTATTCGTTACCCACGACCAGGAAGAGGCCATGGAAGTCGCCGACCGCATCGTGGTGATGAACAAGGGCGTAATCGAGCAGATCGGTTCGCCGGGCGAGGTGTACGAGAAACCGGCCAACGATTTTGTCTACCACTTCCTGGGTGACTCCAACCGCCTGGCGCTGAGCGAAGGCCACCATGTACTGTTCCGCCCGCACGAGGTGTCGTTGTCGCGCCATGAGACCGAAGGCCACCATGCCGCCGAGGTCCGCGATATCCGCCCGTTGGGCGCCACCACCCGGGTCACCTTGAAGGTGGAAGGGCAGAGCGAGTTGATCGAGGCCGAGGTGGTCAAGGATCATGACAGTTTGACCGGGTTGGCGCGGGGGGAGACGTTGTTCTTCCGGCCGAAGGTGTGGCAGAAGGTGACGGATATCTGAACTACTGGATGTGAATGAAGAACCCGGGCCTGGTCCCGGGTTTTTTGTTACCTGGCGGACGCAATCGCGGGGCAGTTGCCCACATGCCATTTGAGCATTTTTTTCATGCCTTCCAGGCATGTCGAACACCCGACCCGGCTAGAGGTCGCTGGTGCCAAGGCTTGCAGCGGACCGGACAAAATCGATAGCAAAAAAAGCTATAATAATAAATTTAAACATTCCTTCATGGCCTAAGCCCCTGCCGTCGATGATTCAGCCACACACCTGAATCAACACCCCAGGAGTTTCTAGCAATGGGTAATGTCCAGTCGGCCGTCAGGGCCTTTGAGCAGCCTTGGCACCCGGCATCGGGCGACCTGGTCGAGCTCGGACGCACGCTACGCCTGCCGCTTGGCCAGTTACGCCTGCAACGCACGCCACTGAGCGGCCTCAAACGACGCGACAAGCTGGCGTTGGTGCTGCTGGTGCTGGCCCTGCACGGTGCCGTCGCCTACTGGATCAACCAGGCACCGACCCCGGCGTTGCCCATCGTTCCGCCGCAGATTCCGCCCATGACCATCGAGTTCGCCGCGCCCGCGCCGCCGGTCGTCGAGCTGCCGCCGCCAGCCCCGGCAGCGCCTGTGGTCGAACCGCCACCGCCGGTGATCGACGAGTTGGCTGCCAAGCCAAAGCCCAAGCCGAAAGTCTTGCCCAAACCTGTGGCCAAGCCACAGCCAAAACCGCAGCCGAAACCGAAACCGAAACCGGTCGAGGCGCCGCCACCCACGCCGACGCCCGTGGCCGCGCCGGCCCCGGTGACGCCAGCCTCGGCCAACGCCGCCTACCTCAAGAACCCGGCGCCGGAATATCCGCAGATGGCCCAGCGCCGTGGCTGGGAGGGCACCGTGCTGCTGCGCGTCGAGGTGCTGCCCAGTGGCAAGCCAGGGCAGATCCAGATCCAGAAAAGCAGTGGTCGCGACGCTCTGGACGCCGCCGCGCTAGCCGCGGTGAAACGCTGGAGCTTCGTCCCGGCCAAGCAGGGCGAGGTGGCCCAGGTGGGTTGGGTCAGCGTACCGATCGATTTCAAGCTTCGTTAACTTGCGAGCGCACACAGGAAGGACTTCATCATGAGCTTGTTGGCATCTCCCCTCGAATCCGTTGAAGGCGCGGTCATCTGGCTGCTGGTCGGCTTCTCCGTCGCCACCTGGGCGTTGGCCCTGGTCAAGGTCGTGCAGTTCGTGCGCCTGAAGAACCAGGACAAGCGCTTCCACCAGCAGTTCTGGGCCGCGTCCAGCCTCGACTCTGCCGCGGAGCCGGCCCACGATCTGCCAGGCCCGGCTGCCCGTGTCGCCCAGGCGGGATTCGCGGCGATCGCGGTTGGCGAGCCTGGTCACGCTAACGATTTGAGCCAGGCCATCAACCACCAGGACCGCCTGGAGCGCGCCCTGCGCCAGCAGATCGTTCGCGAGCGTCGTTCGCTGGAAACCGGCCTGGCGGTGGTGGCCAGTATCGGCAGCACTTCACCCTTCATCGGCCTGTTCGGCACGGTGTGGGGCATCATGGAAGCGCTCAAGGGCATCAGCGCGGCGGGCTCGGCGAGTTTGGAGACCGTGGCGGGGCCGATCGGTGCCGCACTGGTGGCCACCGGCGTGGGTATCGCCGTCGCGGTGCCGGCGGTGCTGGTCTACAACTACTTCCTCCGTCGCCTCAAGCTGACCGCCGCCGACCTCGATGACTTCGCCCACGACTTCTACAGCCTGGCGCAGAAGAGTGCCTTCCGCGTGCTGGTGCATCCGGCGGTGCAGCGCCAGCACACCGGCTTCACCCAACCTGTGAAGGAGGCGTCCTGACATGGCCTTCTCGACCCAGGACAGCGATGAAGTGTTGAGTGAAATCAACGTCACGCCGTTGGTGGACGTCATGCTGGTGCTGTTGGTGGTGTTCATCGTCACCGCGCCGTTGCTGACCAACGCCATCCCTATCAACCTGCCCAAGACCGAGGCCGTGGCACCGGTGGAGCAGAAGGACCCGCTGGTAGTGAGCATCGACGGCAGCGGCAAGCTGTTCATCAACAAGGATGAGATCCAGCCCGACCTGCTGGAGACCAACCTCAAGGCTGCCAAGGACAAGGACGCCGAGCTGCGTGTGCAGTTGCAGGCCGACGATGGTGTGAACTACGGCGAGGTCGCCCGGGCGATGGCGGCGATCGAGCGTGCCGGGATCAGCAAGCTGGCGGTGATCACCGCGCGCTGACCGGCGATACTCTCTTCAGGCAAGTGCTTAGGGGCCATTTTCCTTGGCAGGGGATGGCCCTTTTTTTATTGCTCGAAACCAAGCCTCTTCCACATAGGCATTTTAGTTATTAATAAATAGCTTCTTATTCCTTTACGAATATAACCCCCTCCCTATACTTGCACCCAAGCACGCAAACTTCCGGAGGCGTCCCCATGCGCAATGAGTCGATTCGTTACCTGATTGTGCCGGGCTGGCAAGGATCGCCAGACAACCATTGGCAAAGTCACTGGCAGCGCAGCCTGCCCAACAGCGCCCGGGTCGAGCAGAGCGACTGGCTCACGCCACAACGGCGCGATTGGGTACAGGCATTGGAGCAGGCGATTGCCGCCGAGCGCTCGCCGGTGATTCTCATCGCCCACAGCCTCGGCTGCATCACGGTCGCGCATTGGGCCGCACAGGCCAGCCCTGATCTACAGCAAAGAGTTCGCGGCGCGCTGCTGGTGGCACCGGCGGATGTCGAGCGACCGAATTGCGCGCCAGCGCTGCGCAATTTTGCGCCGATTCCCCTGCAGGCCCTGCCGTTCCCCAGTCAGGTGGTCAGCTCAGACAACGACCCGGCGGTGAGCGTGCCGCGCGCGTTGTACCTGGCGCAGGCCTGGGGCGCCGAAGCCGGGCTGCTGGCCAACGCCGGGCATATCAACGTCAAGTCCGGGCACCAACGCTGGGAGCAAGGCTTTGCCTATCTCTACCGGCTACAGGCCCGTGTCGACCTGCGCGCCCTGCGCCGCGCCTGATCCACAGGTTTTCATCGACTGAGCTGAGTCCCTCGACCGCTTGCGGCCGGGGCGGGAGTATTCCATGACATTTCACACACCATTCGGTCAGCCGCTGCTGACCTTCCCCGAGCTGGACAAGAGCCCGCTGAGCATCCGCGCCAAGGCGCTGGTGTTCGTCGACCCGCGCTCCCAGGCGCTGCGCCAGGCCCTGGAACGGCTGGCGCCACAACCGTTGCCGGTGCTGATCCGCGGCGAGACCGGCACCGGCAAGGAGCTGCTGGCCCGGCAGATTCATCGCGCCAGTGATCGGGGCGGGTTGTTCGTGTCGGTCAACTGCGCGGCCATCAGCCCGACCTATGCCGATGCCGAGCTGTTCGGCTACAGCGCCGGTAGTCAGGGTGGTACTGCCAGCAGTCGCGCCGGATGGTTCGGCTCGGCCAATGGCGGCACCTTGTATCTGGACGAGATCGCCGACCTGCCCCTGGCGGTCCAGGGCAAGCTGCTGGCCGCCCTGGAGAATCGTGAGGTGATCCGGGTCGGCGCCACGCAGCCGCAGGCGGTCGATGTGCGGCTGGTGGCCGCTTCCAGCATCGACCTGGCGCTGGCAGTGCGCGCGGGGCGTTTCAATGAGCGGCTCTACCATTACCTGCACGAAGGCGAGCTGGAGTTGCCGGCGCTGCGTGATCGGGTCGGCGATATCCTGCCGTTGGCCGAGTACTTCGTGGGGATCTACAGCGTGCGCCTGGATCGGCCGGTTCCCCTGATCAGCGAGGCGGCACAACAGGCGCTCGAAGCGCATGCCTGGCCGGGCAATACCCGCGAGCTGGAGAACGTCATTCACTTCGCCCTGCTGGTCAGCGATGGCGATGAAATCCTCCCTGAGCACCTCGACCTGCCGGACACCCGCCCACTGGCCAACCTGGCGCGACAGCTGGAACAGCTACGCCGTGGCGGCGAAGCGCAGACCCTCGCTGAACTGCGTGGGCTGCTGGGCGAAGCCCTGGCGCGACTGGGTGAAACCGCGCCTTAGAGCCGCGCGGTGTCGCTCATGACCAAAGGTCATGATGGCGATTTGTTTTTGGAATAAGCAGCTAAGTAAAAGATATTGTTACGGAATAAAAATAATCGGTATTGTCCGGTTCACGCCCACCCGAACGGATGGGCACCCGACTCGCCATCTGCGATGGCCCAGCTATAGAACAAGGATCACCATGAAAAAGACCCTGCTGACCACCGCCCTGGCCGCCGCCCTGTCGTTCGCGGGCCTCGCCAACGCCGCTGAAAAACTGGTGGTCGCCGCCACGCCTGTGCCGCACGCGGAAATCCTCGAGCTGATCAAGCCGACCCTGGCCAAGGAAGGCGTGGACCTGGAGATCAAGGTCTTCACCGACTACGTCCAGCCCAACGTGCAGGTCGACCAGAAGCGCCTGGACGCCAACTACTTTCAGACCCTGCCGTACCTGAAGAACTTCAACGAAGGCAAGGGCACCCACCTGGAGACCGTGATCGGCGTGCACGTCGAACCGTTTGGTGGCTACTCGAAGAAGGTCAAGAGCCTGACCGAGCTGAAGGACGGCGCGACCGTGGCCATCCCCAACGAAGGCAGCAACAGTGGCCGTGCCCTGCTGCTGCTGCAGAAGGCCGGGCTGATTACCCTGAAGGATCCGAAGAACGCCCTGGCCACGCCGAAGGACATCGCCGAGAACCCGAAGAAGCTCAAGTTCAAGGAGCTTGAATCGGCCATGCTCCCGCGTGTGCTGGATCAGGTCGACCTGGACATGATCAACACCAACTATGCACTTGAAGCCGGCCTGAACCCGGCCAAGGACGCCCTGGTGATCGAAGGCAGCGATTCGCCATACGTGAACTTCCTGGTTGCCCGCCCGGACAACAAGGACAGCGCGGCCATCCAGAAGCTGGCCAAGGCGCTGACCAGCCCGGAAGTGAAGGCATTCATCGAGAAGAAATACAGCGGTGCGGTACTGCCGGCGTTCTGATACGCGACCTGGTACGAAAAACGCCGACGCATTTTGCGTCGGCGTTTTTGTTTGGGCTGGCTTGAAGAGGGGGGCAGCCAGTAGTGGCGCTTCAGCGCTGACTGGCCAGGGCCCGGCGCAGCGCCAGGAGCCACAGCAGTTGTTCGTTCGAAGCAGGCAAGCAGGGGCTGTTCATCGTTGTCTTCCTTGTTGAATGTGATGGGCCGTGCAAGTCACAGTTTGAAATCCCTTGGAGGGGAAAATTCTCGGAAAGATCCGCGTTTGGTGAAGGAAATTTCCGAGCGTCACGGGGTGGTGATATAGATATGCGATAAAGATATTTATAAAAATATTTTTATGCCTTTAGAGTCTAGGAATCGTGCTTACCGGCACAGCGCCACTATTCGTGAAACGACGCCGAGCAACCCTCGTGCCGACCCTGGACCTTCCCATGCCGTACCTTCGTGACCCCGTGCCGAGGCCCCTTCCATGAGCTTCGACACCGCTTTCATGCTTAGCACACTGCCGGCCTTCTTCAAGGCCGTTGGCGTGACCTTGCAAGTCGGGGTGATCGCAATCGCCACCTCATTGCTGGTGGCGCTGCTCAACGCGACGATCCTGGTATTGCGAACGCCGTACCTGTGGCGCCTGGTCAAGGGCTACGTGGAGCTGGCCCGCAACACTCCGTTGCTGATCCAACTGTTCTTCGTCTACTTCGCCTTGCCGAGCCTGGGGGTGAAGGTAACCGGCTTCGCTGCCGCGATCATCACCCTGACGTTCATGGGCGGTGCCTACCTCACCGAGGTACTGCGCGCCGGGGTCGAGGCCGTGCCGCGGGCGCAACTGGAGTCCGGGCGCTCCATCGGCCTTTCCGAGGGCCAGCTGCTGCGCCATGTGATCCTGCCCCAGGCCGGCATCCTCAGCCTGCCGGCACTGTTCGCCAATTTCGTCTTCCTGCTCAAGGAAACCACCGTGGTTTCGGCGGTGGCGGTGCCGGAGATTCTCTACACCACCAAGAACTACATCGCCCTGTACTACAAGACCTACGAAATGCTCGCCGTGCTGACCCTGCTCTGCGTGCTGATCTTCCTGCCGCTATCGCTGCTGCTGCGCTACCTGGAACGGAGGCTGCAACATGGCCAGTTCGGGCATTGAGCTGCTGCTGGTTTCGCTGCCGCAACTGGCCATGGGCGCCGGGCAGACCCTGGCGATCTCGGCCCTGGGCATCCTGTTCGCCACCTTGGGCGGCGTGCTCTACGGCGTGCTGGCGACACTCGGTAGCCGTTGGCTAAATATCCTGCTGCAGGTGTACCTGGAGCTGTTCCGGGCGATTCCGGTGCTGGTCTGGCTGTACCTGGTGTTCTTCGGCTTGCCGATCTTCTTCGGCCTGAGCATCCCCAGCTTTTGGTGCGCGGTGCTGGTGCTGGGCCTGTGGGGCGCCAGCGAGGTCGGCGAAGTGGTGCGCGGCGCCTTGCAGTCGCTGCCACGCGGGCAGCGCGAGGCGGGGTTGTCGATCGGCCTGGGCGGCTGGCAGCTGTATGCCTATGTGCTGCTGCCTCAGGCGCTCAAGCGCATGACCCCGCCGACCATCAATATCTACACGCGGATCATCAAGACCAGCTCGCTGGCGGTGCTGATCGGTGTGGTCGAAGTGATCAAGGCGGGGCAGCAGATCATCGAACGCACCTACGAGTCGGTGCTGATCTACGGCGCGCTGTTTCTGTTCTTCTTTCTTGTCTGCTATCCGCTGTCAGCCGCCTCCCGCGTGCTGGAGCGGCGCTGGGCCCACGCATGAATCCATTGATCGAATTCCAAGGTTTCAACAAGTTCTTCGGCCAGCACCAGGTGCTTGCAGACATCGACCTCAAGGTCGAGGCCGGCGAGGTAGTGGTGATCCTCGGCCCCAGCGGCTGTGGCAAGAGCACCCTGCTGCGCTGCCTCAACGGCCTGGAAGAGGCCCAGGGCGGCAGCCTGCGCCTCGACGGCCAGGAGTTGCTCGGCCCCGACACCGACTGGCGCCAGGTGCGCCAACGGGTCGGCATGGTGTTCCAGAGCTACCACCTGTTCGGCCACATGAGCGTGATCGACAACCTGCTGCTGGGGCCGCTGAAGGTGCAGAAGCGCGAACGCCACGAGGCCCAGGCCCAGGCCGAGGCTTTGCTGGCCCGGGTAGGGCTGCTGGACAAGCGTGACGCGTTCCCGCGCCAGCTCTCCGGTGGTCAGCAGCAACGCATCGCCATTGTCCGTTCGTTATGCATGAACCCACAGGTGATGCTCTTCGATGAGGTCACCGCCGCCCTCGACCCGGAGATGGTCAAGGAGGTGCTGCAGGTGATCCAGGGTCTGGCCCGCGAAGGCATGACCCTGCTCATCGTCACTCACGAAATGGCCTTCGCCCGCGCGGTGGCCGACCGCATCGTGTTCATGGAGGCCGGCAGGATCCTTGAACAGAACCACCCTGAGCGCTTCTTCACTCAACCGCAGACCGCACGCGCGCAGCAGTTCCTGGAGAAATTCTCGTTCGTCGAAAGCCTGCCCAAGACACTGTCTAAGCCATTGCACAAGGAACTGTCATGAAGACTGCCCCGTTCGCCAAACTGCTCGCGCCATTGTTGGGCCTGGCCCTGCTGGCCGGCTGCAACAAATCCGAAGATCCGGCCAAGCCCGCCGCCGCCTCGCCGGCCAGCAGCTACCTGGAAACCATCAAGGCCCGCGACAAGCTGATCGTCGGCGTGTTCACCGACAAGCCACCGTTCGGCTTCGTCGATGAAAGCGGCCGCTACGTGGGTTTCGACACCGACATCGGCCGGCGCTTCGCCAAGGACCTGCTGGGCGACGAGAACAAAGTCGAGTTCGTCGCGGTCGAGCCTGCCAGCCGCATCCCGTTCCTGCAGAGCGACAAGGTCGACCTGATTCTCGCCAACATGACCGTCACCCCGGAACGCAAGGAGGCCGTGGACTTCACCAACCCCAACCTGCGCGTGGCGGTGCAGGCCATCGTCGCCGACGGCAGTCCGGTGCAGAAGCTCGACGACCTGGCCGACAAGACCATCATCGTCACCACCGGCACCACCGCCGACATCTGGCTGACCAAGACCCACCCGGACTGGAAACTGCTCAAGTTCGAGAAGAACACCGAGTCGCTGGCCGCGTTGGCCAACGGTCGGGGTGATGCCTATGCCCAGGACAACCTGATCCTGTTCAGCTGGGCCAAGCAGAACCCGGGCTACCGCGTGCTGCCACAGCTGCTGGGTGATGAAGCACCGATCGCCCCGGCGGTGAAGAAGGGCAATACCGAGTTGCGCGATTGGGTGAACACCGAACTGGCCAAGCTCGGCGAGGAGAAGTTCTTGCTCAAGCTGTATGACCAGTACGTGCGCAAGGAACTGAGCGACGATACCAAGCCTGAGAGCGTGATCGTCGAGGGCGGCAAGTGGCAGGGTTGATTATCTGAACGGGGCCGCACAGCGGCCCCCTCCGGTCTCAGCAATTGCGCGGTAACCAGTTCAACAGGAAATCATTCACCACCTGCGGATTCTCCAGGCTGGAGATATGTCCGGCGAATGGAATCTGTGCCGCCAGACATCCAATCAACTGCGCCATCTCGGCGGACTCCGCCGGTGGCCTTGGGATGTCCTGGTCGCCACAGAGCACGATGGTCCGCTCTCCCGGCAGTTCACCGAGTCGCGCCAGCAGGTCTGGCCGGCCGAAGATCACCCGGCCCATCGGGTCGAGGCTGTCGCGGATGGTTTCGGCGCTGCTTGCCTTGAGGTCCGCACGGAAGGACTCGCGCACCTCGGGCACCGTCTGGCCACCGGCATGGAAGAAGATCGGCACCACGACGTCCAGCAACGGGTCGATGAAGGCTCCCGCTTTGCTTGCCGCATCCAGCAAACCGAAATACTTCAGCCGCGTCGCCTCGGGCTCGGCCCCCAGGTAGGTGTCCATCAGCACCAGGCGGTCGACTCGTTCAGGGTGGTCGACGGCCAACTGCGCGCCCCACATGCCGCCAACCGACAGCCCGATCAGGTGGCACTTCTGGATATCCAGGGCATCGAGCAACGCCAGGTGCTGGCGAGCCAGGGCGGCCATGTCGACGGTACTGGCGGGCGGGGCGGCGGAATCGCCGTGGCCCCACAGCTCAGGTACGATGACCCGGAAGTGCCGTGACAGGGCGTCGATCTGCGGTTGCCACATGGCGGACGACCACAGGTAGCTGTGGCCCAGCAGCACTGGGAAGCCCTGGCCCTGGTCGACATAGCTCATGCGTGCTCCGTCGATCTCGATGAAGTGTTTCTGCATTGCGTGACCTCATGGATTGCGAGAGGGCCGCTGTGCGGCCCCGGTTTCTATCTGGGCACCAGCCGCAGTGTGCTTTGCGCCGGAATCACTCCCATCCGCGCCTTGTGATAGCGCCCCTCGATGTAGTCCTCGGCCTGGTCGCCATAGTGCCGGTCGAACGGCACGCCACTCTGCCCGACCGGGTTGATGGTCAGCGCGGCTCCGGCGTCGGCGAAGTCGATCAGGCGGCGGGTGGATGGCCCGTAGGTGACCGGCCAGGGTGCCGGGCCGATCTTCGCCGACAAGTTGTTTGGCACCTCATGGGTCCCGGGCGCGGCGTAGGGCCCGACATTGAACAACAGGTTCAGCGGCTTCTTCACGCCCAGCGGATGGTTATGGGTGAGGGTATGGGCCTTGCCCCACTGCCAGCTGGCCGGATCCTTGCCGAAGGTCTCGCGCAGGTGCTTGATGCTGCGCTGCCAGGCCAGGCGCACGATGGCGTTGCGATCGGTGTGTTCGTTGCTACCGCGCAGGTTCCACCACGGTGATTGAGGGTCGCCAGCCAGGCGAGGCAGCGCGGCGTCGATGGCACGGGTACTGATCAGCACCGGGAACCAGGTGTCGCCCAGCTCGTCGTGCAGGGCGGCGAACGCCAGCTCGTAGAGGAACTGGTTGAACAGCGTGGCGCTGGTGGAGTCCAGCGGGTAGTCGCCGCGCCAGGCCGCCAGCTGCTCGACCAGTTCTTTCTCTTCGTCGCCCTGGGCGACGTTGCGCAAGGTGCCGAGCAGCGGTGCCAGGGTACGCGGGCCATAGTCGGTGCTGGTGTCCAGCTGCAAGGCCTGGCTGTTCTGGGTGTCCCACTTGATGTCCGGGTCGCGTAACAGGCGATCGAGCTGGCGTCCCCGGTCGGCCAGGTTGTAGTAGCCGGGCACGGGCAGTGCGCCCGGTGGTTGGTAATTGGCCGAGACGATATAGCCGTTGGCCGGGTTCTCCTGCTGTGGATTGGCACTGAACGGGTAGAACCCCGGCTTGGCGGCCTGGCCGCTGCCGCCGTCGAGGATGAACGCCGGGTTGACGCCATCCGGGCGGATCGGCAGGCGCGCCGCCGCCCACCAGCCGATGTCGCCACGGGCATTGGCCCATACGAGGTTCAACCCTGGCGCCTGGATCTTGCTTGCCGCCTCGCGCATCTTGTCCAGGGTGTCGGCGCGGTTGATCTGGTAGAAGCCCTCGAGTATCGGGTTCTCGGTTTCCAGGAAGGCCCACCACATGGCGATGGGCGTCGGGCCGGCGGTGTCGCCGAGCACGCTGTTGACGATCGGACCGTGGGGCGAGCGGCGCAAGGTGATGCTGGCCGGCTGCGCATCCTTGACCGCGATCTGCTGCTCGGTCTTTTCCAGCGACTGCCAGCGGCCATCGACCATCACCTGCTCGGGGTTCTGCGGATTGGTCCGCTCCGCGATCAGGTCGACGTCGTCGTTCTGGAACATGGTCAGGCTCCAGCCGAAGTCGCGGTTGTGGCCGAGCAGGGCGAACGGGTTGAGCGCCTGGAAGTAGCCATACAGGTTGAAGCCTGGCGCCGACAACTCGGCTTCGTACCAGATCGCCGGCACCGCGAAGCTGATGTGCGGGTCACCCGCCAGCAGTGGCCGGCCGCTGCGGGTATGGCTGCCGGCCACGGCCCAGGCGTTGCTGCCCTCGAACTGCGGAATACCCGCATCGCCCAGGGCCTCGTGGCTGAGCCGCGCCAACTGCTCCAGGCTGCGCCAGTCGGCGGCGGCCAGCGGCGTGGCCACGGCGCCGTCGGGCTGCCAGTCGAGGTCGAAGATCTTCAGGTACTCGGGGCCGAGCTGATCGCGAATGTAGGTCAGCGCCGGGTCGGTGCGGAACGCGGCGGCGAAACTGTAGGCGAGGTAGCCGGCAATGCTCAGGGTGTCCTCGGCGGTGAAGGGGCGCGGCGTGATGCCGAGCAGGTCGAACTCCATCGGCTTGGGGTGGCTGGCCTGCCACTGGTTGATGCCGTCCAGGTAGGCCTGCAGCGCCTGCCAGGCCGGTGACTGGCGGTCCTGGCGCTGCACCATCAAGGCCGCCTGGTCGCGAATGCGCAGGCTGCGGAACAGGGTATCGGTGGGCAGCAACTTCTCGCCCAGCACCTCGGCCAGCTCGCCGCGCGCCAGGCGGCGCATGATCTCCATCTGGAACAGACGGTCCTGTGCTTGCACGTAGCCGAGGGCGCGGTACAGGTCCTGCTCGTTCTGCGCCTGCAGGTGCGGCACGCCACGGGCATCGAAGCGCACGCTGACCGGCGCCTGCAAGCCGTTGATGGCCGCTTCGCCATCACGCTGGGGCTGCTTGCCCTGCACGTACCAGTAACCGCCGCCCGCGGCGGCCACGGCGATCACCACCGCCAGCAAGGTCAGGCTGCGCTTCATCGAGACTCCTTGTGCACTCGAGCGAAAGAATGTGGTCCGATCATCGGCGGATTCGCGAACTGAGCATAGCCCCCCGAAAGGAGTTTCCATGTCCCTCAGCGAAAAACAGAAAATGCTGGCAGGCCAGCTCTACCATGCCGGCTGCCCCGAGCTGCAAGCCGAGCAGGCGGCCAACCGGCAGTGGATGCACCGCTACAACGGCAGCGTCGAGCAACCCAACGAAGCGCGTCATGATTTGTTGAAGGCGCATTTCGCCAGCGTGGGCGAAGGCGTGGTGATCCGGCCGCCGTTCCACTGTGACTACGGCTACAACATCAGCGTGGGCGCCAACACCTTCATGAACTTCAACTGCGTGATCCTCGACGTGCTGCCGGTGCGCATCGGCGCCGACTGCCAGATCGCCCCGGCGGTGCAGATCTACACCGCCGACCACCCGCTGGACCCGGCGCTGCGCCGCAGTGGCCTGGAAAGCGGGCGCCCGGTGATCATCGGCGACAACGTCTGGATTGGCGGCGGGGCGATCATCCTGCCTGGGGTGACCATCGGTGATAACGTCGTGGTCGGCGCCGGCAGCGTGGTGACCCGGGATGTGCCGGCGGGAGCGGTGGTGGTGGGTAATCCGGCGCGGGTGCGTCAATCGATCCAGGGGCAATAGCAGCCGACCGCCAGGGTATTCGAGGCCTGCACCCGACGCCCTTGTGCCAAGGCCTTGAGGATCGGCTCGATGAAACTGTTGCTCGAGTTGCATACCGCGCCTTCGCTGTAGGGGCCGAAGTAGGCGAGGTTGCCGTCGTGGTCCCAGATCGCCACGGCGGGGCTGACGGGCAGGTGCTCGCTGCCGGGCAGGCTGGCCAGGGGCTTGAGTGTTCCCAGGTTGGCCGGCAGTTGGCCGTGGCTGCCAGGCTTTTGCACGACATGGAAGCTGACCCCGAGCGGTGCGAAGTGCTCGACCAGTTCGCCCAGGTGTTGCTGGTTGCCGACATTGCATGGGCAGGCCGGGTCCCAGAAATGCACCACGCGGATCGGGCCCGGGCCGGCCAGTTCGGCTGGGAGGCGCAGTTGGCTGCCGTCGAAGAAGGTGGCCTGGTTGTCGAACGGACGCAGGTAACGGGACTGGAAGCTGTCGTAGGCCCACCAGGCGGTGGCAGCGCAGAGCAGCAGTGCAAGGAATATCAGAAGTCGCTTCGCCATAGGGGCCCGGTCGCGGTACCTGCAGGAGCGGGCTTGTCCCGCGATGGCTGCGGTGAAGCCAGCATCGCTATCGCGGGGCAAGCCCGCTCCCACGAGGTCGCGTGTTTCGTTGAGAAAGGCAGCAAGCTTGCCATGACGCGGCCCAGAGCTGAATATCGCAGATCAATACTTGCTTCACTCTGGATGTACCGATGCCCGCCAGTTTCCACCCCGACCTGCTGCGCGCCAGCCTGTCGCCCCTTGCCGATCGCCACCTGCTATCCACCCAGGGCCAGGCTTACCAGGGCTTCTACGGCCTGGGTCTGTCCGCGCACAGTTGGCTGGGTGGCTTCCAGGTGGCAGGCTTCGACCTGGTCGGCCAGGTCTGGCTGCCCGAGCGGCCACAGGCGACGTTGTTCCTGCTGCATGGCTACTACGATCACATGGGGTTGTACCGCCACGTGATCGAATGGGCCCTGGGGCGCGGCTACGCCGTGATCGGCTGCGACCTGCCAGGGCATGGCCTGTCCAGTGGCGAACGGGCCAGCATCGATGATTTCGGCATCTACCAGCAGGTGCTCGAGGCGCTGTTCGAACAGGCCCGGCTGCTTGACCTGCCAAGGCCCTGGCATCTCTGCGGCCAAAGCACCGGTGGGGCGATCGTGGTCGACCACCTGTTGCATCAGGGTGAAAGCAGCCCTGTCGACGGCGAGGTGATCTTGTTGGCCCCCCTGGTGCGCCCGCGGGCCTGGGGCTGGTCGAAGCTGAGCTACCGGGTGCTGCGCCACTTCGTCAACGGCATCGAGCGGCGCTTCAGCGAGAACACCAATGACCCGGCCTTCCTGCCCTTCCTCGAAGCCGATCCGCTACAACCACGGCGTCTGCCGACCGCCTGGGTCGGTGCGTTGATGAAGTGGGTCCGGCGCATCGAAGCCGCGCCCAGGAGTACGCGGCGGCCGCTGATCGTGCAGGGCGAGGCGGACGGTACGGTGGATTGGCCGTACAACCTCAAGGTGCTCAAGGCCAAGTTTGCCGAGCCGCAGATCCTCATGCTGCCCGAGGCGCGGCATCACCTGGCCAACGAGCTGCCCGGCATCCGCCAGCGCTACTTCGAGTTCATCGGCCAGCGCCTGGGCTGACTCACTTCAGGTTGGCGGCGTTCTGGCCCACGGCCAGGGCGGCGCGAATCGCGGCCACCGCGGCCTTGTAGTAGGCCTGGCCGTCCGTCGATTCGGCGAAGGTGGCGAACTGCTCGAGCTCGGCGTCCGACAGGTCGCGATAGACGTACAACAACGTGTTGTTCAGGTCCTCGCCCACCTGGTTCATCAACCGCTGGCGCTGGCCATCGAGCAGGTTCTGGGCCTGGCCGCCGCCGAACAGGCCGGGCAACATCGAGCTCAGGCTGTCGGCCGCCACGCCGGCGATCGCCAGGCTGACTTCGGCGCCGGCCTCGCGGGCGGGCAGGGCCTGGGCCAGGTGGCCGACGATCAGCACGCGGTTGTCGCTGGCCTGGATTTTCGGCAAGCCCTTGGCGTGCTTGGCCAGTTGATCCTTGCGCGTGGCAAGCAGTTCGGCGGCCACGACCTTGCGCCCCAGCGGTGACTGGAAGAAGGCCAGGGCTGGCGAGGGGTTGGGCAGGTTGGCGCGCAGTTGTGCCTGGGCCCGTTGGTCCATGGCCTGGGCCTGGAACCGTTGGTTGCTGTTGTTGACCAGCGCCTGGTAGACGGCAGGCGGCAGGCTATTGCGGTAGCGCTGCTGGGCGGCGCTCACGGCATCGTTGAAATGGGCGCGCTGGTCGGGCCAGCCGGCGACCTTGTACAGCTGATCGAGGGTGTCTGCCCAGACAGGCATGGTGCAGATCATCAGCAGAAGCAGGGAAAACAGACGGCGCATTCAGGACTCCTGTCGGCAGGCCGCTATTGTCCTTGGCGTGGCGGGGCTTTGTCGAGTCGCCAGCGGCGCTTCCTGACCAAGTGGCGCTGTGCGAGCGATGGCCGAATGGCTATGATGCGCCATGCACATACCTTCCGAACATCCGCTGCTGTCGACCATCGTCGATGACCTGGCCACCCGTGGTTGGTCGCAGCAACCCCTCTTCCTGCCCGACGAACTGTCGCGCGCGCTGGCGGCCGAATGCCGTCGTCGTTACGCCGAGGGTGAACTGAACCCCGCCGGCATCGGCCGTGGCGCCGCGCAGGAGATCCGCGAGGCGATCCGTGGCGACCAGATCCAGTGGATCGACCCCGGTGAATCGGAGGTCTGCGACCGCTACCTGGGGGCGATGGACAGCCTGCGCCAGGCCATCAACCAGGGATTGTTCCTGGGGCTCGAGGACTTCGAGTGCCACTTTGCCCTGTATCCGCCGGGCGCCTTCTACAAGCGCCATCTCGACCGCTTCCGCGACGATGACCGGCGCATGGTGTCGGCCGTGCTGTACCTCAACGAGGGCTGGCAGCCGCAGGACGGTGGACAATTACGCATGTTCCTGAAGGGTGATGTCGAGCACGACGTGGCGCCATTGGCCGGCAGCCTGGTGGTGTTCCTGTCGGGTGAGGTCCCGCACGAGGTACTGCCGGCAGGGCGTGAACGCCTGTCGTTGACCGGTTGGTTCCGGCGCCGTGGCAATGAGCCGTTCTGAGCTGCCGAAGGTACTGGTCAGCGCCTGCCTGCTGGGCCAGCCGGTGCGCTATGACGGGCGTGCCAGTGGCCATCCCGATGTATTGCAGCGTTGGCAGGCCGAAGGCAGGGTGGTGCCACTGTGCCCGGAGGTTGCCGGTGGCTTGCCGACACCGCGACCGCCCGCTGAGATACCCGGTGGGCAGGGCGGGGCGGTGCTGGACGGGCAGGCACAGGTGCTGACGGTGACCGGCGACGATGTCAGCGACGCCTTTCTCGCCGGGGCCCGCCTGGCGCTGGAACTGGTGCGCCGGCATGGCATCCGTGTGGCGGTGCTCAAGTCGGGCAGCCCCTCGTGTGGCAATCTGCAGACCTATGACGGCAGTTTCAGCGGTGTGAAGGTGGCGGGTGAGGGCGTGACCACGGCCTTGTTGCGGCGCGAAGGGGTGCAGGTGTTCAGCGAGCTGGAGCTGGAAGAGGCGCAGCGAGCGTTGAGCCAGATCTGATCGCGGGGCAAGCCCGCTGCCCCGCGATGCGGTGTTACTGTCCGGCGCTCGCCTGCTTGGAACCCTTGAGCCATTTGCTTTCCAGGTCAGCCAGGCGGCCGTCGTCCTTGATCCGTTGCAGGGCATTGTTCAGAGCCGTCTCGAAGGCTGGATTGTCCTTCAGGTACGGAATCACCAGATTCTGGCTGGCCAGGGTCCGAATGGTGTCGAGTTGGTCGCTAGGTTCGACGTCTTGCTTGTTGAAGGCCATGTCGAACTTGCCGCTCTCCACCCCGGGCAGCACCTCTTCGGCTGCGGTCTCGACGAACTCGGCCCGCACATCCAGCTCCTTGGCCAGGGCCTGGCCCAACTCGATCTCGAAACCGGTCAGGTGTTCGTCTTCCTTGAACGCATAAGGTGGTGAATCGCTCAGCACCGCAATGCGCAGTTCGCCACGGTCGTTGATTTCGTCGATCAGTTCGGCCTGGGCCAGTGGGCTGAACAATACCGCCAACAGAATGCCAATGGTCAAACGCATGAGTGCCCCTTTCTTGTTCGGCAGGTGAATGTCATTCGCCGAGGCTTTCTTTTCTGCCGCGGTCGAACGCAGCCTATGACCGTGTAGCCGCGTTAATGTTTACGCCGGCCTGAAATATTTCTGCCGTTGTTTTTGAACCTCTGCCTGGTTGGTTGGACTATGGTGAAGTACCGCTGTGCTTCGTTTAAGTGATAGCGGTCAATTGAAGTGAATCACAGGAGAAGTGAATGAAAAGCCTATTTTCGCGTGCTGCCGTTGCCGGTCTGCTGATGGGGGCGTCGGTGTTCGCCAGTGCTGCGGATGCGCTGAAGAGCCAGCAGCCACCGGAGGGCGCCAAGGTCTTCATCGTTTCCCCCGCCGACGGGGCCACGGTCGACAAGACCTTCACCGTCAAGTTCGGTATCGAGGGCATGGGCCTCAAGCCAGCGGGTGACCAGACCCCGCACACTGGGCATCACCACCTGCTGGTGGATGTGGACAAGGCGCCGGTCGCCGACATGCCGCTGCCGACCAGCCTGATGCCGGAGAACAACGCCCCCCTGCCGGCCGGCCCGCAAGTACTGCACTTCGGCAAGGCGCAGACCGAGGCGACCATCACCCTCACCCCAGGCAAGCACACCCTGCAACTTGTGCTGGGCGACAAGTATCACGTGCCGTTCAAACCGAGCGTCGAGTCGCAGAAGATCACCGTCAACGTCAAGTGATGCTGAACCTGTAGGTGCGACTTCAATCGCGAACTAGATACCGCGGTGCTTGGCACCCGCTTTCGCGGGTGATCGCGGCTGAAGCCGCTCCTACAAGATCGCAACAACGAAAAAGGGAGGCCACCAGGGCCTCCCTTCTTCATGCAGCCGGCAAACTCAGAACAGTACGCGCGAGCGAATAGTGCCCTTCACATGCTGCAGTTTTTCCTGGGCCAGATCGGAGTACTCGGCATCGACGTCGATGACCACGTAACCCACTTTTTCGTCAGTCTGCAGGAACTGACCGGAGATGTTGATACCGTTCTCGGCGAACACCTTGTTGATCTCGCTGAGCACGCCCGGGATGTTTTCGTGGATGTGCAGCAGGCGGTGCTTGCCTGGGTGGGCCGGCAGCGCGACCTCCGGGAAGTTGACCGACGACACCGAGGTCCCGTTGTCGCTGTACTTGACCAGCTTCTCGGCAACTTCCAGGCCGATGTTAGCCTGGGCTTCGGCGGTGGAACCACCGATGTGCGGAGTCAGGATCACGTTGTCCAGGCCGCGCAGCGGGCTTTCGAACTCTTCGTCGTTGGAGCGTGGCTCGACCGGGAACACGTCGATGGCGGCGCCGATCAGGTGCTTGTCCTTGATCGCGGCGGCTAGGTGGTCCAACTCGACCACGGTGCCACGGGCGGCGTTGATCAGGATCGCGCCTTTCTTCATCGCACGGATTTCCTTCTCGCCGATCATCCACTGGGTGGATGGCAGCTCAGGCACGTGCAGCGAGACGATGTCGGCCAGGCCCAGCAGCTCGTTCAGGCTGGTGACCTGGGTGGCGTTGCCCAGCGGCAGCTTGGTCAGCGGGTCGTAGAAGTAGACCTGCATGCCCAGGCCCTCGGCCAGGACCGACAGCTGGGTACCGATCGAGCCGTAGCCGACGATGCCCAGTTTCTTGCCGCGGATCTCGAAGGAGTTGGCCGCGCTCTTGATCCAGCCACCACGGTGGCAGGAGGCGTTCTTCTCGGGGATGCCGCGCAGCAACAGGATGGCTTCGGCCAGCACCAGTTCGGCCACCGAACGGGTGTTGGAGTACGGCGCGTTGAACACCGCGATGCCGCGGTTGCGCGCTGCGCTCAGGTCGACCTGGTTGGTGCCGATGCAGAAACAGCCGACCGCGACCAGTTTCTTCGCACAGTCGAAGACCTCTTCGGTCAGCTGGGTGCGCGAGCGGATGCCGATGAAGTGGGCATCGGCGATCTTTTCCTTCAGCTCTGCATCCGGCAGCGAGCCAGTGAGGTACTCGATGTTGCTGTACCCGGCAGCCTTGAGGATATCCACCGCATTCTGGTGGACGCCTTCAAGAAGAAGGAACCTGATCTTGCTCTTGTCGAGAGAAGTCTTGCTCATCTGCGTAAACCTGTATCCCGGAGAAAAATGGCGAGGGGGGTGAAGCGGCGCGGCGTCGGCCTTAGCACGAACAGCGGGAGGGCTATGCTAGCATACGCGACACAATCTGAGCCCATCCCGACAGGTGAAGCGTGCTCAGGGTGACTATGAATAAGTCGAGAGTTCCAGCGATGACCCAGTCCGTGGTAATTGATGAACTGATGACCCTGGTCGACCCTGGCAAGGTCCTCACCGACCCAGCCTCGCTCGATGCCTACGGCAAGGACTGGACCAAGCACTACCCGCCAGCGCCCAGCGCGATCGTCTTCCCTAAAACCATCGAGCAAGTCCAGGCCATCGTGCGCTGGGCCAACCGGCACAAGGTCGCATTGGTGCCATCGGGCGGGCGTACAGGGTTATCGGGCGCTGCCGTGGCCGCCCATGGCGAGGTGGTGGTCGCCTTCGACTACATGAACCAGATCCTCGCCTTCAATGAGTTCGATAGAACCGTCGTGTGCCAGCCGGGCGTGGTAACCCGGCAGCTTCAGCAGTTCGCCGAGGATCAGGGGCTGTACTATCCGGTGGACTTTGCTTCCTCCGGCTCCAGCCAGATCGGTGGCAATATCGGCACCAATGCCGGCGGGATCAAGGTGATTCGCTACGGCATGACCCGCAACTGGGTGGCCGGGCTGAAGGTGGTCACCGGCAAGGGCGAGCTGCTCGAGCTGAACAAGGACCTGATCAAGAACGCCACCGGCTACGACCTGCGCCAACTGTTCATCGGCGCCGAAGGCACCCTGGGGTTCGTTGTGGAGGCGACCATGCGCCTGGACCGTGCGCCGCGCAACCTCACGGCGATGGTGCTGGGCACGCCTGACTTCGACGCGATCATGCCGGTGCTGCACGCCTTCCAGGGCAAGCTCGACCTCACCGCCTTCGAGTTCTTTTCCGACAAGGGCCTGGCCAAGATCCTCGCCCGGGGCGATGTGCCCGCGCCATTCGAAACCGATTGCCCGTTCTATGCCCTGCTGGAGTTCGAAGCCAGCACCGAGGAGGTGGCCAACGAGGCGCTCGCCACCTTCGAGCACTGCGTCGAGCAGGGCTGGGTGCTGGACGGAGTGATGAGCCAGAGCGATACCCAGCTGAAGAACCTGTGGAAGCTGCGCGAGTACCTGTCCGAGACCATCTCCCACTGGACACCGTACAAGAACGACATCTCTGTCACCGTCTCGAAAGTGCCGGCGTTCCTGCGCGACATCGACGCCATCGTCGGTGAGCATTATCCCGACTACGAGGTGGTCTGGTACGGCCACATCGGCGACGGCAACCTGCACCTGAACATCCTCAAGCCCGACCATATGAGCAAGGACGACTTCTTCGCCTCCTGCGCCAAGGTCAACAAGTGGGTGTTCGAGATCGTCGAGCGTTACAGCGGCTCGATCTCCGCCGAGCACGGCGTGGGCATGACCAAGCGCGATTACCTGGGCTACAGCCGCTCACCGGAAGAAATCGCCTGCATGAAGGCGATCAAGGCGGTGTTCGACCCGAACGGCATCATGAATCCGGGTAAGATCTTCGCTCCCGAATAAAAAGCAGTGTTCACAGGAGTCGGCCATGAGTTACCAGCACCAGTACGTAGACGGCACGCGCATCCACTTCCCGCTGGGCAAGGTGGTGTGCATCGGCCGCAACTACGCCGAGCATGCCAAGGAACTGGACAACCCCATCCCCAGCGAGCCGCTGCTGTTCATCAAGCCCGGCAGTTGCGTGGTGCCCCTGGAAGGTGGTTTCAAGATTCCGACCGAGCGTGGCTCGGTGCACTACGAGGCGGAAATCGCGGTGTTGCTGGGCAAGCCGTTGTCGACCAAGCCGACCGAGGAAGAGGTGCTCGACGCCATTTCCGGCTATGCCCCGGCTTTGGACCTCACCCTGCGTGACCTGCAGAGCAAGCTGAAGGAAAAGGGCCTGCCGTGGGAGCTGTGCAAAAGCTTCGATGGTGCTTGCGTGCTGCCGCCGTTCGTCTCGGCAGGGGCTTTCGAGGACGTGAAGGACATCGGCATACGCCTGACCATCAACGGCGAGGTGCGCCAGGACGGCAACAGCGCGATGATGCTCAACCCCATCGTACCGATGATCCAGCATATGGCCGCGTGTTTCTCGTTGCAGGCGGGTGATGTAATCCTCACCGGCACCCCGGCGGGCGTGGGGCCATTCGAGGTTGGCGACGAGCTGGTGCTGGAGCTTCCAGGTGTCAGCCGGTTCCAGAGCCGGGTGCTCTGACCCGAAGGTTCGCGCCTTTCCTACAAAAAGTGCAGAGACGTTTACCGTTTTTTCACACCCTTTGCGGATAATGCGCGAACCCACGCCTACCCTCAGGACCCTTGCATGCCCTTTCCTTCCCGCGCCTCCGTGTCCCCCAAGCGCCCCTTCTACCGGCGCTGGCCGTTCGGCCTGGCAGCAGCAGCGGTTATCGGCTATGGCGTCATCTCGGCCATGCACTGGGACGACCGCGGTCTGCTGTGGATAAAGGAAGGTTTCGAAAGCCAGGCTGAACGCCAGGAAAGCATCTGGCTGCCCAGCTACGTGGTCGACATCGATGCCAAGCCGTTGCCTGGTATGGAGCGTGACGAGGCGTCGGACCTGGCGTTCAACCCGCACACCCGGTCGTTGTTCGCAGTCATGGGAAAGCACCCGTTCCTGGTCGAGCTCACCCTCGATGGCGATGTGCTGCGCAAGATCCCCCTGGTGGGCTGGTCCAATCCGGAGGGCGTGGCGGTACTCGAGGATGGCCAGATCGCCATCGTCGACGAGCGCAACCATGACCTGACGCTGGTCAAGGTGGATGCCAGCACGACGTCGCTGAACCGCGCCGACTACCAGTCCCATGACCTGGGCGAAACGGAGGATGGCAACAAGGGCTTCGAAGCCATTGCCTGGGACCTGATGCGCCAGCGCCTGGTCATCGGCGCCGAGCGTCCGCCCAAAATGTTCACCTGGAACACCGATGGCCGTAGCCCGCTCAAGGGCGAGAAACAGCCGCTGGTCAGCGACGAACTGGACCTGCGCAACTTGTCCGCGCTGGGTATCGACCCGCGCACAGGGCATCTGCTGGCATTGTCGGCAGACTCCAACATGCTGCTCGAGCTTGACGAAAAAGGTGAGCAGGTCAGCTTCATGACCCTGCTGGGCGGCTTCAATGGCCTGGCTGACACCATTCCCCGGGCCGAGGGAGTGGCAATGGACGACCAGGGCAACCTGTACATGGTCA
This sequence comes from Pseudomonas sp. BJa3, assembly GCF_026343815.1. Taxonomy (NCBI): domain Bacteria; kingdom Pseudomonadati; phylum Pseudomonadota; class Gammaproteobacteria; order Pseudomonadales; family Pseudomonadaceae; genus Pseudomonas; species Pseudomonas sp. BJa3. The sequence goes on along the minus strand of NZ_JAOXMC010000012.1, from coordinate 185,833 downwards.
GCGAGCCGAATCTGTTCTATCGCTTCAAAAAGAACTGACCGATCAGCCATTTCTGATGATGGCATTAAGCTTTGCTTCAGTTGATAGTGGTTAGCTACGCGCTCCTATTGCCGAGTCCGCCCGCATGCGCCGCCACGTTCGCCTGATCTTCGTCTTCTTCGTGTTTGTCTGCCTGCTCGTGCTGGGGGCTGCCGGGCACGAGTTCCGCTTGTTCGAGCGGGGCTGGTTCAACCTCAAGGCCTGGTGGCAGCCGGCCGAGCAGAGCATCGGCCTGGACCGTTACCAGGTGGTGCTCGAGGCCAGGCCTGTCGAGGGCCTGGACGACGATATCTCGGCGTTGACCTACGATCCCGACCGCAAGAGCCTGTTCACCGTCACCAATGCCCGGTCGGAGCTGATCGAGTTGTCGCTGGATGGCCGTATCCTGCGCCGTGTCCCGCTGACCGGCTTCGGCGACCCTGAGGCGGTGGAGTACGTCGGGCCCAACAGCTACGTGATCACCGATGAGCGCCAGCAGCGGCTGATCCGCGTGCGTCTGGACGATGACACCCTGTTCCTCGATGCCGCCGACGCCGAGCAGCTGTCCCTGGGCATCGGCCTGAACGGCAACAAGGGGTTCGAGGGGCTGGCCTACGACTCGGCAGGCAAGCGCCTGTTCGTGGCCAAGGAACGGGACCCGATGATGATCTACGAGGTGCACGGCTTTCCCCACGACAATCCCGACAAACCCTATGCCGTGCATGTGGTGCAGGATCGCAAGCGTGACCGGCGGTTGTTCGTGAGGGATCTGTCGAGCCTGCAGTTCGACGAACGCAGCGGGCATCTGCTGGCGCTGTCCGACGAGTCGCGGCTGGTGCTGGAGCTTGATGTGAAGGGGCGGCCGCTGAGTACCTTGTCATTGCGCAAGGGGTTCCAGGGGTTGAAGCAGACCGTGCCACAGGCTGAGGGGATTGCGATGGACGACGCCGGGACCATCTACCTGGTCAGTGAGCCGAACCTGTTCTATGTGTTCAAGCAGCCTTGATGGGTTGAGAATGGCACCGGCTTCGCCGGTGTTCGCTGGCAAGCCAGCTCCCACAAGGTAGCGCGGACCCTGTGGGAGCTGGCTTGCCAGCGATTCGAGGGTGCAGCCCTCGCTGGCGATTATTCGGCCTTCAGGCTCTTCACACCTTCAGCGGTACCCAACAACAGCACATCCGCCGGGCGCGCCGCGAACAGACCATTGGTAACCACGCCGACGATGGCGTTGATCTGGCTTTCCAGCTCCACCGGGTTGGTGATCTGCAGGTTGTGCACGTCGAGGATGACATTGCCGTTGTCGGTCACCACGCCCTCGCGGTAGACCGGGTCGCCGCCCAGTTTGACCAGCTGGCGCGCCACGTGGCTGCGCGCCATCGGAATGACCTCGACCGGCAGCGGGAAGGCACCCAGCACCGGCACCAGCTTGCTGGCGTCGGCGATGCAGATGAAGGTCTTGGCCACTGCCGCGACGATCTTCTCGCGGGTCAGGGCCGCGCCGCCGCCTTTGATCAGGTTGAGGTGGGCATCGCTCTCGTCGGCGCCGTCCACGTAGAACTCCAACTCGCTGACGCTGTTCAGCTCGTACACCGGGATGCCATGGCCCTTCAGGCGCTGCGCAGTGGCTTCGGAGCTGGCGACGGCGCCGTCGAAGGCGGTCTTGTGCTGGGCCAGGGCGTCGATGAAGAAGTTGGCGGTCGAGCCTGTGCCGACGCCGACGACGCTTTTTTCATCCAGCTTCGGCAGGATGAGGTCGACGGCGGCCTGGGCGACGGCCTGTTTGAGTTGGTCCTGGGTCATGCGGGCTCCGGGAGGGGCAGGGGCGGATATCGAAAGTTGCCTAGTATAACGGCTCCGGCGGCTTTGCTGTGGTCGCCCGACGTGGCGCTGCGGTAGACTCCCAGCCCTTGTCCCGCGGCCCAGTGATGCTTTCCGATGCTCGAACAGTACGTCAAGAAGATCCTCACCTCGCGCGTCTACGACGTTGCTGTCGAAACCCCGCTGCACACTGCCGGGCAACTGAGCAAGCGCCTGGGCAACACGGTGCTGCTCAAGCGCGAGGACCTGCAGCCGGTGTTCTCGTTCAAGATCCGCGGGGCCTACAACAAGCTGGCGCAACTGAGCGCCGAGGAGCTGGCCCGTGGCGTGGTCACCGCCTCGGCCGGCAACCATGCCCAGGGCCTGGCACTGGCGGCGCGGGAGCTGGGTATCAAAGCGACCATCGTCATGCCCAAGACCACCCCGGAAATCAAGATCGAAGGCGTGCGCTCGCGTGGTGGCAAGGTGTTGTTGCATGGCGACAGCTTCCCCGAGGCGCTGGCCTACTCGCTGAAGCTGGTGGAGGAGAAAGGTTTCGTCTACATCCACCCCTACGACGACCCACACACCATTGCCGGGCAGGGCACGGTGGCCATGGAGATTCTGCGCCAGCACCCGGGCCAGCTAGACGCGATCTTCGTGCCGGTCGGCGGCGGCGGTCTGATCGCCGGTATCGCCGCCTACGTGAAATACCTGCGCCCGGAAATCAAGGTCATCGGCGTCGAACCGGACGATTCCAATTGCCTGCAGGCCGCCATGGCCGCCGGTGAGCGCGTGGTGCTGCCGCAGGTCGGGCTTTTCGCCGACGGCGTGGCGGTGGCGCAGATCGGTCAGCACACCTTCGATATCTGCCGCCACCACGTGGACGAGGTCATTACCGTCAGCACTGACGAGATCTGTGCCGCAATCAAGGATATCTACGACGATACCCGCTCGATCACCGAACCTGCCGGTGCTCTCGGTGTTGCCGGGATCAAGAAATACGTCGAGCTCAAGGGTGTGGCCGGGCAAACCCTGGTAGCCATCGACTCGGGCGCCAACGTCAACTTCGACCGCCTGCGCCATGTGGCCGAGCGCGCCGAGCTGGGCGAGAAGCGCGAAGCGATCATCGCCGTGACCATTCCCGAGCGCCCAGGCAGCTTCAAGGCCTTCTGCGAGGCCATCGGCAAGCGCCAGATCACCGAATTCAACTACCGCAAGCACACCTCCGACGAGGCGCACATCTTCGTCGGCGTACAGACTCACCCGGAAACCGACCCGCGTGCGGCATTGGTACAGCAGCTGACGGAGCAAGGTTTCCCCGTCACCGACCTGACCGACAACGAACTGGCCAAGCTGCATATCCGTCACATGGTGGGTGGCCACTCGGCCGGGGCCAGCGATGAGATGGTGCTGCGTTTCGAGTTCCCGGAGCGGCCCGGTGCCCTGTTCAACTTCCTCAACAAGCTGGGCGGGCGTTGGAACATCTCGATGTTCCACTACCGCAACCACGGCGCCGCCGACGGGCGCGTGGTCGCGGGCCTGCAGGTGCCGGAGGAAGAGCGTCACCTGGTGCCGGCAGCCTTGGCCAAGATCGGCTATCCATACTGGGACGAGACCGAGAACCCGGCTTACCGGCTATTCTTGGGCTGAACACGCTTCACCTCGCGGGGGCGGGCCTGCCCCGCGATGAGGCCGAAAGCGAAAAAGCCTGCTGAAGGATGATTTTCACATGGAACACCTGACCACCCTCAAGACCCTGCACATCCTCGCCACGGCCCTGTTGCTGCTTGGCGCCCTGGGCCTGGCGGGCTGGACCTGGCATGCCCGGCGCAAGGGCGACACCGAGGCCTACGGCAAGTTGTTGCGCCGGCCGCTGGTGTTCGTCTGGCTGCTGATGGGGCTGTGCCTGCTGAGCATGCCGTTCACCGGCTGGTGGCTGGTGCACCTGGTCGGCTGGCCGCTGGGGCAGACCTGGGTGTTGGCCTCCAGCGTCATCTATACCCTTGGCGCGTTCGCCGTGTGGTGGCTGGTGGCGCGCCTGAACCGGCTGCGCAAGGCCGAAGCCGTAGGCTTGAAGTTCACCCTGGCGCTGGCAGTGTTCAGCGGTGTGTGCTTCCTGTCCATCGCCGGCCTGATGGGCGCCAAGCCGGTCTGATTACTCTCGTCAGCCCGCTCCCATTGGCAAACTCTGGGAGCGGGCTGGCCCCGCGAGAGGCTGACGCAGTCGCGTCACCTTGCCTTCACGCAAACCCGGTATACCAGTGCCACGCCCGGTGTGGCGACGCTCGCTCAATACGCAGTCTTCACCTCGCCGCAGATAAGCTTGGCGGGCGCGTTGCTGCGCGCTCAGGCTTTGTGGAACAATGCGGCGACATGCGTTTGCGAGGTTGCTGCCGTGATCGACCCGGATGGTTTTCGCCCCAATGTCGGGATCATTCTCACGAATGATGCCGGGCAGGTGCTATGGGCTCGGCGGATCAACCAGGATGCCTGGCAGTTTCCCCAGGGTGGCATCAACCCTGATGAAACGCCGGAAGATGCCCTGTACCGCGAGCTGAACGAAGAAGTGGGCCTGGAACGCCAGGATGTGGAAATACTTGCCTGCACCCGTGGCTGGTTGCGTTATCGTTTACCCCAGCGCCTGGTGCGCACCCACAGCCAGCCGCTGTGTATCGGCCAGAAACAGAAGTGGTTCCTGCTGCGCCTGGTGAGCAACGAGCAACGGGTGCGCATGGACCTGACCGGCAAGCCGGAATTCGATGGCTGGCGCTGGGTCAGCTACTGGTATCCGCTGGGCCAGGTGGTGACATTCAAGCGCGAGGTGTACCGCCGCGCACTGAAAGAGCTAGCCCCGCGCCTGCTGACGCGCGACTGACGACGGAGTCCGACCCCGAGCCATGCTCAATACGCTGCGCAAGATCGTCCAGGAAGTGAACTCCGCCAAAGATCTCAAGACGGCGTTGGGTATCATTGTCTTGCGCGTAAAGGAGGCGATGGGCAGCCAGGTCTGCTCCGTCTATCTGCTTGACCCGGACACCAACCGCTTCGTGCTGATGGCCACCGAGGGCCTGAACAAGCGTTCCATCGGCAAGGTCAGCATGGCCCCTAATGAAGGCCTGGTCGGCCTGGTGGGTACCCGCGAGGAGCCACTGAACCTCGAGAACGCGGCCGACCACCCCCGTTACCGCTACTTCGCTGAAACCGGCGAAGAGAAATTCGCTTCCTTCCTCGGCGCACCGATCATTCACCACCGCCGTGTGGTGGGTGTCTTGGTCATCCAGCAAAAAGAGCGCCGCCAGTTCGACGAAGGCGAAGAGGCTTTCCTGGTCACCATGAGCGCGCAGCTCGCCGGGGTTATCGCCCACGCCGAGGCGACGGGTTCGATCCGTGGCCTGGGCCGTCAGGGCAAGGGCATCCAGGAAGCCCGTTTCGTCGGGGTGCCGGGTTCTCCGGGCGCCGCAGTCGGTCGATCGGTGGTGATGTTGCCGCCCGCCGACCTGGAGGTTGTGCCTGACCGCACCGTCGAGGACATCGACAACGAACTCAAGCTGTTCAACAACGCCCTCGAGGGCGTGCGCGAGGACATGCGCAAGCTGTCGGCCAAGCTTGCCACCCAGTTGCGCCCCGAAGAGCGTGCGCTGTTCGACGTGTATCTGATGATGCTCGAGGACGCCGCCCTTGGTGGCGAGGTGGTCGAGGTCATCAAGACCGGCCAGTGGGCCCAGGGTGCCTTGCGCCAAGTGGTCGGCGAACACGTCAATCGCTTCGAGCTGATGGATGACGACTACCTGCGCGAGCGGGCATCGGACGTCAAGGACCTGGGCCGGCGCCTGCTCGCGTACCTGCAGGAGGCCCGTTCGCAGTCACTGGTCTACCAGGACAACACCATTCTGGTCAGTGAAGAACTGACCCCCGCCATGCTCGGCGAGGTGCCGGAGGGCAAGCTGGTGGGCTTGGTGTCGGTACTCGGCTCGGGAAACTCCCACGTGGCGATCCTGGCCCGGGCCATGGGTATCCCCACGGTCATGGGGGTGGTCGACCTGCCTTACTCGAAGGCCGATGGCATCGAGATGATCGTCGACGGCTACAAGGGCGAAGTCTTCACCAACCCCGGCGAAGTGCTGCGCAAGCAGTACAGCGACGTGGTCGAGGAAGAGCGCCAGCTGGCCAAGGGGCTCGATGCCCTGCGCGAACTGCCGTGCATCACCCCGGACGGCCACCGCATGCCGCTGTGGGTCAACACCGGCCTGCTCGCCGATGTGGCCCGCGCCCAGCAGCGCGGCGCCGAGGGCGTGGGTCTGTACCGCACGGAAGTACCGTTCATGATCAACCAGCGCTTCCCCAGCGAAAAGGAGCAGCTGGCGATTTACCGCGAGCAGCTGCAGGCGTTCCATCCGCTGCCGGTGACCATGCGCAGCCTCGACATCGGTGGCGACAAGTCGCTGTCGTATTTCCCGATCAAGGAAGAGAACCCGTTCCTCGGCTGGCGCGGCATCCGTGTGACTCTCGACCACCCGGAAATCTTCCTGGTGCAGACCCGCGCCATGCTCAAGGCCAGCGAGGGCCTGAACAACCTGCGCATCCTGCTGCCGATGATTTCCGGCATCCATGAGCTTGAAGAAGCCCAGCACCTGATCCACCGCGCCTGGGGCGAAGTGCGTGACGAAGGCACCGATGTGCCGATGCCGCCGGTAGGGGTGATGGTGGAGATCCCCGCCGCGGTGTACCAGACCCGCGAACTGGCGCGGCAGGTCGATTTCCTTTCGGTCGGCTCCAACGACCTCACCCAGTACCTGCTGGCCGTGGACCGCAACAACCCACGGGTCGCCGATCTGTACGACTATCTGCACCCGGCGGTGCTGCAGGCCCTGCAGACGGTGGTCAGCGTGGCCCACGAGGAAGGCAAGCCCGTCAGTATCTGCGGCGAGATGGCCGGTGATCCGGCTGCGGCGATCCTGCTGATGGCCATGGGCTTCGACAGTCTGTCGATGAATGCCACCAACTTGCCGAAGGTGAAGTGGATGCTGCGCCAGATCAACCTGGGCAAGGCCAGGGAGCTGCTGGCCGATGCCATGAGCCATGACAACCCGCAGGTTATCCACAGCTCGTTGCAGCTGGCGCTGAAGAATCTCGGGCTGGCGCGGATGATCGGGCCGAACAAGACCCTCTGATCGCCTGTACCGACCTCATCGCGGGCTCCGAAGCAAAGCTGTTGGTGCGAGCCCGTGGGAGCGGGCTTGCCCCGCGATGAGGTCTAATCAGATCTCCAGGCTAACCTCGCCCAGATGCCCACCAAACGGCCCGAAACTGCGTTCGATCATGCGCCGCCGGCCTTGGTCATCGACAATCAGCACCGTACTCGCCCGCGTCCCATAGTTCTGGCTGGCGATGAACACGCTCGACAGCAGCCGCTCGGTGGCCAGCCCCACGCCGGTCTCGGGCAGTTCGCCGGCCGGTGCGGGCTGTGCATCGCCCAGCAGCGTCAGTAGCTGCTGTGGGTCAGCGTTCTCGAGCAATCCCTCAAGCCCGCTGCGAGCCTTCAGCAGCTTCGGCCACGGCGTATCCAGTCCGGCATTCGACAGCCCGTACACTCCCGGTTCAAGCAGGCGTGGTGCCGGCTCGCGGGCATGCAGGTAGCCCAATCGCTCGCCATCGCCGACCAGCAGGTTGAACCCCGAGTACTGGTCACTGCGGCTGGCCACCTGGTCCAGATAGGCCTCGACCCCCAGTTCGCCCTGCAGATAGGCTGCCACCAGTTCACCGCGGGACCGTGGCCCCAACGGCTGGCGTGGATCACGGATATTGGTCAGCGCCGCAAAGCGCCCGTTCGGCCCGACACCCAGCCAGGTGCCACCGGCTTCCAGGTCACGCCCGGCGTGCACGCCCGGGGCGTCCTCCCAATTGCCCAGGGCCTGGGTCGGCCGCGCGTAGAACTCATCACGGTTGGCCGCGACGATCAGTGGTCGGGCTGTCCCCGGCCGCCAGGCGAATACGATCAGGCACATAGGTTGTCCCCTGTGTTTTCGGCCACTCTACCCGCGCCGCCGGCCGCTATCCATCATCTGACACAGAGTTCACTAGAGCGCCGGGCGTGGCTTCCGTTACCATGCCGGATTGTTTTCCACTGGGGCCACGAATGGAATTCGCTCTCTATCTGCTGTTGGGCGCCTGCGCCGGCGTGCTGGCCGGGCTGTTCGGCGTCGGTGGCGGCATCATCATCGTGCCGGTGCTGGTGTTCAGCTTCACCTTGCAGGGCTTCGACCCTTCGGTGCTGACTCACCTGGCGGTCGGTACTTCGCTGGCAACCATCGTCTTCACCTCGATCAACGCCGTGCGCGAGCACCAGCGCAAGGGCGCGGTGCAATGGCCGATCTTCGCCTGGATGACCGTGGGCATCCTGCTCGGCGCGCTGGTCGGGGCCAAGACCGCCTCGCTGATACAGGGCCCGATGCTGCAGAAGATCATCGGTGTGTTCGCCTTGGTGATCGCCGCGCAGATGGCCCTGGACCTCAAGCCCAAGGCCAGCCGCGGCATTCCCGGTAAGCCCGGATTGACCGCCGCCGGCGGTGTGATCGGCTGGGCCTCGGCCATTTTCGGGATCGGCGGCGGATCACTGACCGTACCGTTCCTCACCTGGCGCAGCCTGCCCATGCAGCAGGCCGTGGCGACTTCGTCGGCCTGTGGCCTGCCGATTGCCTTGGCCAGTGCCTTGGGCTTCATGTGGCTGGGTTGGCACGAGGAACACCTTCCGGCCCACAGCCTGGGCTACGTCTATCTTCCGGCGCTGGTCGGCATCGCCGCCACCAGCATGTTCTTCGCCCGCTACGGCGCGCGTCTGGCGCACAAGCTGTCGCCGCGCGTGCTCAAGCGTCTGTTCGCCGCGCTGCTGTTCTGCGTCGGACTCAGCTTCCTTATCTGAACCTAGAGGAAAGACAATGCTGCCTTACCCGCAGATCGACCCGGTGGCCGTGGCCCTCGGTCCACTGAAAATCCACTGGTACGGCCTGATGTACCTGATCGGCATCGGCGGCGCCTGGCTGCTGGCCTCGCGCCGGTTGAACCGCTTCGACCCGACCTGGAGCCGCGAGAAACTTTCCGACCTGGTGTTCTGGCTGTCGATGGGCGTGATCGTCGGCGGGCGCCTGGGTTACGTGCTGTTCTACGACCTGCACCAGTACCTGGCCAACCCGACGCTGATCTTTGAGGTGTGGAAGGGCGGCATGTCGTTCCACGGTGGCTTCATCGGCGTGATGCTCGCCGCCTTGTGGTTCGGCAAACGCAACAATAAGTCGTTCTTCGAGCTGATGGACTTCGTCGCGCCGCTGGTGCCGATCGGCCTTGGCGCTGGGCGTATCGGCAACTTCATCAACGCCGAACTGTGGGGCAAGGCTACCGACGTGCCGTGGGCAATGATCTTCCCGCCGTTCAGCGACCCGGCGCAATTGCCGCGTCACCCGTCGCAGCTGTACCAGTTCGCCCTCGAAGGTGTGGCATTATTCGTCATCCTTTGGCTGTACTCGCGCAAGCCGCGCCCGACCATGGCCGTTTCCGGCATGTTCGCGCTGTTCTATGGCATCTTCCGCTTCATCGTGGAGTTCGTGCGCGTACCCGACGCACAGCTCGGCTACATCGCCTTTGGCTGGTTGACCATGGGTCAGTTGCTCTGCGTGCCGATGATTCTCGGCGGCATCTTCCTGATCTGGTGGGCCTACAACCGCAAACCGTCGGCCAAGGCCACCGTCTGATTTCCACGGCAGGGGCGCTCCCCTGCCGTTCTTGTTACAGGTAAGCCATGAAACAGTATCTAGACCTGGTCCGTGACGTCATAGACAACGGCACGCTGCAGGAAAACCGCACCGGTATCCGCACCATCAGCCTGCCCGGTGCCATGCTCAAGTTCGACCTGCAGAAGGGCTTTCCGGCCATCACCACGCGCAAGCTGGCGTTCAAGTCGGCGATTGGCGAGATGGTCGGCTTCCTGCGCGGCGTGAAGAACGCCGGCGAGTTCCGCGAGCTGGGCTGCAAGGTCTGGGACCAGAACGCCAACGAAAACGCCCAGTGGCTGGCCAACCCGTTCCGCCAGGGGCATGACGATCTCGGCGAAATCTACGGCGTGCAATGGCGCCAGTGGCCCGGCTACAAACGTATCCCGCTGAGCAACCCGGCCGCCATCGAGATGGCCGAGAAGGCCGGTTTCCGCCGTATCGCCCAGGACGAGGAGGACGGCCAGGCGTTCGTCATCCTCTACAAGGCCATCGACCAGGTGCGCCAGTGCCTGGACACCATCGCCAACGACCCGGGCAGCCGGCGTATCCTGTTCCACGGCTGGAACTGCGCCAAGCTCGACGAGATGGCCCTGCCACCGTGCCATTTGCTGTACCAGTTCCACCCGAATGTCGAAACTCGGGAAATCTCCCTGACCCTCTACATCCGCTCCAACGACCTGGGCCTGGGCACGCCGTTCAACCTCACCGAAGGTGCCGCGCTGCTGTCGCTGTTCGGCCGCCTGACGGGCTACACCCCGCGCTGGTTCACCTACTTCATCGGCGATGCCCATGTGTACGAAAACCACCTGGATATGCTGGGCGAGCAGATGAAGCGTGAACCGCTGGCGGCACCGAAGCTGGTGATCAGCGACCGCGTGCCGGCGTTTGCCGAGACCGGCAAGTACGAGCCGGAGTGGCTGGAGAAGATCGAACCGAGCGACTTCTGGCTGGAAGGCTACGAGCACCATGCGCCGATGACGGCGCCGATGGCGGTCTGACTCAAGGAAGTCGGGGGGCCGCAAAGCGGCCCCAAGTCTCTAATGCCCGTGGCTGCGCCCCACATGGGAATGCTCGATCTCCGGCACCGACACCGCCCCATTCGTCTCCAACTGCTGCAGGATCGCGCACTCCGCCCCCTGCGCATTGCACTGCTGCCGCAGTTCCACCAGCTGCGCCTGCAGTGCCACCAGCCCATCGATCCTCGCCTGCACATGCTCGATATGCTCGTCGATCAGCGCGTTGACGCTGCCGCATGAGCCATCGGGGCTGTCGCGCAGGTTCAACAGGCTGCGGATCTCGTCCAGGGTCATGTCCAAGGTGCGGCAGTTGCGGATGAAGGTCAGGCGCTCGACGTGGGCCTGGGTGTAGAGCCGGTAGTTTCCATCGCTGCGGGCAGGTTCCGGCAGCAGCTGTTCGCGCTCGTAGTAGCGGATGGTCTCCACGGCGCAGTCGGTGGCCTTGGCCAGTTCTCCGATCTTCATGGCAAATCTCCTGCAAAGGGCTTGACCCTATAGTGGCTACAGGGTGTTCACTTGGCAACAACCCACTCTGTGGATCTCTACAGAGGCCAGCGCTCAGTTAAGGATGATTCCATGAACCAGCCTGTCAGCCCCGACCGCAAGCATGATCACGCCCATGACCTCGATCATGGCCACGCGCCCCACGCCCACGGCTGCTGCGCCAGCAAGGGCGCCCCGGCCCTGGTGCAACTGACCGAAAAGGCCAGTGGCCAGGCGCAGCTCAACCGCTTCCGCATCGAGGCCATGGACTGCCCTACCGAGCAGACCCTGATCCAGGACAAGCTCGGCAAGCTGGCCGGCATCGAGCAACTGGAATTCAACCTGATCAATCGTGTGCTCGGCGTGCGCCATACGCTCGAGGGCACCTTCGAGATCGAGCGGGCCATCGATAGCCTGGGCATGAAGGCCGAACCCTTGGCCGCCGAGGATGATGGCGCCGCCAGCGCGCCCCAGGCCAGCAAGACCCGTTGGTGGCCGCTGGCGCTGTCCGGTGCTGCGGCGATCGCCGCCGAAATCGTGCACTTCTCCGGCAAGGCACCGGAGTGGGTGGTCGCCGCGCTGGCCCTGGCGGCCATCCTCGGCTGCGGCCTCGGTACCTACAAGAAGGGCTGGATTGCCCTGAAAAACCGCAACCTCAATATCAATGCGCTGATGAGTATCGCCGTGACCGGCGCCGTGCTGATCGGCCAGTGGCCGGAAGCGGCCATGGTCATGGTGCTGTTCACCGTTGCCGAACTGATCGAAGCCCGTTCCCTGGACCGCGCGCGCAATGCCATCGGCGGGCTGATGCAGCTGGCCCCGGACATGGCCACCGTGCAACAGGCCGATGGCCAGTGGCGCGAGGTAGAGGTGCGCGAGGTGGCAATCGGCGCACGGGTGCGGGTGCGCCCAGGTGAGCGCATCGGCCTGGACGGCGAGGTGGTCAGTGGCCAGTCCAGTGTCGACCAGGCGCCGATCACCGGGGAAAGCCTGCCAGTCGAGAAGGCGGTCGGCGACAAGCTGTTCGCCGGCACCATCAACCAGGCCGGCGCGATGGAGTACCGCGTCACGGCCGCCGCCGGTCAATCGACCCTGGCCCGCATCATCAAGGCCGTCGAAGAAGCCCAGGGCGCCCGTGCGCCGACCCAGCGCTTCGTCGATCAGTTCTCGCGCATCTACACCCCGGTAGTGTTCGCGGTAGCGCTCGCCGTGGCGCTCATCCCGCCGCTGTTCATGGCCGGTGCCTGGTTCGACTGGATCTACCGTGCCCTGGTGCTGTTGGTGGTGGCCTGCCCGTGCGCGCTGGTGATCTCCACCCCGGTGACCATCGTCAGCGGCCTGGCCGCGGCGGCACGCAAAGGCATCCTGATCAAGGGCGGTGTGTACCTGGAGGGCGGGCGCAAGCTGGACTTCCTGGCCCTGGACAAGACCGGCACCATTACCCACGGCAAGCCGGTGCAGACCGACAGCAAGGTGCTCGACCCACTGTTCGAAGGGCGCGCCCAGGCGCTGGCCGCGAGCCTGGCCGCCCGTTCCGATCACCCGGTGTCAGGTGCCATCGCTCTGTTCGCCAAGGACCAGGATCTGGTTCTGAGCGAAGTCACCGAGTTCGCCGCCCTGGCCGGTCGCGGTGTGCGCGGTGATATCGAGGGCCAGACCTACCACCTGGGCAACCATCGCCTGGTGGAGGAACTCGGCCTGTGCTCCCCAGAGCTGGAGGCGCAGCTGGATGTGCTGGAGCGCCAGGGCAAGACCGTGGTGCTGCTGCTCGACCGCTCCGGCCCGTTGGCGTTGTTCGCCGTGGCCGACACGGTCAAGGACAGCAGCCGCCAGGCCATCGCCGAGCTGCACGAGCTGGGTATCAAGACGGTCATGTTGACCGGCGACAATCCCCACACCGCCCAGGCCATTGCGGCCCAGGTGGGGATCGACCGCGCCGAGGGCAACCTGCTGCCCGCGGACAAGCTCGCCAGCATCGAGAACCTGTACGCCCAGGGGCATCGTGTCGGCATGGTCGGCGATGGCATCAACGACGCGCCGGCCCTGGCCCGCGCCGAGATCGGCTTTGCCATGGCCGCCGCCGGCACCGACACCGCCATCGAGACCGCCGATGTGGCGCTGATGGACGACGACTTGCGCAAGATCCCGGCCTTCGTCAGGCTGTCGCGCCAAAGCGCGGCGATCCTCACCCAGAACATCGTGTTGGCCCTGGGGATCAAGGCAATCTTCCTGGCTATCACCTTCGCCGGCATGGCCACCATGTGGATGGCGGTATTCGCCGACATGGGCGTGAGCCTGCTGGTGGTGTTCAACGGTCTACGCCTGTTGCGCAAATAACGCCTGTGGCGTGAAAAAGAGGTTCTGCCAATGCTGAGCGCCGAGCTCAAAGCCTTCTACATGGTGGCCCGCCTGGGCAGCATCACCCTGGCGGCGAAGAAGCTCGGGCTCAGCCAGCCCACGGTGACCACGCAGATCCGCAACCTCGAGGGCCAGTACAACGTCGAGTTGTTCTACCGCGGGGGCCGGCGCCTGGTGTTGAGCGAGGAGGGCGTGCGCCTGCTGCCGATGGTCAAGGCGCTGCTGCAACAGGAAGCCGAAATCGAGTTCGAGTTGCGCAACAGCGGCCAGGCTCAGGGCAGCCTGCGCATCGCCGCTACCGCGCCGTACTACATCCTCGACCTGGTGAAGATCTTCCGCGAGCGCCTGCCACAGGTGGAGGTGGCGGTGGAGATCGGTAACTCGCAGCAGGTGCTGGAAATGCTCGAGGACTACCGGGTGGATATCGCCGCCTCGTCACAATTGCTCGAAGACGCACGCCTGGTACGCCGGGTGCTGGGCACCGACCCGTTGGTACTGGCGGTGCACCGCAATCATCCCTTGGCCCAACGCCAGGCGGTGTCGATCGAGGTGGTGGCCGGGCATTGCCTGTTGATGCGCGAAAAGGGCTCGACCACCCGCAAGCTCACCGAGCAGATGATGCAGGACGCCGGGGTGAAGGCCGGGGCGCTGCTGGAGATAGGCAGCCGCGAGTCGATCCGCGAGGCGGTGCTGCGCAATATTGGCATCAGCATCATTGCCCGACATGAGGTGCCGCATAACCCCGAGCTGCGGGTGCTGGCGCTGGACGACGCACCGGTGATGCACGAGTACCTGTACTGCCTGAAGGAGCGGCGCCAGGCGCGGTTGCCGGCGGCGTTCCTGGGGGTGGCGCAGGAGGTGGTGGGTTCGCAATTCTGACAGTTCTCTACTGGTTGCACCGGCCTCATCGCCGGCAAGCCGGCCCCCACAGGGTTGGCGCCGACTTGCTTTTGTGGGAGCTGGCTTGCCAGCGATAGGGCCCTCAAGGCCACTACAAAATCTGCCTATACCACTATCGCCGGCTTTTGCCCCAACGCCACGGAACCTTCGCACAGCCTGCCTAGCATGGCCCCCATCGCTTCGATGAGGACCTGCCATGAACCACGTCACCCCGGGCGCACAGATGAAAGTGCGCGGCATCCACAAACGCTTTGGCGCTTTCACCGCGCTCAACGACGTGTCCCTCGACATCGCCGCTGGCGAGCTGGTGTGTCTGCTCGGTCCCTCGGGCTGCGGCAAAACCACCCTGCTGCGTTGCATCGCCGGCCTCGAGCGCCAGGACCGCGGCACGCTGTACATCGGCGACCGCGATATCTCCGAGCTGCCGCCCCAGGCCCGTGACTACGGCATCCTGTTCCAGTCCTACGCACTGTTCCCCAACCTCACCGTTGAAGCCAACATTGCCTATGGCCTGACCGGCGGCAACCGCGAGGCCTCGCGCCAGCGGGTGAGCGAGATGCTCGAGCTGGTGGGCCTGGCCGGCAGTGAGAAGAAATACCCCGGCCAGCTCTCCGGCGGCCAGCAGCAGCGCGTGGCCCTGGCCCGCGCCTTGGCGCCGTCGCCCTCGCTGCTGCTGCTCGACGAACCCATGTCGGCCCTCGACGCCCGTGTTCGCGAGCACCTGTGCACTGAACTGCGCCAGCTGCAACGCCAGTTGGGCATCACCACGCTGATGGTCACCCACAACCAGGACGAAGCCATGCTGATGGCCGACCGCATCGCCGTGATGAACAACGGCCAGGTCGAGCAGTACGCCACGCCCCAGGAAATCTACGACCAGCCGGCGACACCCTTCGTCGCTGAGTTCGTCGGCCAGGGCAACTGGCTGCCGTTCCAGCGCAGCAGCAATAGCCACGCCCAGGTCGGCGGCATGCACATGCGCCTGGCCGACAACGCCAGCACCGTCAGCAGCGGCCGACTGTTCTGCCGGCCCGAGGCGATCACCGTCAACCCGGTGGTGCACGAGGAGAACCTGTTCCCGGCCAAGGTTCGGGAAGTCACCTTCCTCGGCAATCGCTGCCGCATGAGCTTCGAGCTCGAAGCCCTGCCGGGCCATGCGCTGCTCGCGGAGCTGGCGCCCGAAGCCATGCCGCGCCTGGGTTCGCAGGATATCTGGGTGGCCCTGCCGCCGCAGAGCCTGCAGGTGTTCGCCTGAGATGGCCGCGCCCATGACCCTGCCGCTCACTCACGGCAACGACAGGCCACGCAACGGCGTCGCCCTGGGGGATCGACTGTTCGTCGTCGGTGGCAAGAGCCTGTTGCTGAGCCTGCTGGTGCTGGCGGTGCTGCTGCCGTTGCTGGCGATCTTCTGGCGTGGCTTCTGCGCTGAAGCCGGGCAGGGCGGGGGGCTGCTGGCCGCCCGCGAACTGTTTGCCAGCGCGAACTTCCACTGGCTGCTCGGCAACAGTCTGTCGGTAGCCCTCACCGTTGCCGCCATCGTTGTGCCGCTGGCCTACCTGTTCGCCTATGCCCTGCAACGCACGTTGATCCCGGCCAAGGGGCTGTGGCGTGGCATTTCGCTGCTGCCGTTGCTGGCGCCGTCGATGCTGCCTGCGATCGCGCTGGTCTATCTGTTCGGTAACCAGGGCCTGCTGCGCGGGCTGCTCAGCGACAACATCTACGGCTTCTGGGGCATCGTGCTTGGCGAGGCCATCTACACTTTCCCCCATGCGTTGATGATCCTGCTCTCGGCGCTGTCACTGGCCGACGCACGGCTGTTCGATGCCGCTTCGAGCATGGGCGCGGGGCCTGCCCGGGCATTCTTCAGCATCACCTGGCCGGCCACGCGCCAGGCGGTGTTCGCGGCGTTCTGCCTGGTGTTCACCCTGACCATCACCGACTTCGGCGTGCCGGTAGTGGTCGGTGGTGATTACCAGGTGCTGGCGCTGGAAGCCTACAAGGCGGTGGTCGGCCAGCAGCAGTTCGGTCGTGGTGCGCTGATCGGCATGGTGCTGCTGGTGCCGGCGCTACTCAGTTTTGCCGTGGATGCCTGGCTGCGCCGCCGCCAGGGCGAGGCCATGAGCGGCCGCGCCCAGGTGTTCGAACCGAAGCCTTCGAAGCTGCGTGATGGCTGCTACCTGGCCATTGTGTTGCTGGTCTGCGCAGCGCTGCTGGCGGTGATCGGCATGGCGGTGTACTCGTCGCTGGTCAAGTTCTGGCCGTACAACCTGTCGCTGTCGCTCAAGCACTACATGTTCGAAGACACCGCCGGCGGCGGCTGGCTGGCCTATCGCAACAGCGTGACCATGGCCATCGGCACCGCGCTGATCGGCAGCGTGGTGATCTTCACCGGTGCCTACCTCATGGAGAAGACCCAAGGCCAGCGCCTGCTCAATCAACTGCTGCGTCTGCTCAGCTTCATCCCCATGGCGGTGCCCGGCCTGGTGCTGGGCCTGGGCTACGTGTTTTTCTTCAACCTCAACGGCAACCCGTTGCACGTGTTCTACGGCAGCATGGCGCTGCTGGTGGTGTGCACCATCGCCCACTACCTGACCACCGCGCAGATGACCGCCACCACCGCCCTGCGCCAGCTCGACGGTGAGTTCGAAGCCGCCGCGCTGTCGCTCAAGGCGCCGCTGTACAAGCACTTCGTGCGGGTCACCGTGCCGATCTGCCTGCCGGCGCTGCTGGACATCATCCGCTACCTGTTCGTCTCGGCGATGACCACGGTGTCGGCGGCGATCTTCCTCTACAGCCCCGACACCATCCTCGCCGCCGTTGCCGTGCTGAACATGGATGACGCCGGCAACGTTGGCGGCGCCGCTGCCATGTCGACCCTGATCCTCTTGACCAGCGCCGCCGCCTCCCTGCTGTTGGCCGGCGCTTCGCGCGGCCTGCTACGCCGCTCCCAGGCCTGGCGCCAACGCGCCCCCGGCTATTGACCTACTGCCCACACCGATAGGAACCGCATCATGTTCAAGCCCCTTGCACTTGCCGCTGCCGTATCCGCCGTGTTCAGCCTGCAGGCTTCGGCCGCCACCCAGCTGACTGTCTACACCGCCCTGGAGGCCGAGCAGCTCAAGAGCTACAAGCAGGCCTTCGAGAAGGCCAACCCGGACATCGAGATCAAATGGGTGCGCGACTCCACCGGCATCATCACCGCCAAGCTGCTGGCTGAAAAAGAGCGCCCACAGGCTGACGCCGTGTGGGGGCTGGCGGCCTCCAGCCTGGCCATCCTCGACCAGAACGGCATGCTCGAAGCCTATGCGCCGAAGGACCTGGGCAAGATCTCGCCCAACTACCGCGACGCCGCCAATCCGCCGGCCTGGGTAGGCATGGACGTGTGGGCCGCGACGATCTGCTTCAATACCGTCGAGGCCGAGAAGCAGGGCCTGAGCAAGCCGGTGAGCTGGCAGGATCTGACCAAGCCTGAGTACAAGGGCAAGATCGTCATGCCCAACCCGGCCTCGTCCGGTACGGGCTTCCTCGATGTGAGCGCCTGGCTGCAGACCTACGGCGAGCCTCAGGGCTGGGCCTACATGGACGCACTGCACCAGAACATCGGCCAGTACGTACATTCCGGCTCCAAGCCATGCAAGCTGGCGGCAGCAGGTGAATTCCCGATCGGCATCTCGTTCGAGTACCCGGCCGTGCAGCTCAAGCGCCAGGGCGCACCCCTGGACATCGTCCTGCCCAAGGAGGGGCTGGGCTGGGAGATCGAGGCCACGGCGCTGATCAAGGGCTCGCCGAAAGCCGATGCCGCCAAGCGCCTGGCCGACTTCTCCGCCAGCCCTGCCGCCATGGAGCTGTACAAGGAGAACTTCGCGGTGCTCGCCGCCCCCGGCATCGCCAAGCCGCAGACCGAACTGCCGGCCGACTATGAGCAGCGCCTGATCAAGAACGACTTCGCCTGGGCCTCGAAGAACCGCGACCAGATTCTCGCCGAGTGGCGCAAACGCTACGACGGCAAGTCGGAGAAAGTCGCCCAGCAGTAAGGCCCTCATCGCGGGGCAAGCCGGCTTCTATACTCAAGCTGCCCCGCGATGGCGTCAGACCAGGCAACGCAGGAGCCCACGCAATGCCAACTTCTTCCCGGATCATCGACGACACCTTCGCCTTGTACGAGCGTCATGGCAGCGCCGACTATATCGGCGAGGCCATCACCCAGATCGAGCACATGTCCCAGGCAGCCCAGCTCGCCATGGCCGAAGGCTACGACGACGAAGTGATTCTGGCCGCCTTCTTCCATGACATCGGCCACCTGTGCGAGGGCGAGGACATGGGCGGTTATGGCGTTGTCAGTCATGAGCGCATCGGTGCCGAGTATTTGCGCCGGTGTGGTTTCAGCGAGCGGCTGGCCAGGCTGGTGCAGTATCACGTCGAGGCCAAGCGCTACCTGACCTTGCGCCAGCCCGGATACTACGATCGTTTGAGCGAAGCCAGCCGACGCACCTTGGCGTACCAGGGTGGGATGATGAACGATGCCGAAGCCGATGCGTTCGAGGCCGACCCGTTGTTCAGGGTCAGCCTGCGCCTGCGCGAGTGGGACGAGATGGCCAAGCGGGTAGGGGTGCCGGTGATGGATCTGCAAGTGTTGAAGGCAAAGGCATTGGCCGTGCTCTGAACTATCTGGCGACTCTCCCTGCTGCAAGATCCCGCATCACTTCTCCCGGTGCTTGCTCCGTTCCTCTCCCCATACTTCTCCTCCTGGCAGCCGCTTGTCGTAATGGTGGGTATGGTGTTGATAATTGTCTGTTGGTGGTTATACTAACCACCAATCGGCCGGCCCAAGGAATGGGTGAATGAACAGCCGTGAAATGATTGCTGTGATCGAGGCGGATGGCTGGTATCTGGTGCGCTCCAAAGGCAGCCACCATCATTTCAAGCATCCTGAAAAAGCCGGGCTGGTCACCATCCCGCATCCCAGGAAAGACCTGCTGCCCGCGACTGCGGCCAGCATCCTGCGCCAGGCACGCATCTGCTACGCCAGCTGACGAGGAGACTCATCACCATGTTGTTCCCTATCGCGATCCTCCCCGGTGACGACCAGCACGCCTGGGGCGTGGAAGTCCCGGATATCCCTGGCTGCTTTTCGGCGGGCGAAGACCTCGACAACGCCATCGCCATGGCGCGTGAAGCGATCGAAGGCCACCTCGAACTCCTGGCCCAGGACCAGCAGGAAATCCCCAGGGCCAGCAAGGTCGGCGTGCATGCGGCCAATCCCGCCTATGCCGGCTGCACCTGGGCATTGATCGATATCGACATCACCCGCTACCTGGGCAAGGCCGAGAAGCTCAACATCACCTTGCCGGCGTACCTGCTCACCCGCATCGACAGCTACGTACAGAACCACCCGGAGCACAAGAGCCGTTCGGGCTTCCTGGCCGAAGCGGCGCTGAGGATCCTGCAGGGTGACGGCAAATGATCAGGCGATTTTGCCCTTGGGCAATCGCACGCTGACCCGCAACCCGCCCCCTTGCCGATTCACCAGCTTCAGTTCACCTCCATGGCTGGCAACGATGCGCTGGGCGATGCTCAGCCCCAGCCCATAGCCGCCAGAGGCCTGGTTGCGTGAGCCCTCGCCGCGCACGAAAGGCTCGGTGACAGTCGCCAGCAAGCCCGGGTCGATGCCCGGGCCGCGATCGTCGATGTGGATGTACCCATCGGTTGGCGTGCTTTCCAGCACCACCGCGACCTCCCTGGCATAGCGCAGGGCATTGACCAACAGGTTTTGCAGGCACCGTTGCAGTAGCAGGGCATCTACCTGGGCCTGGCCCACCTGGCCATGGATCGGCAAGGGCTCTTCGGCGCTGGCCAAATCCGCGCATTGGCGTGCCACCAGGCGGTCGAGGTCGACCGCTTGCAGGTTCTGCTGCTCGCCCGCCCGCAGGTAGTCGAGCACCTGGCCGATCATGCCGTCCATCTGTGCGATGTTCTGGCGCAGGCGCTCCTTGTGTTCGCTGTCCTCCAGCCGTTCCAGGCGCAGGCGCATGCGCGTCAGCGGCGTACGCAGGTCATGGGACACGGCGGCGAGGAAGTAGGCCTTGTCGTTGACCATGCGGATCAGCCGTTGCTGCATGGCATTGAAGGCCTGGGCGGCGTGCCGCACTTCCTCGGGGCCGTCCAGCGGCAACGGCGCCTGTTCCAGATTGCCACCCAGGCCACGGGCGGCATCGGCCAGGCGGCGCAGCGGGCGCAGGCACAAGCGTACCGCCACCAGGCACACCACCAGCACGGCGGCGATGCGCAGGGCATAGACCCGCAGCAGGTAGTCGCTGATCAGCAGCCACGCCGACTCGCCGCTCCAGCCCTGCAACTCCTGGCCATCGATGACCAGCCAGTGGCCATCGGCGAGGGGCACGGCAAACTCGATATGCGCCTGGGCGGTGCGCAAGCCGAACAGGCTGCGCCAGACGATGGGCTGGCCCAGTTCGTCGGTGAGCCGGACCTTGAGCAATCTCGGCCGCACATCGCCCCCCAATTCGTAGGCCAGTGCCTGATGCAGCAACAGCTCGATGCGCCGCCAGCCGCGCCGTTGGTCATGCTCACCCTCGGGCGGCGCTTCGGCGCAACGCAGTTGGTAGTGCTTCGGTACCTGGCGTGCCGTGCCATGGCAGTCGGCCTGGACGATCAGGGGCGCGCTGCGCGCCGCGATCAACCGCACCGGCGCTTCCAGCACCTGGGCGAAGCGTACGTCGAACCAGATGCTGCTGGACATCAACTGGATCACCAGGGTGCCGCTGATCATGATCAACAGCAGTTGGCCGAACAGCGTGCGCGGCCACAGCCGGCGAAGCAGTCGCACCTCAGGGGCCCAACGCTTCGCGGGCCAGGCTCAGCAGATAGCCTTCGTTGCGGATGGTGAGGATCTGCACGCCTTGGCCTGGCGCCCGGCGCAGTTGTTGGCGCAGGCGGCTGATGCACATGTCCACCGAGCGGTCGTCGGGCAGATGGTCGCGGCCGAACGCGCTGCGTGTCAGGTGGTCCCTCGAGACCACGCGGTTGTTGGCGTCCAGCAGTTCACGCAGCACACGGTAGTCGGAGCGTGGCAGGTTGAAGGCTTGGCCGTCAGGGTGAACGAGCAACCGTTTGACGTGATCGAGACGAAAACCCGCAAACAATTGTGGCTCGCTATCCGAAGTATCGGGCTCTACCTCCAGACGATGGGGGCGGCGCAACACAGCCTTGATCCGGGCGACCAGCTCGCGCGGCTCGAAGGGTTTGGCCAGGTAATCGTCGGCGCCTACTTCCAGGCCGATGATGCGGTCCAGAGTGCTGCCCCTGGCCGACAGCATCACCACCGCCAAGCCCGGCTGCGCCTGTAACTGCCGGCACAGGCTCAGGCCGTCCTCGCCGGGCAGCATCAGGTCGAGTACCACCAGGTCGACCTTGTGCCGGGTCAATTGCGCGTGCATCTGCTTTCCATCGACAGCAGCGAGAACCTGATAGCCGGCGTCCGTCAGGTAATCGCAGAGAAGTTCGCGAATCTCGTCGTCATCATCGACGACCAGCAAGGTGGTGTTCATGGCTGTGGGTACCTGTGGAAAGAGGAACTGCGCTGCTCGTTACGTTCGATTACATCCCCATACAAGCCATCCATGGAGCCTAAGGGGTAGATGCCTAGAATCGTAACAAAAAATCATCTGCGAATACGAAGCCTTCCCAAATGGTATGCAAGAGCATCATGACTGACACAACCCCCTTGGTCCGAGGCGGCAGTCGCCTCTCCCCGCTTGCCTTCTGCGTGGCCCTCGGGCTTAGCGGCACAGCCTTCGCTGACGGCCCGGTGCTGGAACTGGGCGCCACCAACATCGACAGCAGTGGGTTGCCGCTGGCCGACGATAGCGGCCAGATCGGCTACACCGTGCAGAACACACGCAGCTCCACGGGCTTGCAGCTGACACCCCGGCAGACGCCACAGTCGGTCACCAGCATTACCCGCCAGCAAATGGAAGACCGTGATATCCACACCCTCGAGCAGGCCCTGGACACCACGCCGGGCGTGAGCATGAGCAAGATGGAAGTGGGCGGGCGCACCGACTTCCGCGCCCGTGGCTACTCGATCAGCAACTGGAAAATCGACGGCTTGCAGTTCCCCGGCGGTTCGGACTTCAGCGGTGGCGGCAACGCGCTGAACATGGACCTGTACGAACGCATCGACATCGTCCGTGGCGCCAACGGCCTGCTCGGTGGCACCGGTGACCCTTCGGCTACCGTCAACCTGATCCGCAAGGCGCCGACCCGGACCTTCGGCGGCAGCGCCTACGCCACCTATGGCAGCTGGGACAAGCGCCGCCTGGGTGCTGACCTGAACCTGCCGCTGTCCGAGGACGGCCGCCTGCGTTCGCGTCTGGTCATGACCCAGCAGGACGCCGGCTCGTTCCGCGACAACCAGTCCGAACGCTCCCGCGCGGCCCTGGCCAACTTCGAATTCGACCTGGACGATGCCACCACCCTGGGTGCCGGCTACCAGTACGAGTACAGCAAAGTGGTCGGCGGCGGCTGGGGCGCCAACATCCCGATCTGGTACGGCGATGGCAGCAAGACCGACCTGCCGCGCAGCACCAACGTGGTACCCAGCTGGAGCTTTGGCGAATACATCACCCGCACCGCCTTCGGCTCGCTGGCGCACCGTTTCGACAACGACTGGAGCCTGGACCTGAAGGTTGCCCAGAGCAGCGGCGAGGCGCTCAACCACCGTGGCCTGGCCAAGGTCAACTCGTCCGGCCGTGGCGTCTACGGCGGCTACTGGAACCAGGACGGCAGCGGCGCGGTGCTCAACGGCCTGCACAGCTCCACCGACACCACCCAGCAATCGGCGCAGATCGACCTGTCCGGCCCATTCCAACTTTTCGGGCGCACCCATCAGGCGATGGTCGGCTACAACGACAGCCGCACCGTGGCCTGGTCACCGCAGTACACTTACAGCATGGTCGGCGGCGGCAAGGCAGTGAACAGCGGGGTGGGTTGCCAGTTCCGGGCGAACAATGGCCTGGGGCTGGGCAACTGGCTAGACGGCGTGGACGACGACTACGCCATGCTGGCCTCAAAAACCGGCCTGCACAGCAAGACTACCACCCGTCTTCAGGGCATGTATGCCGCCACCCGCCTTAGCGTCACCGACCCCCTGTCGCTCATCCTCGGTGTGCGCAGCACCGACTATTCGGCTACTACCGTCAGCGTCAACGGTGCGCGCAGCAACCAGCAGAACAACGGCATCGTCACCCCTTACCTGGGCGCGGTGTACGACCTCGACGACAACTACTCGCTGTACGCCAGCTACACCGACATCTTCAACCCGCAGACCGAAGAGAGCGCCAGCGGCACCAAGGTCGAGCCGATCCGTGGCCAGAGCTACGAAACCGGGATCAAGGGTGAATGGTTCGATGGTCGCCTGAACGCGTCCGCGGCCTACTTCCGCACCAGGCAGGAGAACAAGGCGGTGATGGACGGCGACCTGCTGACGCCGACCGGCGCCACTGCCTACAAGGCCGGTTCCGGCCAGGAAACCGACGGTATCGACCTGGAAGTCGCCGGCGCCCTGACCCCGAACTGGAACGTCTATGCCGGCTACACCTACCTGCACTTCCGCCGCCTGGACAGCGACGGGCGCAGCGACCCCTCGCACCTGTTCAAGGCCTCGACCACTTATCGCCTGTCCGGCCCGCTGGATCGCCTGACCCTGGGCGCTGGCGTGACCGCGCAAAGCAACATCCGCGCGGTGTCCACCCCTGCCGGGCAGCCAAGCAACGGCGTCAGCCGCAGCGCCACCGACGTCAACTGGTCGGGCTATGCGATCTGGAACGCCATGGCCAAGTACCAGCTGACCGACGACACCAGCGTCAGCCTCAACGCCAACAACCTGTTCGACAAGCACTACTACACCCGTTACGGGTTCTATGCCGGGGCAATCTATGGCGACCCGCGCAACCTGGCGGTGACGGTGAGCACGGCGTTCTAGAACAGCTTTTTACACCGTTGATGCTGGTTGATTTTTGATCATGTTCCTTATACGTTACATTCATCTAAATTTGTCACGTATAAAGAACATGGACCACTCATTGATCGTTGAGCGCCTGGGCGCGCAGGTTCGCACGCGAAGGCTTAACCGGGGATTGACCCAGCAGGCGCTCGCAACCTTGGCCGGTATCACCCGGCAAAAGATCATTGCCATGGAGAAAGGTAGCCTCTCAGTGGCCATCGGTGCTTATGCACGTGCATTGGCGGCGCTCGGCTGCGAACTGAAGGTCATAGCGGCGGTGATGCCGACGCTTGACGAAATCGAGGGGATGTTCGAATGACGCCGCTGATAGTCGCGACACCCGAGGGTGACAGTGGAGCATTGCTGACCAGTGCAGGCGACTACCTCTTCCGCTATGGCCCGCACACCGGAAGACGTGCTGGCGTTTTCGCTATCCGGCAACAAATCCTTGTTTGCGTCGCGGCAAGGCCTGCTGGACTTCGCACCGCTTTGCGACGTGAGCTACCCGGCTGAAGTCATTCGCAAGCAGCTTGAAGCATTGGAGCGAACACTGGCCAGGGAGTCCGCGCTTTGCGATCAGGCACCCAAGGTAGTTGCCGCCATCAAGGCAAGCGCGGCGCCGTTCATTCAGACTTTTGGTTGAGCGGCATTTCCTGTCCGGGCGCGGCATGCGAAGTGGCCATGGTCGCATCCAGATGATCATCGAGCTGTTCCCAATCCTCGCCGAACAACTCCACCGGGTGCATGGTCCGGTCCGCACCATTGCCGCAGGCCAGCGCCTTGGCCGGGCAGTACAAGTCGCAGCCCCAGCAGATCCGTTCGGGATGGCTGGGGTTCGTGGGAAATCGCTTGGCCATGGTCTCCCTCCATGAAGTGGATGCCTGCGCTCAGGCTATGCCGCGCATGGCCAAGGGGCTTGATCCGGATCAATACCGCTAGCGGATCGGCCCGGGTGCCTGCACCTGCTTCATCAGGTCGTCATTCCACTGCCCCTCCACCTGCACATGCGCGGCGGCACCGAGCATCACCGCCTCGATCAGGTTGTGGTTGAGGTAGGTGTACAGGCCGGGCTGGCGGAAGGTGTACAACGCCGCCCCCGCCGCGCCGCCGGGGATGAACCAGGTCTCCAGGTTGCGCTGCGGCGGGTTGGCGAACTTGCCCGAGGCCCAGACGTAGTCGCCGTGCCCGCCGATCAGGTGCGGGCGAGTATCACGGTTGGCCTGGGAATGAACGATCAGCACGGTCTCGCCCACCTTGGCGGTGAGCGCCTGCTTGCCGGTCAGGGCGCCGACGCTGCCGTTGAACACCACATGGCTGGGCACCAGCCCCTTCATCAGCTGGCTCATGTCACCGAAGCTGGCCATGGGGTTGGCGTAGCGCTTGTACTTGCCGTCCTTGTCGCGGGGGATGTAGTAGTCCTGCTCGCCGATGTACCAGGCCTTGTCATACTGCAACGGGCGGCCCTCGGGGTCTTTCAGGCCGTCACGGGGCAACACCATGATCGCGCCGTTCATGCCGCACACCACATGCCAGGGAATCATCGCCCCGCCCGGCGCGCAGTGATACACGAACACCCCGGCACGGTCGGCCTTGAAGCGCAGCACCACCTGCTCGCCCGGCTTCACATGGGTCAACTCACCGCCGCCGAGGGCGCCGGTGGAGGCGTGGAAGTCGATGTTGTGCATCATGCTGTTGCTGGCCGGGTTGACCAGCGTGAGCTCCACGTAGTCGCCCTCGTGCACCACCATCAGCGGGCCGGGCACCGAGCCGTTGAAGGTCATGGCGTGGATATAGGCGCCGGCGCTGTCGACAGCCAGTTCCTTCTCCTCGATGACCATGCGGAACTCGACAATGCGCGGCTTGCCGGGAGCGCGCTGGCTGTGGGGGTGCACCTGTGGCGGTGCCACCAGTTCGACGCTTACCCGCTCCAGTTTCGCCAGGTCAGGCACCGGGCCGGCGGCGGGCGAAGCGGTCGCGGCCTGGGCCAGGCCACTGCCTAGCGCCGAGGCTCCGACGCCCAGCAACACAGTGCCGGCCAGCATGCCACGCCGGGTCAGGGACACGCCTTCTTGCTCGTTCATGGGACTTCTCCTTAAGTCGACGAAAGTCGTCGGGCACAGGAATAGCCGCTTTGAAATTAGGGTTTATTGAGCGAAAACAAGAAGTAGAGAGGGTGGACAATGTGTCGCAGGCGCGGAAACGAACAAGCCCCGGCATTCGTCGAGGGTTTTGAGGCGACAGCACTTGCGACTCCCGGCCTACGCTTGTGGACAATATTCGTCAAGCAGCGGGATATCAGGGATTTAGCGCCTGTGGATAAAACTACCCCCCGGTGGACATCAATGGTTTTCCACATACGTAAGCTGTGCCAGCAGTTTTTTTCTTGGGTATGGTCACGGGGCGGCTTTGCAGCCCCGTTTGAAAGGACCCGCGCGGAGGAGCATCACGCGGTCCTGTGGGTAACTTCACAGCGAATTGAGGTGGTGCGGCGGGCTACTCGGTCCTCTTGCCACTGCGAAGGCGCGTGACGTTCTTCCCCGCCTGCTTGGCAAACTCATGCGGCGTCACATGGTTGTCGCGGTTCGCCTTCAGAAACCGGCTCCACCAGGTCATGATCATCCGGCGCTCTTCGAGGAACTCGTCCCATTGGGTACAGGCGGCGCGCTCGTTGTTGCGCTTCTTGTGGCTCAACTGCCGTTCAATAGCCGTTTCTGACCATAGCTCGGACGCCATGGCGGCAGATGTCCGCCTTGGTGTTACAGCCCATTGCTCCGAGCAACGCGATTGCCGCCCACCATCTCCTGCGACGCCTCAGGCCAGCTCAAGCCGTGCAGGTGAATGAAACACCCTATTTCAAGCTGATATCCCGAAACACTTCTACCCCCGCCCAGAGCAATCGACTGCGCTAAATTCCACGTTCTCCGGCATGCATGCCGTCCACGATGCCAGCATTTCGTTTGTAGGTAGACCGTTGAGAAAGTTTGCGTTTGTGAGTGCCGCTGCTGAGCGTGAGTACAAGGATCTTCCGCAGGATGTTCAGGACGATTTCGGCAAAGACCTGCGTCGTATTCAGTATGGCCAGGACCCTGAGCGGCCGATCAAGGCGCTGACGGAGTCGGTGGGGGCGGGCGCGATAGAGCTCATCATCAACGGCAGCCCTGCATTCCGCTGCGTGTATGTGGCCAAATTTGCGGACATGGTCGTTGTGTTGCATTCGTTCGTGAAAACGACTAACAGGTCCGACCGGCATGCGATGCAGGTCGCTGAAGATCGCATGAAGGAGTTCAAGCAAGAGCTGCGGAAGATGGGGTACAGGGTTTAGCTGCCGGGCGTTTGAGTGATCACGATCTGCGCAGGCGAATCGGCATCGTTCGAAGGGAGGGTCAGGCTCGTTCTAAAGCCGAGCTTGTCGAGCATGTCCATCATGGCGTCCAGCGTGAACTTCTCGATCTTGCCATTGGCCAGCTCGGATACCCGGGACTGTGTCACGTTCAGCCTGGCCGCGGCTTCGTGCTGTTTGAGGCCCATTTTTTTGATGCAATGCGTGATGAAGATAGACAGGTCCATCTTCAAGGCCATTTTGCTGGCCGTCTCTGCATCGTGGGTGGCGTGGAAAGGGCTTTCGTGGAATTGAAGCGCCATGGGGTTGCCTCAGCAGGAATATCTAAAATTTAAGATAAAATCGTAGCTGGGCTCGTTTGGCAAGTCAAAGCGTTTGTGTTTGGAGGCGTGTCTTGCTGGGTGGAGAGGGGGGTGTTGTCAGAGATTGCCGGGGCCGCTGTGCGGCCCATCGTAGGCAAGCCCGCTCATTGATCGGGTTGGCTTTGAGGGATTTTTTTCGGCTGAGGGACAGCGGAAACGAAAAAGCCCCGACATTTGTCGAGGCTTTTGAGGATGGTGCCGGCACCAGGAATCGAACCCGGGACCTACTGATTACAAGTCAGTTGCTCTACCATCTGAGCTATACCGGCACAGGGGCGTCATTATAGCGATGGATTCGGCGCTGTAAACCACTTCGTTACATCCAGCGCACAAAACCCTAAGTCACCGAACTGAAAGGAGAATTTTCTTACCAGCCGCGGTGCATGGAGTTGACGCTTGGCTCGGGTTGGCCGGGGTTGAAGAACAGCTTGCCGTTGTCGCAGCCGCGCTTGCGGCAGCTGCCGTCGGCGTTGTGCAGGGGCAGGCCGCGGTCACCGCCCAGCTGCATGCCGGGCATGTTCCAGTTCAACGGGGCCGGCTTGCTGCTTGGCAGGCTGTTGGCGCAGCCGGTCATGGCCAGGGCGAGGGTCAGCAGGGCGAAAGGCTTGGTGTGTTTCACGATGTTCGAGTCCGTTCCGGGATCAGTCTTTGTTCAGGATGCGCTGGATGGTGCCGCCGCAAGCCATGTAGCAGGAGTCGTAATCATTGCCGCAACTGTAGCTGCTCCCTGTGTTGAAGGGGTAGCTCGGGTAGTGGCAACTGTGACGCGCTTCCTTCTTGCTCTTGCCGTTCTGGCAGTACTGGTAGGCCCTCATCTCGGCCTGGTACAGCGCACGTTCGCTGTTGTCCTGCAGGCGGGCCATCTGCTGGCAGTGGTTGCGCTCCGTCGAACAGCTGTTGATGCAGTTCATGCCATGCGCGCTGGGCGGTGGCGAGTATCTATAGGTGTAGCTTGGGCCGCAGCCGGTCAGGGCCAAGGCCAGGCAGGCCAGCACGAGGGCGGCCAGACCATTGTGGAAAAGTGCCATGGGTGTTGCAGTCCTTGATCATTCGTCGCTGAACTCCAGCAAATCGCCGGGCTGGCAGTTCAGGGCGCGACACAGCTTCTCCAGGGTCTCGATCTTGAAACCCTTGATCTTGCCGTTCTTCAGCAGCGACAGGTTCGCTTCCGTGATACCGATGATTTCCGCCAGGTCCTTGGAACGCATCTTGTTCCGGGCCATGACGACGTCGAGGCGGATGATTATCGGCATAGGAAGCAGTCAGACATAACAGTTGTGTTCATCGCTGATGGTCTTGGCGTCACGCATGAGCAGCGAGAAGGCACACAGCAGGATGCCTTTCATGATCTCGTAGACAGCCTGCGATGATACACCGATCGAGAAGCTGAAGCTCCTTTCGCCGGCCGGCAGGTCGATGGCCAGGGCCAGGCCCTGCAAGGTGTAGGTCACCGGCCACAGCAGTGGGGTGAAGATGCACAGCAGGCCGACCCACCACAGCAATTTGATATTGGCCGAGGTCCAGGTCTGCCCACGCGAGAGGCGGTGGAAGAACAGGCCGGTCAGGCCGAGGGCCACAACGGAAATCAGCGTGGGAATCATGTCCACCGCCAGTACCAGGCCGACGGCCAGGGGGGATGCCTGGTAGCCGGGTTCGAGCAGCAGCGGCATCTGGTCGCCGTAGGCTTGCAGGTAGCCGTTGAAAACCTCGGGGAAGTCGAAGATGAAGAGCAAGGGCGTGATGGTCAGCTCGACGACCGCGGTTGTCCAGGCCAGGTAGGCGGCGAATGCGCCGATGGTGCGTAGGCGCGAACGCGCATAGGCCACGGATCTACTGTTCATGGGGTGCCTCCGTACAGTGATGAACGGAGCGGATTATTCTTGAATAATTATCGTAAAACAATAATTAATTTTTAGTTTGCCTCGATGGCGACGGTTTGTCGCAGGGGTGGCCTTGCAGGTGATCGCGGGGCAAGCCGGCTACTGCAAAGACAACGTGGGGATTATAATTTACGAAGCTTTCAGCAAGCTTTACGGGGGTTTTTCTTGATAAGTCCATTTTCCCCGAGAAATAATTAGTCTCAGCCTATCATTTTGACTAAATCAATCAGCTAAGATAATCTTGTGTTCATTATGTTGAACAGTAAAGCTTTCAAGCTCCTCTCCTCTTCCCGCCTGGTCTCCCGTGAACGTCACTGGACCGGCGACCTCTAGCGCCACCCTCCCTCTACAGCCGTAAAACGTCTCTGTCTGGCGCCGATGCCTGTGCGCTCGGCCGCTGTCGCCCATGGGAGGGCACCATGCGTTCCTGGATCTACCTGATTGTCGCCATCACCTTCGAGGTGATCGGCACGGCGTCGATGAAACTCGCCGCCACTCATTTCCCCTTGATGGGGCATGCCGTCATGTACGTCATGATCTGTCTGTCGTATTTCTTCCTGGCCCTGGCGGTCAAGCGCGTGCCGGTGGGTGTGGCCTACGCGCTGTGGGAAGGGTTCGGCATCGTGCTGATCACCTTGATCAGTGTGCTCTGGCTCGGTGAAAGCCTGGGCTGGACCAAGGCCCTGGGCCTGGCGGTGATGATCGCCGGCATCCTGCTGGTCAAGGCCGGTACCCGCGCCAAGCCCGTCGAGCGTGAAGGGGAGGCCGTGCCATGTTGATTCCATTTGCCTGGCTGGGCCTGGCCATCGTGCTGGAGGTACTGGCCAACCTGCTGCTCAAGTATTCCGACGGTTTCCGCCGCAAAGACCTGGGCCTGGCCTCGATCCTCTGCGTGCTGGCGGCGTTCACCGCGCTGGCGCAGGCGGTGAAGGACATCGACCTGTCGCTGGCCTACGCCATCTGGGGCGGCTTTGGCATCCTTGCCACCGTGGCCATGGGCTGGGCCTTGTTCGGTCAGCGTCTGGCCGGGCGTGGTTGGTTGGGTCTTGCGTTGCTGCTGGTAGGCATGGGCTTGCTCAAACTGGCTTGACAACTGCCCTTCCAAAGCGCTTGGCAAAATTGCTTATGCACAAGTGGCATTGGCCGCTTGCGCGAAAGGCATGCCGATAGGGGCTACCACCGGTCTTTGCGCAAAGGCCTGTTTTTACTGGCTTTGAGGCCCACGACGGAATAAGCAAAGCAGCGCAAATAGCCCAAGGATCCAAGATTTCGTGATTTTCATCACAAGCTTGTACACAGAGTTATCCACAGGCTGTCAACCGCGCTGCGGCGTTGCGTCGCGCTCACCCAGCAGCAACAGGTTGCGCGGGGTCAGCGGGTAATCGCAGAACACGCCTAGCCGTACCGAATAGCCTTGCTCCTGCAGGAACAGGGCGCGATCGAGCACCAGCCACATCTCCAGTGGGCGGCGGAACAGGTTGCGTACCTGTTCGAGGTTGCGTACCTCGGCCAGGCGTTGCTGGCCGGCTGCCTCCAGGGCAACCCAGTCGGGTTGGCCGTTGATCGTCAGTTGCTTGAGCTCGGCCAGGTCGCGACAGTAATGCTCGAAAGGTTTTGCCAGCCAACTGACCGGCAGCGAAGGGGTGGGCAGGTATTCGTCCACGTCCCGTTGTTGGCGCTGCAGCAGGTCGAACCCGAGGCGGCGGGCCATGGACTGGTCGCGCTGGCGGCGGGTGCGCTGGCTGGAGGTGACCGCTTCGCTCAGCGGCAGGCCCAGGTCGTCCTGGGTCAATGCCAGGGCCGAGGCCTGGGCGGCGCCGGAGAGCGGCTGATAGCGCTTGCCCTGGATGCGGTTGTAGCAGCAGGGCGCGACGGCGATCTGTCGGCATCCCTGCTCGCTTGCCAGTTGCAGCAGCCGCACATGCAGATCGCCGCAGGCGTGCAGGGCGACCGCGCTCTTGCCGCCATCCAGATGCCGGGCGCTGTCCATGGCCATGACGTCCTGCTGGACATGGGTGGCAGCCAGGTGGTGATGCTCGCTCAGGGCCTTGCCGGCGCTGACCAGCTCGGCGTCGTACTCCAGGCAGGTCAGCTGCTGGCCGGGTTGCAGCAGGCGCCTGCCCAGGTGGCCTTTGCCAGAGCACCAGTCGAGCCAGTGCCGCGCAGGCTGGCTGAACGCCAGGCGGCGGCTGAAGGCTTCGATCTGCTGCCACTTGCGGCCGGGGACGTTGACGTCGAGACGGTGCGCGGCGGGGTGCAGGCCGGCATCGGGCAGCTCGCCGACGACGGACAGTGCCTGCGCCTGTGCGGCCAGTTGTGGAAATGGGGCCGGGGCTGCAGGTTGCTCGGGGGCTTCGGCTTGCTCAAGGGTACGTTGGCGCAGCCAGCAGGACAGCTCGGTGTGCTCGTCTTCCCAATCCAGGCGCAAGTGGTTGAACGGGCGCGGGCGCCACAGTTGTTGGTGCTGCAGCAGGAAATGGTCGAGGGCCTGGAAGCGCTCGAGCAGGTGCTGGTCGTGGAGGTAAGGCGTGGTCGGCATGCAGGCACCGCAGCGCTATCAATAGGGGCCGCCAAGCGGCCCCGATGGTATTTACAGCCTCAACGCCCTTGGCAGGCATCCACGCGCAGCCAGCGCTCCAACAGCTTGAAGCCTTGCACCAGCACGAACGAGATCAGCAGGTAGAACACCCCGGCGGCAAAGAAGATTTCCACCGGCAGGTAGGTGCGGGCAATGATGGTCCGTGCCATGCCGGTCAATTCAAGCAAGGTCACGGTACTGGCCAGGGCACTGGCCTTGAGCATCAGGATCACTTCGTTGCTGTAGGCCGGCAGGCCGATGCGCGCGGCGCGCGGCAGCATGATGTAGAGCAGCGTCTTGCCCCGCGACATGCCCAGTGCTCGGGCCGCTTCGATCTCGCCCTTGGGGATCGCCTGCAAGGCACCGCGCAGGATCTCGGCGATATAGGCGGCGGTGTGCAGGGTCATGGTCAGCACCGTGCACCAGAACGGATCGCGCAGGTACGGCCACAGCGAGCTGTTGCGCACCACGTCGAACTGGGCCAGGCCGTAGTACACCAGGAACAGCTGCACCAGCAGCGGCGTGCCGCGGAAGAAGAAGATGTAACCGAAGGGCAGGGCGCGCACATACCAGTGTCGCGACGAGCGCGCCACGCCCAGTGGAATGGCCAGGATCAGGCCAGCGATGACGGCGATGGCCACCAGTTCCAGGGTCAGGGTGGCACCCTGGGCCAGGCGTGGCAGCCACTTGATGATGACTTCCCAGTTCATTTATTCGGCCCTCATGAAGCCGCGAGCGGCGCGCTTTTCCAGGAAGTGCATGCCGGTCATGGCAATCACGGTCAGGCCCAGGTATATGCAGGCGGCCACGGCGTAGAAGGTGAACGGCTCCTTGGTGACGGTCACGCCGATCTGCGCGTGGCGCATGATCTCTTCCAGGCCGATCACCGACACCAGCGCAGTGTCCTTCATCAGGATCATGAACAGGTTGCCCAGGCCCGGCAGGGCGATGCGCCACATCTGCGGGAGGATGATCCGTGACAGGATACGGCCCTTGGACAGACCAAGGGCCAGGCCCGCTTCACGATGCCCCTTGGGGATGGCCAGGATCGCGCCGCGGAATACTTCCGTGGCGTAGGCGCCGAAGCACAGGCCGAGGGCGATCACGCCAGCGGTGAAGGCACTGAGCTCCAGGCCAGGCATGTTCAGCAGTTCGCCAAGGCTGTTCATCAGCCCGACGGTGCCGAAATAGATGAGCAGCACCCAGAGCAGTTCGGGTACGCCGCGTACCAGTGTGGAATAAGTGCCGCCAAGCCATTGCAAGGGCTTGACCGGCGAGGTCTTGGCCAGGGCGCCGAGCAGGCCCAGGACCAGCCCCAGCAGCAAGGCGCAGAGCGCCAGTTTTACGGTCATCAGGGTACCGGCCATCATGGCCGGGCCGAATCCGTGCAGGTCGATATTCATGGGTAAGTTTGTTCAAGGGACAGGCACCGCCAAGGCGGCGATGCCTGTCGGGGCGAATCAATAGATGCTGAACGGGAAGTACTTGTCGTTGATCTTCTTGTAGGTACCGTCGGCGACGATTTCCTTCAGTGCGGCATTGAGCTTGTTACGCAGCTCGTTGTCGCCTTTGCGTACTGCGATGCCGACCTTGTCGCTTTCGTTCACCGGGTCGCCTTTGAACTCGTAGTTCTTGCCGGCTTCGGATTTCAGCCAGTCGTAGTTGGCGTACTTGTCGGCGAGGATGGCGTCGACGCGGCCGGAGGTCAGGTCCAGGTAGGCGTTTTCCTGGCCGTCATACAGATTGACCTTGAATTTGCCGTCCATACCGCCGTGATCGTCCAGCCAGGTAGCGGCCTGGGTGGCGCGCTGGGTGCCAATGGTCTTGCCTTCGAGCGATTTGTCGTCAGTCTTGAAGTCGACGTTCTTCGGCGCGATGAACTGCTGCTTGTTCGAATAGTACGGGTCGGTGAAGTCCACGGCCTGCTTGCGCTCGTCGGTGATCGACAGCGAGGAGACGATGAAGTCGAACTTCTTGGCGTTCAGGGCGGGGATGATGCCGTCCCAGTCGGAGGTGACCACTTCGCATTCGACCTTCATCTTGGCGCACAGGGCGTCGCCGATGTCTTTGTCGAAGCCCACGACCTGGCCGCTGGCATCTTTGTTGTTGAACGGCGGGTAGGCAGCCTCGATGCCCATTTTCAGTTTCTCGGCTGCCATGGCATTGGCCGAGAACACCAGGGTGGCGGCAGCGGCCAGGAGGACTTTCTTATAGGTCTGCATTCGTGTTGCTCCGTTAGCGGTGGCTGGACATGAATTGCTTGCAACGCGCCGAGGTCGGGTTCTCGAAGACCTGCTGCGGCGATCCTTGCTCTTCGACCAGGCCCTGGTGCAGGAAGACCACTTCACTGGACACCTGGCGGGCAAAGTTCATCTCGTGCGTCACCAGCAGCATGGTACGGCCTTCTTCGGCCAGGGCGCGGATGACGTTAAGCACTTCCTGGACCATCTCCGGATCGAGCGCCGAGGTTGGCTCGTCGAACAGGATGACCTTGGGCTTCATGGCCAGGGTACGGGCGATGGCGGCACGCTGTTGCTGGCCACCGGAAAGCTGGGCGGGGTAGCTGTGGCGCTTGTCGAAGATGCCGACCTTGTTCAGCAGCGCCTCGGCATGCTCGATGGCCTCGGCCTTGCTCTGGCCGAGCACGCGGCGCGGCGCCTCGATGATGTTGTCGAGGATCGACATGTGCGGCCACAGGTTGAAATTCTGGAAGACAAAGCCGATCTCGCTGCGCAGGCGGTTGATCTGGCGGTTGTCGGCGGCGATCAGGTCGCCGTTTTTCTGCGCCTTGAGCTTGAGGGCTTCACCGGCGACCAGGATCTCGCCCTGGTGCGGGTTCTCCAGCAGATTGATGCAGCGCAGCAGGGTGGACTTGCCAGAGCCGGACGAGCCGAGGATGGAGATCACGTCACCGTCGCGCGCGGTCAGCGAAATGCCCTTGAGAATTTCCTGCTCGCCATAGCGTTTGTGCAGGTTGCGGATTTCCAGCGCGGGCGTGGCCTGAGCCATTTGCGGTCCTCATGTGTTCGGGTGCGTTCCCAGCTGTTGGCGGCCTTCCTGGCGAGCGCCACGCTAGCATAGCGGCGCAACGGCGGCCAACCGGGTCGCGGGGTGCTCGGGTCGCTGGTGGGACAGTTTGTCGCATCGCTGCAGTGGACTGTCGCCAGGATGTCCGCAATAGCGTTTTGCCCAGCACCGGAGCCTTGATGAAAAAAGGCGCGATGGTGCCAGCTTTGGTCCGGTCTGGGAAGCCGTTTTTAGCCGGGTGGCACTGTGTCGCGGACTTGACGGGGGCAAGGTTGCGCCTGTTGGTTGCGCTTTCTGATGCGCAGAATTCGTGCACAGGTGTTACCCAGGAGCGCCTTTGGTGCGTTTGTAAGTGGGTATTTCCGTAATCCGGACT
The DNA here is from genome assembly GCF_026343815.1 of Pseudomonas sp. BJa3. Taxonomy (NCBI): domain Bacteria; kingdom Pseudomonadati; phylum Pseudomonadota; class Gammaproteobacteria; order Pseudomonadales; family Pseudomonadaceae; genus Pseudomonas; species Pseudomonas sp. BJa3. The sequence continues at coordinate 149,908 of NZ_JAOXMC010000012.1, read as the reverse complement.
TGGCATGGGGTTTTGGCGACCTTTCGGTCAAAGCTTGGCACAATGCCCTGCAAGCCGCGCCGTTATTGGTGGCGGAAGCATTTCAGACGAAAGTCATTCTCAGGTGGCCCGCTTATTGCCCTCTGGAACCACTGAATGCGGCGTCGCCTATCCACACCCCGGCGCGCTGGCCAGTCATTCGTGTAGTCCACCTCCTTACAAAGGTAGTTTTATGAGCGGTAACAATTCCAATGACCTCGCTCAGGGGCTCAAGCAACGGCATGTGACCATGCTGTCCATCGCCGGCGTGATCGGCGCAGGGCTGTTCGTCGGCTCCGGCCACGCCATCGCCGCCGCAGGCCCCGCCGTGCTGCTGGCCTACGCCGCGGCCGGTACCCTGGTCGTGCTGGTGATGCGCATGCTCGGCGAAATGGCCGTCGCCTCGCCTGACACCGGTTCCTTCTCCACCTACGCCGACCGCGCCATCGGGCGCTGGGCCGGTTTCACCATCGGCTGGCTGTACTGGTGGTTCTGGGTGCTGGTGATTCCGCTGGAGGCCAACGCCGCCGCCGCCATCCTGCATGCCTGGTTCCCCTCGGTAGACCTGTGGGCGTTCTCTTTGATCATTACCCTGGCGCTGACCATCACCAACCTGTTCAGCGTGAAGAACTACGGTGAGTTCGAGTTCTGGTTCGCCCTGCTCAAGGTGCTGGCGATCATCGGCTTCATCGTCGTCGGTTGCGCGGCCATGTTCGGGATGGTGCCGAGCAGCCAGATCAGCGGCGTCAGCCACCTGTTCGACACCCAGGGCTTCATGCCCAATGGCCTGGGCGCCGTGCTGGCCGCCATGCTAACCACCATGTTCTCGTTCATGGGGACCGAGATCGTCACCATCGCCGCCGCCGAATCGAAGGACCCGGGCAAGCAGATCAGCCGCGCCACCAACTCGGTGATCTGGCGTATCTGCCTGTTCTACCTGGTATCGATCTTCCTGGTCGTGGCCATGGTGCCGTGGAACGATCCGGCCCTGGCCGAGAAAGGTTCCTACCAGACTGTCCTCAGCCTGATCGGCGTGCCGAACGCCAAGCTGATCGTCGACATCGTCGTGCTGATCGCCGTGACCAGCTGCCTGAACTCGGCGCTGTACACCTCTTCGCGCATGCTCTTCTCCCTGAGCAAGCGTGGCGACGCCCCGGCGGTTGCCCAGCGCACCACCAAGGCCGGCACCCCGCACTGGGCTGTGCTGTTGTCCACCGCCGCAGCCTTCCTGTGTGTGTTCGCCAACTTCCTGGCCCCGGCCGCGGTGTTCGAGTTCCTGCTGGCCAGCTCCGGCGCCATCGCCCTGCTGGTGTATCTGGTGATCGCCGTGTCGCAACTGCGCATGCGCAGCCAGCGTGAAGCCAGTGGCGAGAAGATCTCGTTCAAGATGTGGCTGTTCCCGGGCCTGACCTGGGCGACCATCGCCTTCATCGTTGCCATTCTGGTGGTGATGGGGCTGCGCGAAGATCACCGTGCCGAGATCATCGCCACGGCAATCCTGAGCATTGGTGTGGTGGCAGCTGGTCTGCTGGTGCACCGCAAGCGTGGCGCTGCTGCGCGTGTGGCGTTGGATAGCTGATCCACAAGTGAAATGAAAAGGCCGCGTCCTGTGAAGGGCGCGGCCTTTTTTGTCTGCACAGGTTTTGGAAGCGGGAGCGGTTCGACTCAGCCGAACTGCTTCTGCTGTTGCTGCTGCTTGGCCACGACCTCCGAGGCGGTGACATAGGCGTCCTGGAACTCGTCGCTCTCCAGCCAGGCCATGGTCGCGTCCTCGTCGGCGCCGTCCAGCCATTTGCGGTAGGCGGTGAACACCAGGACGATATAGTCGGTGGCGTGCTCTTCCTTGTGGCCCTTGAGCACCAGTGCCAGCAGTGGATCGACCAGGAACACCGAGATCATCGGCACCAGACCGTTTGCCTGGGCTTCCTTCATCTTTTCGAACAGACTGTCGTAGCTGCCCGATTCCATGGCCTTGTTGAACACCTGCTCGACACTGGCGCTGTCGCCGGCGCTGGCCTTGACCGCCTGGCCGCTGCGCACCATGCGGTTCTGCTTGGCCTTGGTGGCGGCGCGCTTGGCGCGTTTCTGTTGCTTGGTGCTGGTGGCCATGGGTGGATCCTTGGGCTGACTGGTAAAGGCGCGTATTGAAGCGTAGTTGCGCGAGAAACCCAAGAGGCCGCCTAGCGGCCCCAAAGTGTTCAGCTTACCAGTGCCGCCGGTTCATCCTCTTCGAACCCCCGCGAAGCCCGCCCGACCAGCAACGGATCCGGTGCATGCGCCACGCTGTGGTCCTTGCCTGGATAATCCAGCGAGTGCAGGAAGTGACGAATGCAGTTGATCCGCGCGCGCTTCTTGTCGTCCGACTTGATCACCGTCCATGGCGCATCGGCTGTGTCGGTATGGAAGAACATCGCTTCCTTGGCAGCGGTGTAGTCCTCCCACTTGTCCAGCGACTTGATGTCGATGGGCGAGAGTTTCCAGTGCTTGAGCGGGTCGTCGCGGCGAGAAATGAAACGGCGCAACTGCTCCTCGCGGTTCACCGAGAACCAGAACTTGAACAACAGGATGCCACTGTTGCACAGCATGCGTTCGAGGTCAGGTGCCTGGCGCATGAACTCCAGGTATTGCAGCGGCGAGCAGAAGTCCATCACCTTTTCGACCCCGGCGCGGTTGTACCAGGAGCGATCAAAGAACACCATTTCACCAGCGGTGGGCAGGTGCTGCACATAGCGCTGGAAGTACCACTGGCCCTTTTCCTGCTCGGAAGGCTTCTCCAGTGCCACAATTCGCGCGCCACGCGGGTTCAGGTGCTCCATGAAACGCTTGATGGTGCCGCCTTTGCCCGCGGCATCACGGCCCTCGAACAGCACGACGATGCGCTGGCCGGTCTCCTTCACCCAGTTCTGCACCTTGAGCAGCTCGATCTGCAGGTCGTGCTTGGCCTTCTCGTAGTCCTGGCGGCGCATGCGCGTGCGATAGGGGTAGTTGGCCGGCAGGCGCGCCGAGGTGCTGTCCTCGCTGCTGCCCTTGCGCGCGTTGGCCACTTCCAGGGCGGCGGGCTGCTGGCTGACCTGGGTAATGGTCTCTGGCGCGGCGGCGCTGGCGACCGGCTTGCGCTGGCGCGGACGACGGGTGCGAGGGCTGGGCTTGACGCTGCTGCCGGCCTCGGCAGGCGACGGCAGGAGGAGGGTGGCGGATTCTTCGCTCATGGAGGTCCTTGCGGGGTCGTTCGAATGTCCACCTGTCATCCTATGAGCGCATGGCAAGTGGCTTTTTGATGTCGATCAACCGGGCATGAAGGAGCTAGAAGAAAAATCGCAGGCAACAAAAAACCCGCACTAGGCGGGTTTCTTGTGTCGCTTCGGGTAACTTTGCAACCACCAGAAGCTGAAGGTGGTGCCCAGAGACGGAGTCGAACCGCCGACACGAGGATTTTCAATCCTCTGCTCTACCGACTGAGCTATCTGGGCGACGGGGTGAATTAAATAGATTTTCTCAGAGGCCGTCAACGACTTTTTCAAAAAAATTTAAATTAATTCCGTCGCTTACGGTTTTCGGGGTCAATTCGAGGGTGGAACGTAGCCTTCGGCCTGGGCGTAATCCTCGCCGGCGAAGAACTTGTCCATCTCGGCCTGGATGAACTTGCGGTCCTCGGCATTCATCATGTTCAGGCGCTTCTCGTTGATCAGCATGGTCTGGTGGTCCTGCCACTCCTTCCAGGCCTTCTGCGAGATGTGCTCGAAGATGTCCTGGCCCTTGGCGCCCGGGTAGGGTGGGCGGTCGAGGCCTGGGAGTTCTTCGTTGTACTTGCGGCACTTCACGGTGCGGGTCATCGCTTCTCTCCTGCAATCAGTTCGTCGGCCGCGCGTTGCAGCAGCTTCTTGACCGGGGCGGCGAGGCCCAGGCGCGGCGGGGTGGCGAGGTTATACCAGAGCCAGTCGGGCTCGGCCACGTGCGCGCCGACGGGGTCGACACGCACCAGCCACGGCTCGATGGCCAGCTGGAAATGGCTGAAGGTATGGGTCAGGCCTGCCAGGGCCTGGCTGCCGGCCAGGCGCAGGCCGTGCTGGTAGGCAAGGTCTTCGAGCTGCTCGAGGCTGTCCAGCTCCGGCAGGCTCCACAGGCCGCCCCACAGGCCGGTGGATGGCCGACGATAGAGCAGGATCGCGCCTTCGTGGTTGGTCAGCAGCGGCATCAGGGTCTTGCGCTGGGGCAGGGCCTTGCGCGGCTTGGGCTCGGGGTAGCGGGTCTCTTCGCCGTGCAGGTGCGCTTCGCAACCGCGTTGCAACGGGCAGATAAGGCAGCTGGGCTTGCTGCGCGTGCACAGCGTCGCGCCCATGTCCATCATCGCCTGGGTGTAGTGGTTGGCCCGGGTCATCGGTGTGAAGCGCTCGGCGCTGGCCCACAGCTGGTTGGCCACCTTCGGCTCGCCCGGGTAGCCGGCCTGGGCGGTGAAGCGGGCCAGTACGCGCTTGACGTTGCCGTCGAGGATCGGCGCGCGGATGCCCATGCTGATGCTGGCGATGGCCCCGGCGGTGGAGCGGCCGATACCGGGCAGCTCGGTGAGCTGCTCGACGCTGCGCGGGAACTCGCCGCCATGTCGCTCGACGACGATCTTCGCTGCCTTTTGCAGGTTACGGGCACGGGTGTAGTAGCCCAGGCCCGTCCACAGGTGCAGCACCTCGTCCTCCGGCGCCTCGGCCAGCGCCTGCACGGTGGGCAGGGCCTGCATGAAGCGGTCGAAGTAGTTGAGCACGGTGCTGACCTGGGTCTGCTGCAACATGATTTCAGACACCCACACCCGATACGGGGTGATGCCCTGTTGCCAGGGCAGGTCATGCCGACCGTGCTGGTCGTACCAGTCCAGCACGGCGCTGGAGAACTGCTGGGGTGTCATCGCTTGAACAGCCCCTTCAATGCATCTTTGAGTTCAGGGCTCACCTTGTCTCCGAGTTTCTCTTCGAGCTTTTCATCGATCTTGTCCTTGAGGCGGTTGCCGGCAAGCTTGGCGGCAACCTTGCCCAGGCCGTCCTGGTCCAGGCGGCAGGCCTTGGCACCCAACTCCAGCGGGCCGCGGCAGCGCAGCGGCACTTCGACGCCGACATAGCGCTCGTTGACCTGGCAGGCCGGGTCGGGCATGGCGCGTTGGTCGCCTTCGACGACCACGCCGACGTTGTAGTCCATGCCCAGCACGCGCAGGTCGAGGTCACCGTGGCCGTTGACGGTCAGGCCCGGGATACGCACCTTGAGGTCCGGATTGCTGGCCACGCCGTTACGCATTACCAGGCTGCCGCGCAGCTCCTGGAACGGCGTGTCCTTGCCACGGGGTTCGCCGCTGAGCTGCTTGCGGTTGAGGGTGGCGATGGCCTGGCACAGTTGCTGTTCCAGGTTGGCATTGACCAGCACGCCGTCGTTGATGGTGAAGCTGGCATTGCCATTGAGCGTATCGACCAGCGCCTTCTGGCTGTTGCCGGTAGCGGTGAGGTCGCTGTTCAGGGTCAGCAGGCCCTTGACCGGCGGCGCCTGTTCCGGGGATTCACGCTTGATGAAATGTTCGACTGGCACGCGGTTTATCTTGGTGTTCACGCCGATCTGCGGCACGGCAGGGCGTACATCCACGGTGCCCTTGGCCTCGAAGGTGCCGTTGTACAAGGCGCCGCGCAGGGTCTGCAGGGTGACCAGGCCGCCTTGGCCGCTGGCGGTCAGCTGCGCGTCGCTGATCGGAAGCTTGTCCAGCGTCAGGGCGCCGAACGACAGGTCGGCCTGCAGATCGAGGGCGCGCAGGCGATCGACCGGCAGCAGCTTGTCGCTGCTCCAGGCGACTTGCTTCGGAGCGTCGGGTAGCGGTGTGGAGCCGGCGCCGGCGACGGCGCTGGCTTCCTGCTGCTTGACCTCGGCCTGGCGCGCTGCGGTGGCACCCTTGGCTTCCTCGCTCTTGGCCGGCAGGTAGCGGTCGGCGTCGAACTTGTCGCCCTGGAGGCGCACGCGCAGGGCCTGCTTGGCGAAGTCTTCCACGGCGACCCGACCTGTGAAGGTGCTGTCGTCCAGCTTCACCGCCAGGTCTTCGAGGGCGATGCTGTTCGGCGTGCCTTGCAGGCGGGTGACCAGTTCCAGCTTCTTGAACGCTGCCGCGTCGGCGGTGGCGGGCAGCGGGTGGCCGATACCGTCGAGGAAGGTGCGCAGGTCGAACTGGGCGATGGACAGGCCGCCGCTGACCTGCGGCGTCTTGTCGAGGTCGCGCACGTTCAGCTCGCCCAGGGCGCGCAACTGGTTGGCCGAGACCTTCAGGCCGCTCCAGGAGGCGACATTGGCCGCCAGGTCGACCAACACCTGGCCTTGGGCGGCGAAGGTCATGGTCTTGCCGGCCAGTGGCTCGCCCGAGGTTTCGCCAGACAGGCGCATGTCCTCGAGGTTGTAGCGCTTGAGACGCCGGTCGAAGCGCAGTTCGCCGGTCAGTTCGGTACGCGCCTTCAGGTTCGGCTGGCTGGCGCTGAGGAAGGCGCTGGCCTTGAGCGGGATGTTCACACCTTCGTGCACGGGGCCGGTGCTCAACTGAATGCTTTCTGCGCCGTAGGTCTGGCCGGCTTTCTCGTCGGTATAAAGCACGCGGGCGTTGTTGACGGTCAGGCTGTCGATATCGAGCTTGACCGAGCGCTCGCCACTTTCCGGCTTGGCAGGTTCCGTCGCTGAGCTTGCATCGGGCGTGCTCGTCGGCGCGTTGGCGATCGCCGGGTCCGGCAATGGCTTGCCGATGTCTTCCCAGTTGCCATGGCCGTTGGCATCGCGGGTCAGCGTCAGGTTGAGGCCTTCGACCCGCACGTCGCTCATCTGCACTTCACGGCGCAGCAGCGGCAGCACGCGTACAGACAGGCCGAGCATCTGCAGGTCGGCGAATGGCACCTTGGGGTTTTTCAGCGTGGCGATGCTGGCCTCGTGCAGTTCCAGGCCCAGCCAGGGGAACAGGCTCCAGCCGATGTCGCCGTTGAGGGTCAGTTCCACGTGGGCCTTGTCACGGGCCAGCTGGCGGATTTCTTCTTTGTAGTCGTTGGGATCGAATAGGTGGGTCAGGGCGAAGCCCAGCGCCACGATGATCAGCAACAACCCGAGAAGCCCCAGCCCCAGGATTTTGCCGAACGCTTTCATGGGCGAGTCCTTGTAGTCCGATTATGAATTTCAGCGGCGAGTATAGCGCTGTGGCACTTGGCTCTGCGTATCCGACATTTCGACAGTGGCAATGGCAGCAGTTCATTTATTGCTTGTCCTGGCCTCATCGCCGGCAAGCCGGCTCCCACAGCGACCGCGCAGGCCTCAAGACTTGCGTTGTCCCTGTGGGAGCCGGCTTGCCGGCGATGCAGACGCCACCGATAGCGGATTGATCGTTTCAGTTGACAAAAAAAACACGATATCAGATTGCTTTCATGTCACCCGCTGCTGGTAATCTTGCGCCCGCCCGTGGAGCCCCGCGACCCATTGTCGCGGGTGATGCCTGAAGCGGCCGGGCTGCCTTGCGTGCAGCCATACAGAGCCGTCCACGCGCACAGCCCACCTACAAAAGGATCAATCCATGAACAGCAGTATCACGGCGGGAGCGGCGGCAAGCACGCCGGGCTTCCTGTCGAAGGAGCGCATCATCGCCCGACCGGGCTTCAACCGCTGGCTGGTGCCGCCGGCGGCCCTGGCCATTCACCTGTGCATCGGCATGGCCTATGGCTTCTCGGTGTTCTGGCTGCCGCTGTCCCAGGCCCTGGGTGTCAGCGCGCCAGTGGCCTGCGCCGCCGACATGGGCTTCGTCGCCCGCCTGTTCAGCGCCGAGTGCGACTGGCCGATCTCCATGCTCAGCTGGATCTACACCCTGTTCTTCGTGTTTCTCGGCTGCTCTGCCGCGGTACTTGGTGGCTGGCTGGAACACGCCGGCCCGCGCAAGGCCGGCCTGGTCTCGGCACTGTGCTGGTGCGGCGGCCTGCTGATCTCGGCGATTGGCGTGAAGACCCACCAGCTGTGGTTGATGTGGCTGGGTTCGGGGGTGATCGGCGGGATCGGCCTGGGCCTTGGCTACATTTCGCCAGTGTCGACCCTGATCAAGTGGTTCCCGGACAAGCGCGGCATGGCCACCGGCATGGCGATCATGGGCTTTGGTGGAGGTGCCATGGTGGGCGCTCCTCTGGCCACCGCACTCATGGGCCACTTCGCCAGCGCGACCGAGGTGGGCGTATGGCAGAGCTTTGTCGCCATGGCCGCGATCTACTTCGTATTCATGACTGCGGGCGCCCTGGCCTACCGAGTGCCGCCAACCGGCTGGAAGCCCGAAGGCTGGACACCGCCGGCGAAGAAAGCCAACGCCATGGTTACCGACCGCCACGTGCATGTGAGCGTGGCCTGGAAAACCCCGCAGTTCGCCCTGGTGTGGTTGGTGCTGTGCCTGAACGTCTCGGCCGGTATCGGCATTCTCGGCATGGCTTCGCCACTGCTGCAGGAAGTGTTCGCCGGCAAGCTGCTGGGCAACGAGCTGACCTTCAGTGAGCTGAATGCCGCGCAACTGGCGCAGATTGCCGCGATTGCCGCCGGTTTCACCGGCCTGCTGAGCCTGTTCAACATCGGCGGGCGCTTCTTCTGGGCGTCGTTCTCCGACTATATCGGCCGCAAGAACACCTACTTCGCGTTCTTCGCCCTGGGCGTGGGGCTCTACAGCCTGGTGCCGAACATGGGTCACATCGGCAACGTGGCGCTGTTCGTGGCAGCCTTCTGCATCATCCTGTCGATGTACGGCGGCGGCTTCGCCACCGTGCCGGCGTACCTGGCCGACCTGTTCGGCACGCAGATGGTCGGTGCCATCCATGGTCGCCTGCTGACTGCCTGGGCGGCGGCCGGTGTACTCGGCCCGGTGCTGATCACCTACCTGCGCGAGGCGCAGCTGGCGGCGGGCGTGGAGCGGGCCGCGGCCTACGACATGACCCTGTACATCCTGGCCGGCCTGCTGGTGCTGGGGTTCATCTGCAACATGCTGGTGCGCCCGGTGGCGGACAAGTACTTCATGACCGACGCCGAACTGGCGGCCGAACGCGCGCTGAGCCATGACAAGGGCGCCGATTCCGCGCGTTCGCTGGAGTGGCACGCGGCGCCTGGCAGCCTGCCGCTTGTGCTGGTGGCCTGGGCGGTGGTGGTGATTCCGCTGGCCTGGGGGGTGTGGATCACCCTGCAGAAGACTGCGGTGCTGTTTCATTGATGGATGACACGGCTGGCTGACTGGCTGGCTTCAAGGGCCCTGTCGCGGGGCAAGTCGCATCGGCGCACCGCGATGGGGTCAACAGAAAAATCTGCTTGTATAGACCTGTAGGTCTCTCCCACCCCCGTAATTACTAGCCCTGCCATATGTCATCCGCGTTTCAAGCTGGCGCGTTCTGGGCCTATAATGGAGCCCTTTTCGCCCAATGATTTTGCGGAGCTGGTGATGGTCGAACGTAAGGCTTCCGTCGAGCGCAATACCCTGGAAACCCAGGTCAAGTGCTCGATCAACCTCGATGGCAGCGGCAAGGCCCGATTTGAAATCGGCGTGCCTTTCCTTGAACACATGCTCGACCAGATCGCCCGGCATGGGCTGATCGACCTGGACATCGAGTGCAAGGGCGACCTGCATATCGACGACCACCATACCGTCGAGGACGTCGGCATCACCCTGGGCATGGCATTCGCCCAGGCCATCGGCGACAAGAAAGGCATCTTCCGCTATGGCCATGCCTATGTGCCGCTGGACGAGGCCCTGTCGCGCGTGGTCATCGACTTCTCCGGTCGTCCGGGCCTGCAGATGCACGTGCCGTATACCCGCGCCACCGTGGGCGGCTTCGATGTCGACCTGTTCCAGGAGTTCTTCCAGGGCTTCGTCAACCATGCCCTGGTGACCCTGCATATCGACAACCTGCGTGGCCACAACACCCACCACCAGATCGAGACCGTGTTCAAGGCGTTCGGCCGCGCGCTGCGCATGGCCGTTACCCTCGACGAGCGCATGGCCGGGCAGATGCCGTCCACCAAAGGGTGCCTGTAAATGCAGACGGTAGCCGTAATCGACTATGGCATGGGCAACCTGCACTCGGTGGCCAAGGCCCTGGAGCATGTGGGCGCCGGCAAGGTGCTGGTGACCAGCGATGCCGCGGTGATTCGTGAAGCCGACCGCGTGGTGTTCCCGGGCGTCGGCGCGATCCGCGACTGCATGGCCGAGATCCGCCGCCTGGGCTTCGACAGCCTGGTGCGAGAAGTCAGCCAGGACCGCCCGTTCCTCGGCATCTGCGTAGGCATGCAGGCCCTGCTCGAGCGCAGCGAGGAAAACGACGGTGTCGACTGCATCGGCCTGTTCCCCGGCCAGGTGCGCTTTTTCGGTAAAGACCTGAAGGAGGACGGCGAGCACCTGAAGGTGCCGCACATGGGCTGGAACGAAGTCGGCCAGACCATCGACCACCCGCTGTGGCATGACATCCCCGACCGTGCGCGTTTCTACTTCGTGCACAGCTACTTCATCGAGGCCGGCAAGCCGGGCCAGGTGGTCGGTCGCGGCCACTACGGCGTCGATTTTGCCGCCGCGCTGGCCGAAGGTTCGCGCTTCGCCGTGCAGTTCCACCCGGAGAAGAGCCATACCCATGGCCTGCAGCTGCTGCAGAACTTCGTCGCCTGGGACGGGCGCTGGTAAATGAGCCGATCGAAGACCAAGGCCCCGATCATCACCCTGACCCCGGAGCAGGAGCGCGAGGCGCTCGACACGCTCAAGCGCTTTCTCGAAGACCGCTTCGAGCTGGAGCTGGGGTCGTTCGAGGTGGCCGAGGTCCTCGAGCTGTTCAGCAAAGAGATTGCACCCCATTACTACAACAGGGCGATTGCCGATGTTCAGCTGCACCTCAAGGAGCGGTTCGAGAGCATCGAAAGCGACCTGTGGGCGCTCGAGAAGCCCTGAATTCCAACGATTAGACAGGTTCCTCACATGCTGATTATCCCCGCTATCGATCTCAAGGACGGTGCCTGCGTACGCCTGCGCCAAGGCCGCATGGAAGACTCCACGGTATTTTCCGACGACCCGGTGAGCATGGCCGCCAAATGGGTCGAGGGTGGTTGCCGCCGCCTGCACCTGGTCGACCTCAACGGCGCTTTCGAAGGCCAGCCGGTCAACGGTGAAGTGGTCACGGCTATCGCCAAGCGCTACCCGAACCTGCCGATTCAGATCGGCGGTGGCATTCGCTCGCTGGAAACCATCGAACACTACGTCAAGGCCGGTGTCAGCTACGTGATCATCGGTACAAAGGCGGTCAAGCAGCCTGAGTTCGTCGCCGAAGCGTGCAAGGCGTTCCCTGGCAAGGTCATCGTCGGCCTGGACGCCAAGGACGGCTTCGTCGCCACCGACGGCTGGGCCGAAGTGAGCAGCGTGCAGGTCATCGACCTGGCCAAGCGTTTCGAGGCCGATGGCGTCTCGGCGATCGTCTACACCGACATCGCCAAGGACGGCATGATGCAGGGCTGCAACGTGCCCTTCACCAAGGCCCTGGCCGAAGCCACGCGTATTCCGGTGATCGCCTCGGGCGGCATCCACAACCTGGGCGATATCAAGGCCCTGCTGGACGCCAAGGCACCAGGCATCATCGGCGCCATCACCGGCCGTGCCATCTACGAAGGCACCCTCGACGTCGCCGAGGCCCAGGCCTTCTGCGACAACTACCAAGGCTGAGGAGCGACCATGGCACTGGCCAAGCGCATCATCCCTTGCCTGGACGTGGATAACGGCCGGGTGGTCAAGGGCGTCAAGTTCGAGAACATCCGCGATGCCGGCGACCCGGTGGAGATCGCCCGGCGCTACGACGAGCAGGGCGCCGACGAGATCACCTTCCTCGACATCACCGCCAGCGTCGATGGCCGTGACACCACCCTGCATACCGTCGAGCGCATGGCCAGCCAGGTATTCATCCCGCTGACCGTGGGTGGTGGTGTGCGCACCGTGCAGGACATCCGCAACCTGCTCAACGCCGGTGCCGACAAGGTGTCGATCAACACCGCCGCGGTGTTCAACCCGGAGTTCGTGGGCGAGGCGGCGGACCGTTTCGGTTCGCAGTGCATCGTCGTTGCCATCGACGCCAAGAAAGTCTCCGGCCCGGGTGAAACCCCGCGCTGGGAGATCTTCACCCACGGCGGGCGCAAGCCTACCGGGCTGGATGCGGTGGAGTGGGCGAAGAAGATGGAAGGCCTGGGGGCTGGCGAGATCCTGCTTACCAGCATGGACCAGGATGGCATGAAGAATGGCTTCGACCTGGGCGTGACCCGCGCCATCAGCGATGCACTGGGGATCCCGGTGATTGCTTCCGGTGGCGTAGGCAACCTGCAGCACCTGGCCGACGGTATCCTGGAAGGGCATGCCAGCGCGGTGCTGGCCGCGAGCATCTTCCACTTTGGCGAGTACACGGTACCGGAAGCCAAGGCCTACATGGCTTCGCGCGGTATTGTCGTACGCTGAAAAAATGATTGGGGCCGCAACGCGGCCCCAATTGAATCACCCGTGATTCTTGCCGAGCAACGCGTGATACAACTCGGTATCCCCGAGTATCCCCACCACCTTGTCGTTATCCTGCAGCACCAGCTTGTTGCCGGTTTGATAACGTATCTGCAGTGCCTCGCGCATGCCGATATCGGCGTGCACCACGGTTGGCCTGCGCTCCAGCAAGCCGACGTCCTGCCCTGGCGCCCAGTTCTGCATGTCCAGGCCATTCTGGCCCTGGCGTGCGCGCTTGAGCGAGCCGCCTTCGCCAAGGTCCAGCCATGAGTCGATGCCAGGGTCCAGGCACACCGAACCGTTGACCCGCCGGCAATTGTCCAGGCTGCGCATCAGGCTGCGGCCGCACAGCACGTTGAGCGGGTTGGTGTGGGCGACGAAGGTGCGCACGTATTCGTCGGCCGGGTTGAGCACGATCTCTTCCGGCTTGCTGTACTGGATGATGCGCCCGTCCTTCATGATAGCGATGCGGCTGCCCAGTTTCAGCGCCTCGTCCAGGTCATGGCTGACGAACACGATGGTCTTGCTCAGCTTGCTCTGCAGGGCCAGCAATTCGTCCTGCAGACCCTGGCGGATCAGCGGGTCGAGTGCCGAGAATGGCTCGTCCATCAGCAGGATGTCGGCGTCCATCGCCAGCGCCCGGGCCAGGCCCACGCGCTGCTGCATGCCACCGGAGAGTTCGTCCGGTTTCTTGTTGCGCCACTGGGTCAGGCCCACCAGCTCGAGCTTTTCATCCACCAGCTTGCGCCGTTCCTTCTCTGGCCGGCCCTGCATCTCCAGGCCGAAGCTGATGTTCTCGCGCACCGTCAGCCAGGGCATCAGGGCGAACTTCTGGAACACCATGGCGATGCGCTTGGTGCGCATCATCTTCAGTTCTGCCGGGGTGCAGTGGGCGATATCGATGTGCTTGCCTTCGTGCTCGACGAACAGCTTGCCGCGGCTCACGGTGTTGAGGCCGTTGATGCAGCGCAGCAGGCTGGACTTGCCCGAGCCGGACAGGCCCATCAGTACGCAGATCTCGCCCTTGTTGATGTCCAGGTTGGCCTTTTCGACGCCGACCACCAGGCCCGTCTGCTTGAGGATCTGCTCGCGGGTCTTGCCCTGGTCGAGCAGGGCCAGCGCCTCGCGCGGCTTGCTGGAGAAGATGACGTCGACGTCTTCGAAACGAATGATGCTCATGCCTCACCCCTTACCGGCAGCTCCGGTTGCTTGCAGATACGGTCGAGCATGATCGCCAGCAGCACGATGGCCAGGCCCGCTTCGAAGCCCAGGGAGATATCGGCGGTGTTCAGTGCGTTGACCACGGGTTTGCCCAGGCCGTCGGCGCCGACCAGGGCGGCGATCACCACCATCGACAGCGACAGCATGATGCATTGCGTCACCCCGGCGGCGATGCTCGGCATGGCGTGGGGCAGTTCGATGCGGGTCAGCAGCTGGCGGCGCGAGCAACCGAAGGCCTTGCCAGCGTCCATCAGCTCCTGCGGCACGTCGCAGATACCCAGGTAAGTCAGGCGGATGGGCGCTGCGATGGCGAATACCACGGTGGAGATCAGCCCCGGCACCACGCCCAGGCCGAACAGGGTCAGGGTCGGGATCAGGTAGACGAAGGTGGGCACGGTCTGCATCAGGTCCAGCACCGGGCGCATGGCGGTGTAGAACATCGGTTTGTGCGCGGCGGCGATGCCCAGCGGCACGCCGATAACCACGCAGACCACCGTGGCGAAGGTAACTTGCGCCAAGGTTTCCATGGTCTCCTGCCAGTAGCCCAGGTTGAGGATCAGCAGGAACGACAGGGCGACGAAGACGGTGAGCGCCCATTTGCGCTGGATCAGGTGCGCGAGGGCGGCGAACAGGGCGATGAGCACGAACGGGTTGAACCAGGTCAGGGCGCTGGTGACCCCATGGATCATGAACTCCAGGCCTGCGGCGATGGCGTCGAAGTAGCTGGCGCCATTCTGGGTCAACCATTCGACGAATGAGGCGATGTACTGCCCCAGGGGTATTTTCTGATCGATAAGCATGATAGCGAGCTTCCACCTGCAAAGATTGAAATCAGTCCGGGGTGGGCACGGTCCCACCCCGAGGTGTTGCCATGGCGTCTTGCGTTATTGCGTCAGTTTGGCCTTGGCCGCCTCAAGGCCGGGTTTGCCATCCACGGTGGTCACGCCGGCGAGCCAGGCGTCGAGTTTGCCAGGGTTGTCCTTCAGCCATTTCTTAGCGGCCGCCTCGGGCTTCATCTTGTCGTCCAGGACATAGCCCATCATGGTGCTTTCATCCTTGAGCTCGAACGACAGGTTCTTCAACAGCTGGCCAACGTTGCCGCATTCCTGTGCGTAGCCCTTGCGGGTGTTGGTCAGCACGGTGGCCTTGCCGAAGTCGGGACCGAAATAGGCATCCCCACCGGTCAGGTACTGCATCTTGAAGCGGGTGTTCATCGGGTGCGGTTCCCAGCCGAGGAAGACGATCGCGTCTTCACGCTTCTGCGCCCGGTCGACCTGGGCCAGCATGCCCGCCTCGCTGGACTGCACGATCTGGAACCCGGCGTCCTTCAGGCCGAAGGCGTTGTCGTCGATCATCTTCTGGATGGTGCGGTTGCCGTCGTTGCCCGGTTCGATACCGTAGATCTTGCCCTTGAGCTCCTGCTTGAACTTGGGAATGTCGGCGAAGTCCTTCAGGCCCTTGTCATACAAGGCCTGGGGCACGGCCAGGGTGTACTTGGCATTTTCCAGGTTGGCGCGCACGGTCTCGACGGTGCCGGCGTCACGGTACTGCTTGATGTCGTTCTCCATGGTCGGCATCCAGTTGCCGAGAAACACGTCGAGGTCCTTGCCGGTCGCCAGAGACTTGTAGGTCACCGGTACCGAGATCATGGTGGTGTGGGTCTTGTAGCCCAGGGCTTCGAGCACGACGCTGGTGGTCGCGGTGGTGACCGTGATGTCGGTCCAGCCGACATCGGAGAACCGCACCGTCTGACACTGCTCGGGTTCGGCGGCCTGGGCCAGCAGCGGAGCGGACAGCAACGCGACCAGCAACAGCTTGGGTGAACCTTTCATGGATGGACTCCTGTGATTTTATCTTCGGGTTCGCGTGGGCCGCCGGGCGTTCTCAGGGCTCCGGTCGACCAGGCCTGCAGAGGGCAGGATGCGAGGCCGTGCAATACGAGTCGCTTTCGATAATCCTCCAGCGTTCGGCAATCGCCTACTGGTGGCGTCGTATCCAGTACAGGACGGGTCGTATCCAGTACGGACGATGTCGCAACTGGATTTTTCCACCCCCATACCTCGGTTTTTGCGTCGTCCCGCCGCTGGAAAACGGCGCACGAAAGGCCCGTGCAGCGGCGGCGCTGCTGGACAAAAGTACGTCGGTTGCAGACGGCGAAGGGCTGGGCAAAAGCCCGATGATGCGAGCATTCAAGGCGGCTCGACTGTTTCAGCCTAGCAGTTGCTCCGCCCTGCGCCTGGCGCGCAGAGACAAGCCCAGCAAGAGGTGATTCGACAATGGCCATCAGCGTGTTCGACCTGTTCAAGATCGGTGTCGGGCCTTCCAGCTCGCACACCGTCGGCCCCATGCGCGCCGCTGCGCTGTTCGTCCAGGGGCTGCGTGAGCGCGGCGAGCTGGAGCAGGTACGGCGTATCGAAGTGAGGCTGTATGGCTCGCTGTCGGCCACCGGTGTCGGCCACGGCACCGACAACGCCACGATCATGGGGCTGATGGGCGAATGGCCGGACGCCATCGATCCCAGCCAGATCACCCCACGTATCGCCGACCTGCGCGAAACCAACGTGCTCAAGCTCGATAATCGCCTGCCCGTCGAGTTCGTCTGGACCCGCGACATGCTGCTGCTGGACGAGAACCTGCCTTACCACCCGAATGCCATGACCCTGATTGCCGAAGGCGAGGCGGGCGAGCTGCACCGCGACACCTATTACTCGGTGGGCGGCGGTTTCGTGGTCGATGCCGCCCAGGCCGCCAGCGGCGTGCTGGACGCCGACCAGACCGTGCTGCCCTACGACTTCGACAGCGCCGCCGAACTGCTGCGCCTGTGCAAGCAAAACGACCTGCGCGTGTCGCAATTGATGCTGGAGAACGAAAAGGTCTGGCGCAGCGAAGCCGAGATCCGCGCCGGGCTGCTCAAGCTCTGGCAAGCCATGCAGGAGTGCGTGAACAACGGCCTCAAACATGAAGGCATCCTGCCCGGCGGGCTCAATGTGCGCCGCCGCGCCGCCCGCTTGCACCTTAGCCTGCAGGAGCTGGGCAAGCCCAACGTGATCGGCTCGACCATGAGCGCCATGGAGTGGGTCAACCTGTTCGCCCTGGCCGTCAACGAAGAGAACGCCGCTGGCGGGCGCATGGTCACCGCGCCCACCAACGGTGCGGCGGGGATCATCCCGGCGGTGTTGCACTACTACATGCGTTTCTCCGATGCGGTGGATGAGTCCAATGTGGTGGACTTCTTCCTCGGCGCGGCTGCCGTGGGCATCCTGTGCAAGAAGAACGCCTCGATCTCCGGCGCCGAGGTTGGTTGCCAGGGCGAGGTCGGTTCGGCCTGCGCCATGGCGGCCGCAGGCTTGGCCGAGGTGCTTGGCGCCACCCCGGCGCAGTTGGAGAACGCCGCCGAGATCGCCCTGGAGCACAACCTCGGCCTGACCTGCGACCCGGTCGGTGGCCTGGTGCAGGTCCCGTGCATCGAGCGCAACGCCATTGCCGCGGTGAAAGCGATCAATGCTGTGCAGATGGCCTTGCGCGGTGATGGCGAACACTTCATCTCGTTGGACCAGGTGATCCGCACCATGCGCGATACCGGCGCCGACATGCACGACAAGTACAAGGAAACCTCCCGTGGGGGGCTGGCGGTCAGCGTCATCGAGTGCTGATGCGCCGTTCTGGCCCACACGTGACCGATGCGCCACATTCTGGCGCAGCGGTTGTCATCTACCGGTCGTCGCCTGTCGTTACCAGCAGGTTGGTTGTCGGTGACACTTAAGTCTGTCGCATCTGGGCAACCTTCCCACAAGTGCTACCGAATTGCTCAGGGGTGACGCGCAGAGGCGCTGGCGCGCCTGTTTGCGCTTGACTAGACGCTTATCACCCAGGCCGCTGGAAGGCGCATGCCGACGTCGCTTTTGGGTTTTATTGGATGGGCGTTCAAATTCAGGCATGCCATTTGCGTTGAGATTGGCAAAGCCCCTGCATACGAAACGGGGCCATTACAAGAACAGTGCTCGCCTGAAGCACACCCTGCATTGTGTGAGGAGAAATCGCGATGACGTCGTACACCTCCGGGACCCCAACCCAGAACCGCACAGCACCCCAGTCCATCGGCTTTCTCCTGCTGGACAACTTCACCCTCATTTCCCTGGCGTCGGCGGTCGAGCCGCTGCGCATGGCCAACCAGCTGTCCGGTCGCGAGCTGTACCGCTGGCATACCCTGACCGTCGATGGTGGCCAGGTGTGGGCGAGCGACGGCCTGCAGATCACCCCCGACGCGGCCATGCACAGCGCGCCGCCGATGGACACCGTGATTGTCTGCGGTGGCGTCGGCATCCAGCGCACGGTCACCCGCGAGCACGTCACCTGGCTGCAGGCCCAGGCCCGCCAGTCGCGTCGCCTGGGCGCGGTGTGTACCGGCAGCTGGGCGCTGGCCTGCGCCGGGCTGCTCGACGGCTTTGACTGCAGCGTGCACTGGGAATGCCTGGCGGCAATGCAGGAGGCCTACCCGCGGGTGAACATGAGCACCCGCCTGTTCACCCTCGACCGCAACCGTTTCACCAGCTCCGGTGGCACCGCGCCGCTGGACATGATGCTGCACCTGATCAGCCGCGACCACGGCCGCGAGCTGTCGGCGGCGATCTCCGAGATGTTTGTCTACGAGCGCATCCGCAACGAGCAGGACCACCAGCGCGTGCCGCTCAAGCACATGCTCGGCACCAACCAGCCGAAGCTGCAGGAAATCGTCGCGCTGATGGAGGCCAATCTCGAAGAGCCGATCGACCTCGACGAGCTGGCAGTCTATGTGGCCGTGTCGCGGCGCCAGCTCGAGCGCCTGTTCCAGAAGTACCTGCACTGTTCGCCATCGCGCTACTACCTCAAGCTGCGCCTGATCCGTGCCCGGCAACTGCTCAAGCAGACGCCAATGTCGATCATCGAGGTGGCATCGGTGTGCGGGTTCGTCTCCACGCCGCACTTCTCCAAGTGCTATCGCGAATACTTCGGCATTCCGCCGCGTGACGAGCGGGTGGGCTCGAACACCACCCAGCAGGTGGCGATGATGCCGATCCCGCAGGCCATGGCGCTGTCGCCCCACAGCGGGCCGATGGCGGCGCTCAGCCAGGCCCGCAATGAGTCGACGTTTGCCAGTGTGAGGCTCTGAGCTCCGCGTTGCCTTTGTGGAATACACGCGGAGAGGGTAGCCAAGTAGTGTTGTCGTTCATGTTGCCCGGTCGCTTGATGCGGCCGGGCTTTTTGTTTTTTCGACCTGATATTTTTGCTAGTTGCGGACTGTGGACTGTTACGAAAGTATGGTCATGAGCGATTTACCAAGCCGGATTTCTGCAAGCCCGCAGATGTCTGAAAAATGGTTCAAGTTCTCATGAGGGAAATATAGCCATGAAATCAAGAGCAACTTATTTTTCTATTTTTATGGGTTTGTTGGTGGTTTCATCTTTTTCGGCCTGTACGACGGTGCCGTCAACTAAATCCGACCATGAAATACGCGTGGTCACCTTCACGCAAAGGTACATGCGGGGCGACGATTGTCTCACGGTGGTGGGGCAAGGTGAAAATATAATGTGCAGAGCAACAAGAAATAAGATGATAGACTCGATCGCTCTTAGTAATCTGCCAAAAGGCCACATGGAGCTTTGTTTTCAAACTGAGAGTCGGGTGAACGCTCTGTGTATTGAGGGTGAGCTTGATAAAGAGTATCGCGAGCGTTTTTTGATTAGCCTAAGGCCCTTGGAAACTTCACTTCTTTCCCCATACCGAGTTACGCGAAGTAACCGGGATTTGTTTGATAAGATTGAGTTTATACAGTATTCGGCTCCTCAGGGTTTTGCAGGTAAATGACTTGTTGGCATGCCGTAAAGCCTGGGCCTGCTATCTCGCATATATTAATCGAAACAGTCAGGCCCGGCGTGTCTCCCTGATTTCGCGTTGAATCAAGCGTGTTTGTTATATTGTGCCAGCGCCGGCAGCAACTGCTTGTCGATGGCTTGGCGTACCGCTGGCAGGATCGTCGCGCTGCCGGTATACATCTGCTCCACCATGCCCTTGAGCGCCCGGGCATTGGGTTCGGTCAGCCCACGCACTACCACCTCGCAGGCCTGCTCGGCGCTGGCGCCGGCCGGAATGTCGAAACCCCGTGAGCGCAATTGACCCAACAGGTCGTCCTGGTCGATCAGATCCGCATGCATCATGGCCGTTGCCCTTCGCTTGTGTTGTTTGCAATTGATTCTGTGACGGAGTTGCCAGCGCGGCAAGGGCAGAATGCCGCGATGGCCGCTTTGGCTAAGAACAGGTCGTTTACGGCTAAATCGTCGGGGCGGCAAGCCTGCACACTGATGTCATTCACGGCACCGAGGGTTTGGTCACCCTCATTCCACGCAAAGTGAATGTTGCCCGCGCTTGGCCCCGGATGCTCACGGCTTACCGGGGTTTCTTTTTTGCGCTACGCGCTACCTGGTAATTCTGCCAGTTGTCGGATACCTCATCCGCCTGTCCAATTGAACCTCGTCTATTTTCGGAGGTGAGGTATGAGAGACCTGACATTGAAGTGCTGGGCGCATGCCGTGCTTTTGGTAGTGTTGTTACTGATTTCCTTACGCCCTGCTTTAGCGCAGGAAGCCCTGCGGTTGGCCACACTGGAGCCTTCGGTAAACCGTGAGGCGCTAGAAGCTGAAAAAGCCGCTGGCCGGCACAAGCTGGGGGTATTGCTTGATAGGCCGGGGAAAGAAAGCATTCAGTTGATACGTGTAGACCCTGAGGTCGTAAGGAAGTCGACAAACCGCTTGTCTGTATTGCTGCCAGGCGGAAGAGCTGTAGAGTTTAAACTGCGCAACTATAAAGGGCATGAATCTGATGAGGTTGGCAGCCGCGCAGAGGCGGCGCTGAAGTATACCCCCGCTGACTATTGGTTCGGTGATGCCTCATCTGATGTGAAGGATGGACATTTCAACGCAGCGAATTTCATTTTTCTAGCCCGTCGCGGCGATTCACTCAGGGGGCGAGTGGTTGTCGAGGGTAAGCTCTATGTTCTGGAGGATGTAGGTAACGGCCAGCATGGGTTGATGCAGGTCGACATGGCGGCAGCACCGCCCTGCCTGGTACTAGAAAATGAGCCAGCTGTGCAAGAGCACGCTACTAAAGCGGTAGCATCAAAGTCTATCTCGAAGGCCAAACCTTCGATCTCGGTACTTCTGGTTAGCACCAGAAAAACCAATACAATGGAACCGTCAGCGATGATTGTCCTGAGAGACGAGCTTGAGTGGTTCAACGAAATGACTAATCAGGGGGATGGCGTATCTCTGAAACTCACCGTGGCTCACATGACCGCATCGAATGCAGCTGACAGTATTTTTCACCACAACGATAAAATTCTGCTGGATTTTACAGATGCAGAAACTGAAGCCACAAAAGAAGTGGCTAGACTTCGTAAGCAGCATGCTGCCGATGTGGTCATCGTGGGGGCGTACTGGGTGGACAAGAAAGAAGTAACTTATGATGAAGCCCAAAAAGATAACGCGTTTTATGTGTTCAATATTAAAAGTCCAGAATATTTTTTGCATGGCTTTGGCCATTTAATGGGGATTAATCATGTATGGAAACCAGGGGGGTCGGAATATGTCCCTCCTTACCAATTTGGTTTCATAAGTCCGACTTATGAGGGTAAGCGTTATGCATCAATTGGCTATGATCCGAAGGAATGCACTGGCAACTGTGAGTATATTTATCGCTGGTCTGACCCTGGCGTAACTTATCTCGGTGTGCGATTCGGCGATGACCACTCTCATGAAAAGCGCCGTCTGAACGAGCGGGCTGTTGTTATATCGAACTTTTATTAAGTCTTCCAAGGGGTGCGTTTGGGCGAATTGCCAAGGGGCATTCAACTTGGCAACCGAATTACTCTTCCTGTCAGCGCCGGCAATGGGAGATCGTATTGCTGCTGCGTCAGCTCCCGCAGCAGCATCACGCTATGCTCACCAAAGGCGGTCGACCTGGGACCGGCCATGTCGACATGGAGCAGCATCTGTTCGCTGGCCGACAGCGCTTCGTCAAACCCATTGCGATGGAGGCTGTGATATAGGTGCAGACGCTTCTTGTCGAAGCCGATGATGTGAGTCTGCACCCACACCTCGATGTCAAGTTTCACCTCGTGCAGGTAATTGATATGTGCCTCCAGGGTGAATAATGAGTGCCCGCTCTGGCCCCGTGCTTGGCCATCCAGGCCGATGCGCTCCATCAGCGCATCGGTGGCAAAGCTGAAGATCAGCAGGTAGTAGGCATCGCGCAGGTGGCCGTTGTAGTCGACCCACTCGGGCAACACGCGAGTGCGATAGGTGATCAGGGCGGGCATCGTTTTCTCCTCAGTCGCTGAAGGCCATGCCGTGCTTGGCCTTGCTGGTTTTCACCGCTTCCAGCACCGCCAGCAGGGTGTCGTCACGATAACGCTCCAGCGCGGCGATGCTGTGTTCGCCCAATTGCTCCGAGGTGCCTTCAACCACGTCGTCAATCAGCTTGTCCGTCAGTTCCGGCGCTGGCAGGTAGGTCCAGGGTAGCTTCAATGCCGGGCCGAACTGGGCCATGAAGTGGCGCATGCCGGCATCGCCTCCAGCCAGAGTGTAGGTGAGGAACGTACCCATGAACGACCAGCGCAGCCCAGCGCCAAAGCGAATCGCGTCGTCGATCTCGCCGGTGCTGGCGACACCGTCATTGACCAGGTGCAGGGCTTCGCGCCATAGCGCTTCGAGCAGTCGGTCAGCGATAAAACCGGGGACCTCCTTGCGCACATGCAGCGGGCGCATGCCCAGGCTGGTGTAGATGCGTTTCGCCGCTTCGATGGCTTCAGGGGTGGTCTTGCGGCCGCCGACGATTTCCACCAGTGGCAGCAGGTAGACCGGGTTGAACGGGTGCCCCACCACGCAGCGTTCGGGGTGGGTCGCCGACTCGTAGAACTCGCTGGGCAGCAGCCCCGAGGTGCTGGAGCCGATGATTGCGTCGGGCTTGGCGGCGGCGCTGATCTTCGCGTGCAAGTCGAGCTTGAGGTCCAGGCGTTCGGGGGCGCTTTCCTGGATGAAATCGGCATCGCCCACGCATTCCTCGATGGTGGCCACGAACCTCAGGCGATCCTGCGATGCGCCGGCTGCCAAGCCTTGTTTTTGCAGCGCCGGCCAGGCGTTGGCGATGCGCTTGCGCAACGCGGCCTCGGCACCGGGGGCCGGGTCCCAGGCAACCACGTCGAGGCCGTGGGCCAGGGCGCGGGCGACCCAGCCGCTGCCGATCACGCCGCTACCCAGCGCGGCGAAAGTCTTGATGTCGGTGATGAAAGGCATATCTGGCTCCTGCGGGGATATTAGCGACGCTTGAGGTTCATCTTTTCCCGGCCTTCGGCGGGGGTGAGCACACGGCCACCCATGCGGGTGATGATCTCGGCGGCCCGCTCGACCAGTTGGCCGTTGCTGGCCAGCACGCCACGGTCCAGGTACAGGTTGTCTTCCAGCCCGACCCGCACGTTGCCGCCAAGCAGCACCGCCTGGGCAGCCATCGGCATCTGCATGCGACCAATGCCGAAACCGGCCCAGGTAACGTCGGCAGGCAGGTTGTCGACCATGGCCTTCATGGTGGTGGTGTCGGCCGGAGCGCCCCACGGGATGCCCAGGCACAGCTGGAACAGCGGGTCTTGCAGCAGACCTTCCTTGATCATCTGTTTGGCGAACCACAGGTGGCCGGTGTCGAAGATCTCCAGCTCCGCCTTCACGCCTAGCTCGGTGATGCGCTTGGCGCCAGCACGCAGTTGGGCGGGGGTGGAGACATAGATGGCGTTGCCATCGCCGAAGTTGAGGGTGCCGCAGTCCAGGGTGCAGATCTCCGGCAGCAGCGCTTCGACATGGGCCAGGCGCTCCAGCGGGCCGATCAGGTCGGTGCCCGGGCCGAACTCCATGGGCGATTCGCCTGGGCCGATCTCCAGGTCGCCGCCCATGCCGGCGGTGAGATTGACGATGATGTCCACGTCAGCCTCGCGGATGCGATCCATCACCTCGCGGTAGAGGTTGACGTCGCGGCTGAAGCGGCCGGTCTGCGGGTCACGGACGTGGCAGTGGACCACCGTGGCGCCGGCCTTGGCGGCTTCGACGGCGGACTCGGCGATCTGTTTCGGCGTGACCGGGACCAGGTGGCTCTTGGCGACCGTGTCGCCGGCACCGGTGAGGGCGCAGGTGATGATGACGTCGTGGTTCATTGATCAGTTCCTCTTGGTGTCTTTGCTGGCCCTATCGCCGGCAAGCCGGCTCCCACAGGGTTGGTGATGAACCCTGGTCGTGTGGAAGTCCCGTGGGTGTTGGCTTGCCAGCGCTGAGGCGGTGTCAGTTGGCGGTGAGCTTGAGGTTGTCCGCGGCCGGTTTGCCGTCGAAGGTGGTCACCCCGTCAAGCCAGCGGGCCTTGTCCTCGGGGTGGTCCTTGAGCCACTGGCGCGCGGATTCCAGCGCGTCCTTGTGGTCGAGCAGCGGCTGCATCATCCGGCTCTCGTCCTCGGCGCTGAAGCTGAGGTTGGTCAGCAGGCGATGGGCGTTGGGGCAGCGCTGGGCATAGTCCGGCGCGGTCACCGTCCACACCGTGGCGCGGCCCTCGTCCGGGCCGAGGGCGTCCTGGCTGTCGCCCAGGTAGACCATGTCGATGTTCACGTTCATCGGGTGCGGCGCCCAGCCGAAGAACACCACCGCCTCCTTGCGCCGCACGGCGCGGTCGACGGCGGCGAGCATGCCGGCCTCGCTGGACTCGACCAGCTGGAACTTGCCGAGGTCGAACTGGTTCTTGCTGATCATCGCCTTGATCTGGGTATTGGCGCCGGAACCGGGCTCGATGCCGTAGAGCTTGCCGCCCAGCTCCTTGTGGAACTTGTGGATGTCGGCGAACGTCTTCAGGCCCTTGTCGGCCAGGTATTTCGGCACGGCGAGGGTGGCGCGGGCATCTTCCAGGCTGGGCTTGTCGAGCACCTTCACCTGGCCGGCCTGGACGAACGGGGTGATGGTCTGGGTCATGATCGGGTTCCAGTACCCGAGGAACATGTCCAGGCGCTTGTCGCGGATGCCGGCGAAGATGATCTGCTGCGAGGCGCTGGTCTGCTTGGTCTGGTAACCCAGGCCGTCGAGCAGCACCTGGGCCATGGCGCTGGTGGCGATCACATCGGTCCAGTTGACCACGCCCAGGCGCACATCCTTGCAGGCGGCGGGTTCGGCGGCGAAAAGCGGAGTGGCTACGGTAGTGCTGAGCGCGAGGGACAACAGGCTGCGGCGGATAAAGCGATGCATGGTGGCTCTCCATCGGCAGTGCGTATTGTTATCGGATCCGGCCTCTGCGGGCCGTGAGAACACGCTACGCTGGCAGCAGGGTGGAAAATCGCACCCTGGCGACCAACACTTGCACGGAGGCGACCACCTTTGCTGCGGAGCACGCGATGCCGCAAACCATAGACTTCCTGTTGCTGCCAGGCTTCTCCGCCATGGGCTTCATCAGCGCCATCGAGCCGCTGCGCGTGGCCAACCGTTTTCGTGGCCCGCTGTACCGTTGGCGTGTGTTGAGCCTGGACGGTGGTGCGGTGCAGGCCAGCAACGGCATGTCGGTGAATGCCGACGGCGCGCTGGGGGAGGGAGAGCACGGGCGCCTGCTGCTGCTGGTGGCCGGGTTCGAGCCACTGGCGTGCTATGGGTTGAAGTTGCAGCACATGCTGCGTCGTCTCGACCATGAGGGCGTGGTGCTGGGCGGGATCGACACGGGCGCCATGGTATTGGCCGAGGCTGGCCTGCTCGATGGTCACCGGGCCACACTGCATTGGGAGGCACTGGAGGCGTTCAAGGAACGTTATCCACGCCTGCAGGCGACCCAGGAGCTGTTCGAGATCGACCGTCGACGCATCACCTGCGCCGGCGGCACGGCCTCCATCGACCTGATGCTCGACCTGATTGCCCAGGCCCACGGCAGCGAATTGGCGGTGCAGGTGTCCGAGCAGTTCGTGCTCGGGCGCATCCGCCCGCGCCAGGATCACCAGCGCATGCAAATCGCCACGCGCTATGGGTTGCGCAACAAGAAGCTGGTGAAGGTGATCGGCGAGATGGAGCGCAACACCGAGCTGCCTCTCAACACCCAGGTGCTGGCCGATGGCGTGCAGGTGACCCGGCGGCAGCTGGAGCGGCTGTTTCGCCTGCACCTGGACGACACGCCCGGTGGCTTCTATCTGCGGCTGAGGCTGGACAAGGCCCGGCAGTTGCTGCGCCAGACCGACATGAGCGTGCTGGAGGTGGGGGTCGCTTGCGGATTCGAATCGGCGTCGTACTTCACCCGCTGTTATCGGGCACGGTTCGAACGCTGTCCCAGGGAGGATAGACGCCTGGCGCTGCCGTCATGACGCCTGGACCGGGTCGAGCCTCGGCAAGCCGGCTGCCACAGGTGCCGCACAGCGCGAAACCTGTGGAAGCCGGTGCAGCTTAGCTGTTGGGCAGCAAGCGGCAGGTGATGCTCTTGATGTAGCGGGTCTCGGCGATGGCCGGGTGCACCGGGTGGTCCGGGCCCTGGCCGCCGCGCTCGAGCAGTTGCAGGTTGCGGTCCAGGTGGCGGGCGCTGGTCAGAAGGATGTTGTGCAGGTCGTCCTCGGGCAGGTGCATCGAGCACGAGGCGCTGACCAGGATGCCGTCCTTGGTGAGCATGCGCATGGCCTGTTCGTTGAGGCGGCGGTAGGCGGCCTCGCCGTTTTTCAGGTCTTTCTTGCGTTTGATGAAGGCGGGCGGGTCGGCGATGATCACGTCAAAGCGCTCTTCGGCGGCTTTCAGCTCGCGCAGGGCTTCGAACACGTCGCCTTCGATGCAGGTCAGCTTCTCGCCGATGCCGTTGAGCGCGGCATTGCGCTCGACGCCGTCGAGGGCGAAGCCCGAGGCGTCCACGCAGAACACTTCGCTGGCGCCGAACGCGCCGGCCTGCACGCCCCAGCCACCGATGTAGCTGAACAGGTCGAGCACGCGCTTGCCCTTGACGTAGGGGGCCAGGCGGGCGCGGTTCATGCGGTGGTCGTAGAACCAGCCGGTCTTCTGGCCTTCACGCACCGGCGCTTCGAACTTGACGCCGTTCTCTTCCAGCGCGACCCAGTCCGGCACTTCGCCGTAGACGGTCTCGACATAACGCTCCAAGCCTTCGGCGTCGCGGGCGGCGGAATCGTTCTTGAACAGGATGCCGCTGGGCTTGAGCACCTGCACCAGCGCGGCGATTACCTCGTCCTTGTGCGCTTCCATGGTGGCCGAGGCCAGCTGGACCACGAGGATGTCGAAGAAACGGTCGACCACCAGGCCCGGCAGCAGGTCGGAGTCGCCATACACCAGGCGGTAGCATGGCTTGTCGAACAGGCGCTCGCGCAGCGACAGGGCCACGTTCAGGCGGTGCACCAGCAGCGACTTGTCCAGCGGCAGCTTGGCATCGCGCGACAGCAGGCGCGCGCAGATCAGGTTGTTCGGGCTCATGGCCACCACGCCCAGCGGCTTGCCGTTGGCGGCTTCGAGAATGGCCTGCTGGCCGGCCTTCAGGCCTTGCAGCGGGGTCGCGGCAACATCGACTTCATTGCTGTAGACCCACAGGTGGCCGGCGCGCAGGCGGCGATCGGCATTGGCTTTGAGGCGAAGGCTGGGCAGGGACATGACGTCGCTCCGGGAAAAAAGAGCGGGAGTATACCGTGTTGGCCCCAGGTTCGCTGGTGACTGCGACCAACTGGTCGGCGCCCACAGCTAAAGAAATTCTTGGATCCAACGATTCACTGATAGTCACCCTGGCGGCGTACAGGGTTAGAATCCCCCGTCCCCAGCGAGAATGCACGAATGTCCCAGGAACTCACCGCCGAACAGATCCAGCAAGCCCTGCAGGGCATCACCATCCCGCCACAGCCGCAGATCATGGTCGACCTGCAGTTCGAGCAGTACATGCCCGACCCGGACCTGGAGACCATCGCCAAGCTGATCGCGCAGGACCCGGGCCTGTCCGGCGCCCTGCTCAAACTGGTCAACTCGGCGCAGTTCGGCCTGGCGAACAAGATCGGCTCGATCCAGCGCGCGGTAAACCTGCTGGGCAGCCGTTCGATCATCAACCTGATCAACGCGCAATCGATCAGGGGCGAGATGAGCGACGAGACTATCGTCACCCTCAACCCGTTCTGGGACACCGCCCAGGACGTGGCCATGACCTGCCTGACCCTGGCCAAGCGCACCGGCATCCAGGCCGTGGACGAGGCCTACACCCTTGGCCTGTTCCACGATTGCGGCGTGCCGCTGATGCACAAGCGCTTCCCCAACTACATGGAAGTGCTGGAGGAATCCTACGCCAAGACCAATGACGAGGTCCGCGTGGTGGACACCGAGAACCGCGTGTTCAACACCAACCATTCGGTGGTCGGCTACTTCACCGCCAAGTCCTGGCGTCTGCCCGAGCACATCAGCGCGGCCATCGCCAACCACCACAATGCCCTGGCGGTGTTCCGCGACGAATCCTCGCGCAATACCCAGACCCAGCTGAAGAACCTGCTGGCGGTACTGAAGATGTCCGAGCACATCTGCGCTTCGTACCGTGTGCTGGGCAACCAGAGCATCGATCACGAGTGGAACATGGTGGGACCGCTGGTGCTGGACTACATCGGCCTGACCGAATACGACTTCGAGCAGCTCAAGCAGAACATCCGCGAAATGGGCGGGCACTGAGCCATGCCGGAGCTGCCAGAGGTCGAGACCACGCGGCGCGGCATCGCGCCCCATCTGCAAGGCCAGCGGGTCAGCCGCGTGGTGGTGCGTGACCGGCGCCTGCGCTGGCCGATCCCGGAAGACCTGGATGTGCGCCTGTCGGGGCAGCGCATCGTCAGTGTCGAGCGCCGCGCCAAGTACCTGCTGATCAACGCCGAGGTCGGCACCCTGATCAGCCACCTGGGCATGTCGGGCAACCTGCGCCTGGTCGAGTTGGGCTTGCCGGCGGCCAGGCACGAACATGTGGATATCGAGCTCGAGTCGGGGCTGATGCTGCGCTACACCGACCCGCGCCGCTTCGGGGCGATGTTGTGGAGTCTCGACCCGCTCAACCATGAGCTGCTGATTCGCCTGGGGCCAGAGCCGCTGACCGACCTGTTCGACGGTGAGCGCCTGTTCCAGCTGTCCCGGGGACGGTCGATGGCAGTCAAGCCGTTCATCATGGATAACGCGGTGGTGGTTGGCGTGGGCAACATCTACGCCACCGAAGCCTTGTTCGCGGCCGGGATCGATCCGCGCCGCGAAGCTGGCGGGATTTCGCGGGCGCGCTATCTGAAGCTGGCGATCGAAATCAAACGAGTGTTGGCGGCGGCCATCGAACAGGGCGGGACCACCTTGCGTGACTTCATCGGTGGCGATGGCCAGCCGGGCTACTTCCAGCAGGAGTTGTTCGTGTATGGGCGTCGTGGGCAGCCATGCAAACTGTGTGGCACCGAGCTGCGCGAAGTGAAGCTGGGCCAGCGGGCGAGCGTGTTCTGCCCGAAATGCCAGCGCTGATGCCACAGGCCTGATCGCGGGGCAGGTGGAAATGGATCAGTCGACGATCGCGGCCTGGCCTACGCCCCTGGGGTCACTGGCCGCTTCCAAGGTCCCGGCAGCTTTGTTCCAGTACAGCACCTGCTGATTACCGTACTGACGCCCGACATCCTTCAACCGATACCCACGCCCTTCAAGCTCGGCCTTCTGCCGGGCACTGAACGTCCCCGGTTCATGCTCCACCACGTCCGGCAGGTACTGGTGGTGATAGCGTGGTATCGCCGGCCACTCGGCCACCGGCCGGCCCTCGAGGAACCCCAGCACCGACAGCAGTACCATGCTGGGTATGCGGCTGCCGCCTGGCGTGCCGAAAGTGGCGAGCTGGCTGGGGCTTTCGATGAAGGTCGGGCTCATGCTCGACAAGGGGCGCTTGCCCGCCGCCACCGCATTGGCCTGGCTGCCGGCCAGGCCATAGCTGTTGCTGCCGCCAGGGTCGGCGGCGAAATCGTCCATCTCGTTGTTCAGCACCACCCCGGTCCCCGGCACGCTGAACGCCGCGCCAAACGGCAGGTTGACCGACAGCGTGGCGGACACGGCGTTGCCGTCGCCATCGATCACCGCGAAATGGGTGGTGTGGTCGCCTTCACGCCAGGCGGGTGAGGGCGGCAGCGCGCTGCTGGGGGTGGCCTGGTGCACATCGATGCTGTCGGCCAGCCCTGTCAGGTACTGGCGCGCCAGCAGGCGGTTGATCGGGTTGCTCACATAGTCCGGGTCGCCGAGCAGGCCGCGGTCGCGGTAGGCGCGGCGCAGCACTTCGATCACATAGTGGCTGCGCTGCACGGGCGCGGCGCTCTGCCAGGGCAGGCGCTGGAGCATGGCCAGGCTTTGTGCCAGGGCCACGCCGCCGGCCGAGGGCGGCGGGCTGCTGATCAATTCACGCTGGTCGGCCAGTGGATAACGCAGCGGTTCACGCCACGCCGTACGGTAGCCGGCGAGGTCGTCGAGGGTCCAGATACCGCCGGCCTGGCGCACGCCTTCAGCCAGGCGGCGGGCCAGCGGGCCACGGTAGAAGCCGTCGCGGCCCTGCTCGGCCATGGCTTGCAGGGTGGCGGCCAATTCGGGTTGGCGGATCACCGTGCCCAGGGCCGGTACATCATTGCCACTGAGGAACAGCCGCGCGCTTTCGGCATCGTCGCGCAGGGCGCTCAGGCGCATGGTGGCGCGATCTCGATAGATGCGGTCGACGGCGAAGCCCTGGTTGGCCAGGCGGATGGCCGGGGCCAGGCTGTCCTTGAGCGGCAGCTTGCCGTGGGTGCTGGCGAGGTCGGCCAGGGCCTGAGGCAGGCCGGGGATCGCGGCGGCCAGCGGCCCGTTGATCGACAGGCCGGGCTGCACCTTGCCGTCCTTGAGGTACATGTCCGCACGGGCCGCGGCCGGAGCGCGTTCCCGCGCATCGAGGAAGGTATACCGTGGCGTGGCGCCGCTCTCGCGCAGCAGGAAGAAGCCACCGCCACCCAGGCCCGAGCCATAGGGCTCGACCACGGCCAGCGTGGCGCTGATGGCCACGGCGGCGTCGAAGGCGTTGCCGCCTTGTTGCAGGATCTGTTGCGCCGCCGAGGTCGCCTCGCTGTGCGGGCTGGCGATAGCCGCACGCCCGGGGCCTTGCGCCTGGGCGGCGCAGGCCAGCAGGGCCAGGCAGGCGCCTAGGGCTGCGCGCTGTAACGCGGCGACGAACGGCATCAGGCCTTGCCGGTGATCCGGCGGTACTTGGCCATCAGCTCGTCTTCGGTTTCCGGGTGGGCTTCATCCAGGGGGATGCAGTCGACCGGGCAAACCTGCTGGCACTGTGGCTCGTCGTAGTGGCCCACGCACTGGGTGCACAGGTTCGGGTCGATCACGTAGATCTCTTCGCCTTGCGAGATAGCGGCGTTCGGGCACTCGGGTTCGCAGACGTCGCAGTTGATGCAATCGTCGGTGATGATCAGGGACATGGGGACTCCGGCCTGGGCATCGGGCCCGGGCATGTTTCAAAGCGATGGGCGCAATTGTGCCGGATTCGCGCCCGCAGTGCACGCGGGCGCGACATCGTGACCGCGAGGGTTACTTGCGGAAGCGCTCGGTCAGTGCGTCGGCCACGGCCGGGTGCACGAACTTGCTGATATCACCGCCCAACGCGGCGATTTCCCGGACCAGCGTCGAGGAAATGAACGAATAGCGCTCCGACGGCGTGAGAAACAGGCTCTCGACGTCTGGCGCGAGCTGGCGGTTCATGTTGGCCAGTTGGAACTCGTATTCGAAGTCGGACACGGCACGCAGGCCGCGCAGGAACACATTGGCGCCTTTTTCCTTGGCGAAATGCGCCAGCAGCGAGGAGAAGCCGATGACTTCGACATTGGGCAGGTGCTTGGTGACCTCGCGGGCCAGCTCGACCCGCTGTTCCAGGGGGAACAAGGGGTTTTTCTTCGGGCTGGCCGCCACGGCGATGATCACATGGTCGAACAGGCGCGAGGCGCGCTCGACCAGGTCGCCATGGCCTTTGGTAATGGGGTCGAAAGTACCTGGGTACAACACTCGGTTCATCGCGTCATCCTGGCTGGAGTGCGTTGGGGAGTCGGATGGTAGCGCAGCGATTGCGCCCGGCCAAGTCGCGTGGCCGGCTGATGGCACTATAGACAGCGCGGCCATTGGCTGTCATGTGCCGCGTGCCAGGCGGCCGACCAGCGCTTCGCTGAGCAGGGCGGCCAGGGCGTAGACCGACAGCTGCGGGTTGGCGCCGATGCTGGTGGGGAACAGCGAACCGTCGTGGATCGACAGGTTCTCCAGCTGGTGATGCCGGCCCAGGCTGTCGCACACTGCTTGGCGCGGGTCCTCGCCCAGGGCGCAGCCGCCCATGACGTGGGCGCTGCCCAAACGCATGCGCAGCAGCTCCAGGGTCAGGCCGTCGATCAGTGCCTGGGCTTGCGCCGGGGTGCTGACATAGCGCGCATCGCCATGCACCGGCATCACCTGGCGGGCACCGGCGGCGAACTGGATCTGCGCCATGCTGTGCCAGGCTCGGCGCAGGCCATCGCGCAGGTAGCCGGTGACGGGGTAGTCGAGCACCGGTGAGCCATCGCCGCGCAGCTCCACCTGGCCGCCGGGGCTGTCGGGATGAAAGCCGTCGCGCAGCAGCGCCAGCATCACATGGGTATGGGGCAGTTCAGCCATGCGCTGGGCGTTTTCCTGGCCATGGCCGCCGAGCAGGGTGCTGGCCAGGGCCGGGTGCAACGGTGGTACTTCGAGTTTGTAGCCTACCGCGCCGGCGACACCGTCCTGCCACTGGAACTGGTCGCTGTAGATCGATTGCGGCGCCCCGTAGTACGGGTCGATCTTCGCTTCGAACTGTGCGGCGCTGAAATTGACCAGGTGCAGGAAGGTGCGCTTGCCCAGGCGCTGGTGCGGGTCAGGCGCGTCTGAGCGCAGCAGCAGTGCCGGGCTGTTGATACCGCCGCCGGCGAGCACATAGTGGCGGGCGCGTACGCGAATATGGCGGCCTGTGGGCTGAATACCCCGGGCGTCCAGGGCCTGGCATTGCAAGTGGGCAATGCGCTGGCCGTCATGACTGAACCGCTCGGCACGGGCCAGGTAGAGCAGTTCACCGCCGTGCTCCAAGGTAGCCGGGATGCTGGTGACCAGCATCGACTGCTTGGCGTTGACCGGGCAGCCCATGCCGCAGTAACCCAGGTTCCAGCAGCCGCGCACGTTGCGCGGAATCACCGCCCAGCGGTGACCAAGCGCCTCGCAGCCGCGACGCAACACGTCGTTGTTGGCATTGGGCGGCATGGCCCAGGGGCTGATGCCCAGATGCTGCTCCATGCGCTCGAACCACGGCTTCAGGGCGTCGTTGTCCAGGCCCTTGATCCCATGCTCGCGAGCCCAGTGTTCCAGGGTCTGTGGCGGTGTGCGAAAGCTCGATGTCCAATTGACCAGGGTGGTGCCGCCCACCGCCCGGCCCTGCAGAATGGTAATGGCGCCGTCTTTGCTCAGACGGCCCAGGCCCTCCTGGTAGAGGTCGGCGTAGGCTTCGTGCTCGAGCAGGTGGAAGTCGCTGCTGGTTTTCAGCGGTCCCTCCTCAATCAGCAGCACCTTCAAGCCGGCGGCGCTGAGCCGTTCGGCGCTGGTGGCGCCGCCCGCGCCGCTGCCGATGACGGCGACGTCGACGGCGAGGGTCAGGTCCTGTTCCAGGCGCGAGCCGTCGTGGGTGATCCAGCCTCGTTCAAGGCCTAGGCGGAATGGGTCGGGGACGGACATTTGGCGGTGCTCTTGTCTGGTGTTCAGATCTTTGGTGGGCCGGGGTAGCCGCACGCCGCCCAGGCTTCGGGGCGTTCGTACCAGGCCATCAGCAGCAGTTGCAGCAACGAGGCGTGGCCCTGGCGCAGCAGGTTCAACGAGCTGTCGCGCCAGTGTTCGAGGAAACGTTCAATTTCGGCGTCGGTGGCCTCTGCCCAGCTGCCCCAGACCCCGGTCAGCGGGCCGCGGGTGAGGGGCAGGGTGAGCAGGTCGAACAGTTGTCGGGTCAGCTTGAGCATGGCAGGCGACAGTGCCGCCAGCTTATGGTCGAGGCTTTGCAGCACCTGTTCCGTGGAGGCCTGGGTGCCGGCCAGCACGACGGGGATCAGGGCCTGCAACAACGGCAGGTCGTCTTTGCGCAGCGCCTGGTAACCCGCCGACGGCGTCTGCTCGCTGCAGCCGACCAGGCTGGCCGCCCCCAGAAACAGGCTGGCGCCCAGGCCGAAGCGCAGCAGGTCGCGGCGCTGCATCAGCGGATAAACAGCTTGTAGACCAGGCGCTGCAAGGCCTTGCCATAGGGCGGATAGATCACCTTGGCGGCATTGATGCGTTGCTTGGCCAGCACGGCCTTGGCCTTGCTGAAGGTCAGGAAGCCTTCGTGGCCGTGGTAGTGGCCCATGCCCGACGGGCCGATGCCGCCAAATGGCAGGTCATCCTGGGCCACATGCAGCAGGGTGTCGTTGAGGCAGACACCGCCGGAGTGGGTGTCGCGCAGCACCCGGGCCTGCTCGCCACGTTCATAGCCGAAGTAGTAGAGCGCCAGGGGGCGAGGTCGCTGGTTGATGTAGGCCAGGGCCTCGTCCAGGCGGTCGTAGGGCACCACGGGCAGCAATGGACCGAAAATTTCATCCTGCATCACCTGCATGCTGTCGTTTACGTCCAACAGCAGGTGTGGGGGCAGGCGGCGCCCCTGGCGCGGCTCGTCGGGATAGAGGTCGATCACTTGGGCACCCTGCTCACGGGCATCGTCCAGCAGCTGGTTCAGGCGGCCAAGCTGGCGCTCGTTGATGATCGCGCTGTAGTCGGGGTTGCCAGCGAGCCGCGGATAGAGGCGACGCACGGCATGCCGGTAGGCCTCGGCGAAGGCGTCCAGGCGCTCGCGGGGCACCAGCACGTAGTCGGGGGCGACGCAGGTCTGGCCGGCGTTGAGGGTCTTGCCGAAGGCGATGCGTTCGGCGGCGGTCTCCAGCGGCACGTCGGCCGAGACGATGGCCGGCGACTTGCCGCCCAGCTCCAGGGTCACCGGCGTCAGGTTCTCTGCGGCGGCCAGCATCACATGGCGACCGACGCTGGTGGCGCCAGTGAACAGCAGATGATCGAAGGGCAGGCGGGCAAAAGCCTGGCCGACTTCCACCTCGCCAAGCACCACGCTGACCAGATCAGTGGGGAACACGCGCTCGAGCAGGTTCTTGAGGGCCTGGCCACTGGCCGGGGTCGACTCGCTGAGCTTGAGCATCACCCGGTTGCCGGCGGCCAGGGCGCCGGTCAGCGGGCCGATGGCGAGAAACAGCGGGTAGTTCCACGGCACGATGATCCCCACCACGCCCAGTGGCTGGTATTGCACCCGGGCGCTGGCTGGTTGGAAGGCCAGGCCGACCTTGCGCCGCGATGGGCGCATCCAGCGACCCAGCTGTTTCTCCGCATCGCGCAGGCCCATGACCGACGGCATCAGTTCGGCGAGCAGGGTTTCGTCACGGCTGCGGCCACTGAAGTCGGCATCGATGCTCGTGATCAAGGCCTCCTGGTCCGCCAGCAGTGCCTCGCGCAGGCTTTTCAACCACTGCCGGCGTTGCGTGGCCGGGGGCATCGGGTTGCCGGCGAACGCCTGTCGCTGGGCGTCGAACGTCGCTTGCAGGTCGAGGTCGGATTGCACAGGGGGAAGTACGGCAGGCGAGGTCATGGCGGCTCCAGGGCTGACGAGTGAGTAGAGCATATACTCTAATTGGTACCATAGTGCACCATTTTTCACTTGGCCGCCGGTGCACCCGACGGGCTGGAGGCCGTAAGATGGGCCCGATCATTACACGCTGGAGACTGGAGCTGAGCATGGCCCCGCGCATGAAGACTCGAGAGCGCATCGTGCAGAGCAGCCTGGAGCTGTTCAACCAGCAGGGCGAGCGTTGCGTCAGCACCAATCACATTGCCGCGCACATGGAAATCTCGCCCGGCAACCTGTACTACCACTTCCCCAATAAGCAGGCGATCATCGCCGTGCTGTTCAATCAGTATGAAGAGCTGGTCGACAGTTTCCTGCGTCCGCCCCAAGGCCGCAGCGCCACCGTCGAAGACAAGCGCTTCTACCTCAAGGCGCTGCTGGCGGCGATGTGGAACTACCGTTTCCTGCATCGCGACCTCGAGCATCTGCTTGACAGCGATCCGGAGCTGGCGGCCCGCTACCGGCGTTTCTCGCAGCGCTGCCTGCAGCAGGGTCAGGCCATCTACCGCGGCTTTGTCGAGGCCGGCATCCTGAACATGGACGCCGCGCAGCTGGAGTCGCTGACCATCAATGCCTGGATCGTGCTGACTTCCTGGGTACGTTTTCTCAGCACCACCCGCGAGCATTCCGCGCACCTGGGTGAAGAAGCGTTCAAGCGCGGCGTCTATCAGGTGGTGGTGCTGGAGCTGGGGTATGTCACCCCGGCCGCGCGTGCCGCGGTGCAGGCGCTGTGCGCTGAGTTTCATGTCCCGTTCAACCAGGCCCTGGAGCAGTGATCCGGGGTTTCGAGCCATTCATCAGGAGATTGTCATGCCCCTCGCGCAATTGATCACCCCTCAACAGCTGGCCGAACGCCTGGATGCGCCCGGCCTGGTGATCCTCGACTGCCGCTTTGCCCTGGAAGATGTCGACTACGGTCAACGCAGTTATGCCGAGGGACATATTGCCGGGGCGCACTTCGCCGATCTCGAGCGCGACCTGAGCGGGCCGGTGCTCAAGGGCAGCACAGGCCGCCACCCGCTGCCCGACCCGCAGCGGCTGGTGGAGCGCCTGCGCGAGTGGGGCGTGGACAACGACAGCCAGGTGGTGCTCTACGACGACGGCCCCGGCGCCTTTGCCGCCAGGGCCTGGTGGCTGCTGGCCTGGCTTGGCAAGCGCGACGCGGTGTTCATTCTCGATGGCGGCCTCAAGGCCTGGCACGCGGCGCACCTGCCGTTGAGCCTGGACCCGCCGGTACGCCGCGAGGGCAACTTCAGCGGGGAGCCGGACATGAAGCTGCTGATCGATGCCGCCCACCTGTCCAAGCGCCTGGGCGACCCTGCTATGACCTTGATCGACGCTCGCGGCCTGCCGCGTTTCCGTGGCGAGGTCGAGCCGATCGACCCGGTGGCCGGGCATATCCCTGGCGCCCAGTGCGCGGCTTTCACCGACAACCTTGGCGAGGACGGGCGGTTCCTGCCGGCCGACAAGCTGAAACAGCGGTTTGCCGAAAAGCTGGGGGCCCGGTCGCCGGAGCATCTGGTGGCTTATTGCGGCTCTGGCGTGACCGCGTGCCACAACCTTTTTGCCCTGGCGCTGGCGGGGTATCCGCTGGGGCGGCTGTATGCCGGTTCGTGGAGTGAGTGGATCAATGATCCACAGCGTGGCATAGCCACTGGCGATTAATTCGTAACGTGGGAGCGATGGCCCGGGAGTGCTATCGCGGGGCAAGCCCGCTCCCACAACCCCCTCTTACACCTCTTGCTTGGAGGGGGGCTATCGGCCTTCCATCAGCCACTGCGGAATCCTTCGTTCCAGGTAATACCCCGGATTGCGCAGGCTGCCCTCGACAAAACCCACATGGCCACCCCGGCTGTGCAGTTCAAACTGCGTCTGCGCCGCCAGCTCACTGGCATCGGGCAGGCTATGGCCAAACACGAAGGGATCATCGTTGGCGTGGATGATCAGCGTCGGCGTGCGGTTCTCGCCCAGGTAATAGCGGCTGGAGGCGCGCCGGTAGTAGTCATGGGCATCGCTGAAGCCATTGAGGGGCGCGGTCACCTTGCCATCGAAGTCCCAGAACGTGCGCAGGTTGCGCAGCGAGCCCAGGCCTTCGAGGGTGGCCAGCCCTTCATGGTGGCCCTTGTCGCGGAAGTGCCGTTGCTTGTCCTGCACGTAGGCCAGCATCTCGCGCATGAAGTGCGCCTGGTAGACCTTCGAGAAACCCAGGCCGATACGGTCGGCGCACTGGTCCAGGCGAAACGGCACCGACACCGCTACCGCTGCCTCCAGTTGGCTGGCCGCGCCGCTTTCCCCCAGGTACTTGAGCAGCACATTGCCGCCCAGCGAGTAGCCCACGGCATACAGCGGCGCCAGCGGCCGCTGCGCCCGCAGGTGACGGATGGTTTCGGCCAGGTCTTCGCTGGCCCCTGAATGGTAGCTGCGCGCCAACAGGTTGGGTTCGCCTGAGCAGCCGCGCCAGTTCAGCGCGACACTGGCCCAGCCGCGTGTCTGCAAGGCCAGTTGCAGGCCTTTGACATACGGCGAATGGGATGAACCGGTCAGGCCGTGGAGTACCAGCACCAAGGGCACATCGGCCTGATGCGGGCCGTGCCAGTCGAGGTCGAGGAAGTCGCCGTCCGCCAGCCACAAGCGCTCGCGGGTGCGCTCAAGTGCGGGGAGTTTGCGCCATAGTGGCCCCCACAACGTCTGCAAGTGGGGGTTGGACAGGCCGGCGGCCGGGCGGAAGGTGGCGGTGAGGCTGATCATGCTGGGCGACTCGTGATGTGCCCGCTTAGAGTGCCATGAAACACCGCCGCCGCGCCTGTGCTATTGGTCGCCAGCCGCACGCTGCCACAGGGCGTAATGCACCTGGCCGGTCTTCTTCTCACGGTGCAGGCGCCAGTTGCCCGGCATCGGCAGCGAAGAGGGCACGGCTTCGCTCTCGGTGTAGATCCACGCCTGCTCGCGCAGCCACTGGCCCTGTTCCAGCAGGTTGCAGGTATTGGCCAGCAGGTCCTGGTGGAACGGTGGGTCGAGGAACACCACATCGAATTGCTGCTTGGCCGGGCCTTGCAGGTAGCGCAGGGCGTCGGTCTGCAGGATCTGCCCGCGCGGGCAGCGCAACACTTCGAGGTTGTCCTTGAGGTTGCTGGTGGCCGCGGGGTTGCTGTCCAGCGCCACGGCATCCTTCGCGCCACGGGACAGCGCTTCGAGCACCAGGGCGCCGCTGCCGGTGAAGGCATCGAGCACCAGGGCGCCCTCGATGTAGGGCGCCAGCCAGTTGAACAGGGTTTCGCGCACGCGATCAGGGGTCGGGCGCAGGCCTTCGCCTTCCGGCACGGCCAGGCGACGGCTGCGCCATTCGCCGGCGATGATGCGCAACTGGCCGGGGCCCTTGCTGGCGCCCGGGGCCGGGCGCGCGGGGGTGTTGGGTCTTGCCATTAGTGCTCCGGTACGCCGAGCGGCTGCTCGGCGGGTTTGTCAGTAGGGGCCGGCAGCGGTTGCTGCGCCACCTTCGGGCCGACGGTGACGATCACCAGCTTGTCCGCCGCGAGATGCTTGTTCATGGCGGCCTTAACCTGCTCGACGCTCAGCGCCTGGGACTGCTGCATGAAGTCCTCCAGCCAGCTCAGCGGCAGGTTGTAGAAGCCGATCGCGCCCAGCTGCCCGACAATACTGGCGTTGCTGGCATTGGACAGCGGGAAGCTGCCGGCCAGCTCGCGCTTGGCATCGTCCAGTTCCTGCTGGGTGGGGCCGTTCTTCAGGTAGTCGGCCAGGATATCCTGGACCAGCTTGAGCGTGCCCTCGCTGAGTTCGGCGCGGGTCTGCAGGTTGATCATGAACGGGCCGCGCACCTGCATCGGGCTGAATACCGAGTACACGCCGTAGGTCAGGCCGCGCTTTTCACGCACTTCGCTCATCAGGCGGGTGCCGAAGGCACCGCCGCCGAGGATCTGGTTACCCAGCGACAGCGCCGGCCAGTCCGCATCGTTGCGGTCGATACCCAGCTCGGCCAGCATCAGGTGGGTCTGCTTGGACGGGAAGTCGATATGCGTGGTCCCCGGCTTGGGCTCGACAGGTTGCTCCGGCTTGGCCAGTGCCGCGCCCTTGGGCAGGCCGGCGGAGACCTGCGCGGCGATGGCCTCGGCTTCGCCGCGGCTGAGGTCGCCGACCAGGGCGATCACCGCGTTGCCGGCCGCGTAGGCCTTGCCGTGGAAAGTGCGCAGCTGCGCCAGGGTGATGCCCGGGATGGACTCGGCGGTACCGTCGCTGGGGCTGGCATAGGGGTGCTGGCCATAGAGGTTGGCGAACAACGTCTTGCCGGCGATCTTGCCGGGGTTCTGCTTCTCGTACTCGAAGCCTGCCAGCAACTGGTTCTTGATGCGCTTGAGGGCGTCCTCGGGGAAGGTCGGCTGGCCCACCACCTCGGTGAACAGCTTCAGCGCCGGTTCGCGCTTGTCCGAGGCGCTGAGGCTGCGCAGCGAGGCCACGGCCATGTCGCGGTAGGAGCCATTGCCGAAGTCGGCACCCAGGCCTTCGAAGCCTTCGGCGATGGCGGTGACGTCCTTGCCGGCCACGCCCTCGTTGAGCATGGCGTTGGTCAGGGTGGCCAAGCCCGGGGTACCGCCGTCCTGGCTGCTGCCGGCGGCGAAGGTCACGCGCAGGTCGAACATCGGCAGCTCGCGGGCCTCGACGAACAGTACGCGGGCGCCTTCGGCGGTGGTCCAGTGCTGGATGTTCAGCTGGCGCCGGCTGGGGGCCTTGCCGTCCAGTTCGGCCAGCGATTGCAGGGTGTTGGCCGGGCGGGCCGCGGTGTCTGCCTTGCCTTGGCTGTCGGACTGGGCAGGGCGCGCCAGCAGCGCGGCGATTGCCA
This sequence comes from Pseudomonas sp. BJa3, assembly GCF_026343815.1. Classification (NCBI taxonomy): domain Bacteria; kingdom Pseudomonadati; phylum Pseudomonadota; class Gammaproteobacteria; order Pseudomonadales; family Pseudomonadaceae; genus Pseudomonas; species Pseudomonas sp. BJa3. Next base: position 109,511 of record NZ_JAOXMC010000012.1, on the reverse strand, counting down.
CCACCAGCACGATGATCGCCAGGCCGAACAGGGTGTAGCGCGGTGCGCTGCGATCACTCATGAGCGGACTCCTCGGGCAGTACATGGGCAACGCTCAGGCGTTCGCGGGTGAAATAGGTGCGGGCGGCGACCTGGATGTCCTCCGGGGTCACGCGCTTGAGGTCGTCGAGCTCGCTGTCTATCAGCTTCCAGGACAGGCCGACCGTTTCCAGTTGCCCGATGGTGGTGGCCTGGCTGCTGATCGAGTCGCGGTCGTAGACCAGGCCGGCGATCACCTGGGCGCGGACGCGCTCGAGCTCTTCGGCGGTGGGTGGCGTGGTCTTGAGCTCATCGAGCAACTGCCAGATGCCTTTCTCCACTTCGGCCAGGGTCTTTTGCTTCTGCACGTTGGGCGTGGCCGAGATCATGAACAGGCTGTCGCCGCGGGTGAAGGCGTTGTAGCTGGACGAGGCACCGGCAACCAGCTCCTGGCCGCGTTCCAGGCGCGCCGGCATGCGGGCGCTGTAGCCGCCGTCGAGCAGGGCCGAGATCAGCCGCAGGGCGTTGACGCTGCGTGGGTCCTTGGCGGTGGCCAGGGCCGGGACATTGAAGCCGTAGATCAGGCTGGGCAGTTGCGTGCGCAGGTGCAGGGTGAGCAGGCGCTGGCCTGGCTCGGCCAGTTCCAGCGGCAGTTTGCTCGGGGGCACGGCGCGTTTGGGGATGGAGCCGAAGTACTTCTGCGCCAAGGCCTTGACCTCGTCCGGCTTGACGTCGCCGACCACCACCAGGGTGGCGTTGTTCGGGGCGTACCAGGACTCGTACCAATGACGCAGCTCCTCGACTTTCATGCGCTCGAGGTCGGCCATCCAGCCGATGGTCGGCGTGTGGTAGCCGCTGGCCGGGTAGGCCATGGCGCGGAACAGCTCGAAGGCCTTGGCATTGGGCTGGTCGTCGGTGCGCAGGCGACGCTCTTCCTTGATCACCTCGATCTCGCGGCTGAACTCGTCGGCCGGCAGGCGCAGGCTGGCCAGGCGGTCGGCTTCGAGCTCCAGGGCCACCGGCAGGCGGTCGCGGGCCAGCACCTGGTAGTAGGCGGTGTAGTCGTCGCTGGTGAAGGCGTTCTCCTCGGCGCCGAGATCGCGCAGGATGCGCGAGGCCTCGCCGGGGCCGATCTTGGCGCTGCCCTTGAACATCATGTGTTCCAGGGCATGGGACAGGCCGGTCTGGCCCGGCGTCTCGTAGCTGGAGCCGACCTTGTACCAGATCTGCGAAACCACCACTGGCGCCCGGTGGTCCTCGCGCACGACAACTTTCAGGCCGTTGTCGAGGATGAATTCGTGGGTGGGTTGCACATCGGCGGCGAAAGCCGCCAGCGGCAGGCACAGTGTGCCGAGCAACAGGCCAGCGGCGCGGCGGGCTAGAGCATTCATACGGTGTTCAACCTGTTCGGCGGCCCGCTTGGGTTTAGCGTCGGCGGGCCAGGAGGTGCTAGGATACTGATCCGGTTGCCTGGCGACCATGCCTGTCGCCGTTCTGGCCCGCAGGCCCTTACGACAAAACGTTGCGCATGAACCCGCTGGCTTCACAGTAGTCTGTTCTGCGTGAGTTAAGAATTCCCGATGCGCCGCTGCTGGCCCATCGCTACCCTGAGATAGCCGTCTTCCATGTTTGGTTCCAACGACGACAAAAAAGCGCCGGCCGCGGCTGGCGAGAAGAAAGGCCTGTTCAGCTGGTTCCGCAAGAAGCCGGAACAGCCTGCCGCCGAACAGCCGCAAGCCCCTGCACCGCAAGCGCCCGTCGAGCAGACCGCACCGGCTGCCGAGCCGTTGCAGGCGCCTGTGCCAGAGCCGGTGGTTGCCGCGCCGCAGCCGGAGCCTGTGCCAGAGCCGGTGGTTGTAGCGCCGCAGCCGGAGCCCGTGCCAGAGCCGGTGGTTGTAGCGCCGCAGCCGGAGCCCGTGCCAGAGCCGGTGGTTGCTGCACCGCAGCCGGAGACTGCGCCAGAGCCGGTGGTTGCAACGCTGCAACCGGTCGAGGTCGAAGTAACTGCGGCCCCGGTCAGCAACCTGGTCTTGCCTGTCGCCGAAGAGCCGGTGGCATTGGTCGAGGACCTGGAACCCAAGGCGCCGCCCGTCATCCCTGCCCGGCCGTCCGTCGAAACGGTAGACGCTGCCATTGTCGCTCCAGCACCGGTTGTCGAAGCCGCGCCGGTCGTTGTGCCGGCTCCAGTCGACCCAGAGCCTGTCGTCGTTGCGGCCGCCGAGCCATCCAAGCCTGGTTTCTTCGCCCGCCTCAAGCAGGGCCTGTCGAAGACCAGCGCCAGCATCGGCGAGGGCATGGCCAGCCTGTTCCTCGGCAAGAAGGTCATCGACGACGACCTGCTCGACGAGATCGAGACCCGGCTGCTGACCGCCGACGTCGGTGTCGAGGCCACCTCGACCATCGTCCAGAACCTGACCCAGAAAGTTGCCCGCAAGCAATTGGCCGACGCCGACGCGCTGTACAAGTCGCTGCAGGAAGAGCTGGCCGCGCTGCTGCGCCCGGTCGAGCAGCCGCTGAAGATCGAGGCGCAGAACAAGCCCTACGTGATCCTGGTGGTTGGCGTGAACGGCGCCGGCAAGACCACCACCATCGGCAAACTGGCGAAGAAGCTGCAGCTCGAAGGCAAGAAAGTCATGCTCGCGGCCGGCGACACCTTCCGCGCCGCCGCGGTGGAGCAGTTGCAGGTGTGGGGCGAGCGCAACCAGATCCCGGTGATCGCCCAGCACACCGGCGCCGACTCGGCTTCGGTGATCTTCGACGCGGTGCAGGCCGCCAAGGCCCGTAATGTCGATGTGCTGATCGCCGACACCGCCGGCCGCCTGCACACCAAGGACAACCTGATGGAAGAGCTGAAGAAGGTCCGTCGGGTCATGGGCAAGCTTGATGTCGAGGCGCCGCACGAGGTGCTGCTGGTGCTCGACGCCGGTACCGGGCAGAACGCCATCAGCCAGGCCAAGTACTTCAACCAGAGCGTCGAGCTGACCGGCCTGGCTCTGACCAAGCTGGATGGTACAGCCAAGGGCGGCGTGATCTTCGCCCTGGCCAAGCAGTTCAACATCCCGATCCGCTTCATCGGTGTGGGCGAAGGTATCGACGACCTGCGCACCTTCGAAGCCGAACCTTTCGTCAAGGCGCTGTTCGCCGAGCGTGAACCTTCATGATCCGATTCGAACAGGTAGCCAAGCGCTATCCCAACGGCCATGTCGGCCTGCACGAGCTGAGCTTCCGGGCGCGTCGTGGCGAGTTCCTGTTCGTCACCGGCCACTCCGGCGCCGGCAAGAGCACCCTGTTGCGGCTGCTGCTGGCCATGGAACGTCCGACCAGCGGCAAGCTGCTGCTGGCCGGGCAGGACCTGGGCCAGATCAGCAATGCGCAGATCCCGTTCCTGCGCCGGCAGATCGGCGTGGTGTTCCAGAACCACCAGTTGCTGTTCGACCGCACGGTGTTCAACAACATCGCGCTGCCGTTGCAGATCCTCGGGCTGTCCAAGGCCGAGATCGCCAAACGCGTCGATTCGGCGCTGGAGCGCGTGTCGCTGAGCGACAAGGGCGAGCTGTTCCCGGCCGACCTGTCCACCGGCCAGCAACAACGGGTCGGCATTGCCCGGGCCATCGTGCATCAGCCGGCCCTGCTGCTGGCGGATGAGCCCACCGGTAACCTCGACCCGCGCCTGGCCGCCGAGATCATGGGCGTTTTCGAGGACATCAACCGCCTGGGCACCACGGTACTGATCGCCAGTCACGACCTGGCGCTGATCGCGCGCATGCGCCACCGCATGCTGACGCTGCAACGCGGCCGCTTGATCGGCGATGGGGAGGCCGGGCAATGAGCACCACACGTACACCAAAGGTTTCCGAGCGCGTCGCGCCGAAAGCCGCCGATCCGCAGCCGTCGAAGAAAAAGCGTGGCGATCACGATGACGATGGCCCGGACTTCCGCAGCCTCCTGCACGCCTGGCTGGAAAGCCACCGTGCCAGCCTGGCCGACAGCTTGCGCCGCTTGGGCAAGCAGCCGATCGGCAGCTTCTTCACCTGCCTGGTAATGGCGGTGGCGCTGAGCATGCCCATGGGTCTGTCGCTGTTGCTCAAGAATGTCGAGAAACTCGGCGGCTCGTGGCAGCGTGCGGCGCAGATCTCGCTGTATCTCAAACTCGATGCCAGCAGCCGCGATGGCGAGGCCCTGCGTGACGAGATCAAGGGCATGCCCGGCGTCGCCGAGGCGCAGTACGTCAGCCGCGAGCAGGCGCTGGAAGAGTTCCAGCAACAGTCGGGCCTGGGCGAGGCGCTGCGCGAACTGCCGGACAACCCACTGCCCGGCGTGGTGGTGGTGACCCCGACCGAGGTCGACAAGCCAGCCCTGGAAGCCTTGCGTCAGCGCCTTTCCGAGCTACCTCGCGTGGAAGCGGCGCAGCTGGACCTGGTGTGGGTCGAGCGCCTGGCGGCGATTCTCAAGCTGGGTGACCGGTTCGTCTTCGGCCTGGCGGTGATGCTGATTTCCGCGCTGCTGTTGGTAATCGGTAACACAATTCGTCTACATATCGAAAACCGCCGGGTCGAGATCGAAGTGATCAAGCTCGTCGGTGGCACCGACAGCTACGTACGGCGGCCTTTCCTGTACATGGGCGCCCTGTATGGACTGGGTGCGGGCGTGCTGGCCTGGGGCATCCTGGCGTTCGGCCTGAACTGGCTGAACGACGCGGTTGTCGGGCTTTCCGGCCTGTATGGCAGTGATTTCGCCCTGGGTGGCGTACCGGCCTCGGATGGCGTTTCACTCTTGATCGGGGCGGTGCTGTTGGGGTATATCGGTGCATGGATCGCAGTCGCTCGTCACTTGAACGAGCTTGCACCGCGATAAATGTTTCATGGCCAGTATTGACAAATTTTTCATCCTGGAACTTGTACAACGGTTCCTTGTCTATGCTGGCAGTGCCCAAAAGGCATGAGTCTGTAAGCCGGAGGTACTTGAATGACCAATTCGTTGCAACCTGCCTATGCCCTGGTTCCCGGTGCAAACCTGGAAGCCTATGTGCACACGGTCAACAGCATCCCCTTGCTGACGCCGGAGCAGGAGCGTGAACTGGCCGAGCGTCTCTATTACGAGCAGGATCTCGAGGCCGCTCGGCAAATGGTGATGGCCCACCTGCGTTTCGTCGTACACATCGCGCGTAGCTATGCAGGCTACGGGCTGGCGCAGGCCGATCTGATCCAGGAAGGCAACGTTGGCCTGATGAAGGCGGTAAAGCGTTTCAACCCGGAAATGGGCGTGCGTCTGGTGTCCTTCGCCGTGCACTGGATCAAGGCCGAGATCCACGAGTTCATCCTGCGCAACTGGCGCATCGTCAAGGTGGCCACCACCAAGGCCCAGCGCAAGCTGTTCTTCAACCTGCGTAGCCAGAAGAAGCGCTTGGCCTGGTTGAACAATGACGAAGTCCATCGAGTGGCCGAGAGCCTGGGTGTGGAGCCGCGTGAAGTACGTGAGATGGAAAGCCGCCTGAGCGGTCAGGACATGGCCTTCGACCCGGCGGCGGAAGCCGACGACGACAGCGCCTTCCAGTCGCCTGCGCATTACCTGGAAGACCACCGCTACAACCCGGCCGTGCAACTGGAGGACGCTGACTGGAGCGACAACTCCACCAGCAACCTGCATGAAGCGCTGCAGGGCCTGGATGATCGCAGCCGCGACATCCTTTACCAGCGTTGGCTGGCCGAAGAAAAAGCCACGCTGCATGAGCTGGCAGAGAAGTACAGCGTGTCGGCCGAGCGTATTCGCCAGCTGGAGAAGAACGCTATGAACAAGGTCAAGGCATTGATCACGATCTGATCGGCGCCCTGGCTGGATTGAAAAGCCGCTGCTCTCGGAAGAGGCAGCGGCTTTTTTGTGTGTTGAAGCTGACTGGGGCGTGGAAGCGGGCCTTAAAGCCTGCGCGAAGCATCCAGTTGCATCAGGTAGCTCGGCCCGCCCAACTGGCTCATCTGCCGGCGGATCCACCCCGCACGGCTTGCCACATAGGCGCTGGGACGGCTGGCACTCCACTTGATCGGGCTTGGCAGCACCGCCGCGAGCTGTGCGGCCTGTTGTCGTGTCAGGCGGCTGGCATCCACGCCGAAGTGATAACGCGCCGCCGCCTGGGCACCGAACACGCCCTTGCCCCATTCGGCACTGTTCAGATACACCTCGAGTATCCGCTCCTTCGACCAGAACAACTCGATCAGGGCGGTGAACCAGGCTTCCAGCCCCTTGCGCAGCCAGCTGCGCCCGGACCACAGGAACAGGTTCTTGGCCACCTGCTGGGTCAGCGTGCTGGCGCCGCGTACCTTGCCGCCACGCTCGTTGTAGGCCAGCGCCGCCTGGATCGCGGGGATATCGAAGCCCCAGTGGCTGGCGAACTTCTGGTCTTCGCCGGCGATGACCGCCACCTTGAGCTCGTCGGATATATCCTCCCACGGCGTCCAGTCGCGTTGCAGGTCGATCGGCTCGCCGCTGGCCCATGACTGCACCTTGCGCTCGACCATCAGCGCGGTGCCGGGCGGCGGCACCCAGCGCAACACCAGGACCACGGCGATGCTGCCAGCAGCAAACCAGAGCAGGGCGCGGGAAAGGCGGCGAAGAAGGGATGACAGCATGGTGATGGCTTGGCCGGACCGTTGGAACGGGCCATTATACAGACCCCTCCCGAGGAGTCGTCCCATGCTTCGCAGCTTCCTGATGCTCGCCGCGTTCTTCGGCTTTACCGGCGTCGCCCTCGGCGCTTTCGCCGCCCATGGCTTGAAAAACCGCCTCAGCGCCGACTACCTGGCGATCTTCCATACCGGTGTCACCTATCAACTGGTGCATGCCCTGGCGATCCTTGGCGTGGCGGTGCTGTCGGCGCACTTGCCCGGGCGCCTGGTCGGCTGGGCCGGTGGCTTGTTCGCCGTAGGTATCCTGCTGTTCTCCGGTAGCCTCTACGCCCTCACGCTCAGCGGTCTGGGCAAGCTCGGCATGATCACTCCGCTGGGTGGCCTGTGCTTCCTTGCTGGCTGGCTTTGCCTGGGGCTGGCCGCCTGGCGGCTGGGCTGACCGGTCGGTCCACAATCGCGACTAATGGCGTGTGTCGCCCTTGGGTTGCAGGGCGGATCGGGGCTAGAATGCGGGCCCCCAAAGAACAATGGTGGCCGTGCGCATGCGCATTCAATTGAACGGTGAACCTTACGAACTGCCCGCGGGCGAGAGCGTCGCGGCGCTGCTGGGCCGGCTGGAGCTGGCCGGCCGCCGGGTGGCGGTGGAACTGAACCTGGACATCGTGCCGCGCAGCCAGCACGAGAGCACGCAGCTCAAGGACGGCGACCAGGTCGAGGTGGTCCACGCCATCGGTGGCGGCTAACCGCCCCTGAAACCTCGCCAGCAAAGTCCCGCAATCTTTCCTGAGGAACAACGATGAGCAACGTTCGCAGCGACAAGCCCTTCATCCTGGCCGGGCGCACTTTCCAGTCGCGCCTGCTGGTAGGCACCGGCAAGTACCGTGACATGGAAGAAACCCGCCTGGCCACCGAGGCCTCGGGTGCCGAGATCGTCACCGTCGCCGTGCGTCGTACCAACCTGGGCCAGAACGCGGGCGAGCCGAACCTGCTCGACGTGCTGTCGCCAGACAAGTACACCATCCTGCCGAACACCGCCGGTTGCTTCGATGCGACGGAAGCGGTGCGCACCTGCCGCCTGGCCCGTGAGCTGCTCGATGGCCGCAAGTCCCATGAGTCCAGGACGCTGGTGAAGCTGGAAGTGCTGGCCGACCAGAAAACCCTGTTCCCCAATGTGATCGAAACCCTCAAGGCCGCCGAAGTGCTGGTCAAGGAAGGTTTCGACGTGATGGTCTACACCAGCGATGACCCGATCATCGCCCGTCAGCTGGCCGAAGTCGGCTGTATCGCCGTCATGCCGCTGGCCGGCCTGATCGGCACCGGCCTTGGCATCTGCAACCCGTACAACCTGCAGATCATCCTGGAGGAATCCAAGGTGCCGGTGCTGGTCGATGCCGGCGTGGGTACCGCCTCCGACGCCACCATCGCCATGGAAATGGGTTGCGAAGCGGTGCTGATGAACTCGGCCATCGCCCATGCCCAGCAGCCCGTACTGATGGCCGAGGCCATGAAACACGCCATCGTTGCCGGTCGCATGGCCTACCTGGCCGGCCGCATGCCGAAAAAACTCTATGCCAGCGCCTCTTCGCCGCTGGATGGTCTGATCAAGTAAGAGCTCCTGATGACTGAATCGCAAGAAACGCCGATCTCCAAAGACGGCGAAACCCGTCCGCACCGCCGTATCAAGAGCTTCGTGATGCGCGCTGGGCGCATGACCGAAGGCCAGCAGCGCGGCCTGGACCAGGGCGGCCCCCTGTTCATCCTGCCGCTGACCGACAGCCCGGTGGACTACGACCAGGTGTTCGGCCGTTCGGCTCCGCGTACCCTGGAGATCGGTTTCGGCATGGGCCACTCGCTGCTGGAAATGGCCGCCGCTTCGCCCGAGCTGGACTTCATTGGTGTCGAAGTGCACCGCCCGGGTGTCGGCGCGCTGCTCAATGGCGTGCTGACACAGGGGCTGAAGAACCTGCGGGTGTACGACTGCGATGCCATCGAAGTGCTCAACCGCTGCGTGGCGGACAACAGCCTTGACCGCCTGATGCTGTTCTTCCCCGATCCGTGGCACAAGGCGCGTCACCACAAGCGCCGGATCGTTCAGCTGGAGTTCGCCGAACTGGTGCGCCGCAAGCTCAAGCCCAGTGGCGTGTTCCACATGGCGACCGACTGGGAGCCTTATGCCGAGTACATGCTGGAAGTGATGAACGCAGCGCCCGGCTATCGCAACCAGGCGGCTGATGGTACCTACGTGCCACGCCCGGAAGAGCGGCCGATCACCAAGTTCGAGCGTCGCGGTGAGCGCCTTGGGCATGGGGTGTGGGATCTGAAGTTCGAGAAGGTGAGCTGAGCCGGGTTCGTTCGGTGCAGTCCTTCAAACCTGCGAAATTGCAGGTGCAAAAAAACCGCCTTGAGAAGGGCGGTTTTTTTATGTGGGCCTCGGGTTACGAAGCCTAGCCCACGAACATCACTGGAGACAGTCACAACTGGATCTTAGGATGGCCTCGAATACAGGTCAACCAAGGAAATATCCGGCATTACGTGTGACAGGACAGGTAACAGTTCTGGTAAAGAGGTTCACGTAAGATCGATTTGCTCGCGCCGGTGATATTTATCGAAGGGCCACCAACCTGGCCGCTTCACTGGAGGCAGTCACATGCTCTCCGAAGGTGTCGAAGTGCCGGTTAGACGCTGGAAGAATGGCCCAGCCAACACGGAGGCCAAGGCATATGAAGCGTTTGCTGAATACGCTGAGCCGCGTCTGGAAGCTCATTCGGATCCTGATCATTTTCAGGACCGTCAGGGACTTCCTGCGTGATCACTTCTATGATGCCCGTTAAGAGGTTAGTCGGGTGAGAAGCCGCCCTGGCCCGCCAGGGCGGCTTTTAGCGGACGCTCACCCCCGCCGATCAGCGACCACGCCGATCAAAACCAGCACCACCAGCAGCACCGGCGCCAGCGCATAGTTGTTGAACTGCCCCAGCCCCTTGACGATCCACGGCGTCGCATAGATCAGCGCCGCACCGCTGCCGATCATCACCAGCAGTGCCATGAACGGCACGCGCAGGGCGCCGGCCAGGCCGCCCAGGCGCCCTTCGACCCAGCCTTTGATATCGGTGCCGAACAGCACCAGCAGGCAGCCCACCAGGGCCAGCGAAATCTCCGAGAGGTTGCTGCGGCTCCAGCGGGAAACGGTCGAGAGCAGGTCAAGTACCAGGTCCATGGGTCATCCTTAATTCAAGAAGTACTGCAGCAGGTCGTTGAGGAACAGCTGGCCGCGCGGCGTGGCGGCCAGCCGATCCGGTTCGACCCGCAAAAGGCCTTTTTGTTCGGCTTCACGGCGGGCTTCGGCCAGTTGTGCAAGGGGCAGGCCGGTACGCAGGTTGAACAGCTCGGCCTCCACGCCGTCGGTGAGGCGCAGCGCGTTCATCAGGAACTCGAAGGGTAGCTCATCGGCCGGCAACAGCTTCTCACCGGCCTTGAACGGCTTGGACGGGTTCAGGTAGTCCTTGGGCAGGCGGGTCTTCCAGGTACGCAGGATGCGCCCGTCCGGGAATGACAGCTTGCCATGGGCGCCGGCACCGATGCCGATGAAGTCGCCGAAGCGCCAGTAGTTCAGGTTGTGCCGCGCGGCACGACCGGCTTGGGCGTAGGCCGAGACTTCATACTGGCGGTAACCGTGGTCGGCCATCAGCGCCTGGCCGGCTTCCTGGATATCCCAGAGGATGTCGTCCTCGGGCAGCTCAGGTGGCTGGTTCCAGAACACGGTGTTGGGTTCTACCGTCAGCTGGTACCAGGACAGGTGCGTCGGCGCCAGTTCGATGGCCTGGCGCAGGTCACTTAGGGCGTCGTCGAGCGACTGGTCCGGCAAACCGTGCATCAGGTCCATGTTGAAGTTGTCGAAGCCCGCAGCGCGGGCCATATCGGCGGCGCGCACCGCTTCGGCGCCATTGTGGATGCGCCCGAGCCTTTCGAGCTTGGCGGGCTGGAAACTCTGCACGCCGATGGATAGCCGGTTGATGCCGGTCTGGCGGTAGGCCTTGAACTTCTCCTGCTCGAAGGTACCCGGGTTGGCCTCGAGGGTGATCTCGATGTCCGGGGCGAACGGGATGCGTTGCTCGATACCGCGCAGCAGGCGCCCAAGCGCGTCGGCGCTGAACAGGCTCGGGGTGCCGCCGCCGAAGAAGATCGTGCTGATCGGACGGCCCTGCACGGCATGCATTTCCTGGTCGAGGTCGGCGAGCAGGGCGTCGATGTACTCGGCTTCCGGCAGGATCGGGCCGGCCTGGTGCGAGTTGAAGTCGCAGTACGGGCATTTGCGCACGCACCAGGGAATATGGATATAGAGCGACAGCGGCGGGAGTTCGGGAAGGATCAGGCCCGCCGGCTGTACCAACAGCTTTTCGCTCATGCCAGGCCCAGACGCTGACGCAGCAGGGCCATGGCGCGGGCGCGGTGGCTGAGCTGGTTCTTGTCGGCAGGCGCCAGGTCGGCGCTGGAGCACTTGCGCTCCGGCACCCAGAACAGCGGGTCGTAGCCGAAACCGTGTTCGCCGCTGGCTTCGAACAGGATGCTGCCGTGCCACAGGCCTTCGCAGAGGATCGGCAGCGGGTCGTCGGCGTGCCGCACCAGGGCCAGAACGCAGACGAACTGCGCGCCGCGCTGGTCTTCAGGAACGTCCTTGAGCGCATCGAGCAGCTTGGCGTTGTTCGCCGCGTCGCCCTTGCCGTCGGCATAGCGCGCCGAGTAGATACCCGGCGCGCCGCCGAGGAAGTCCACCGCCAGGCCCGAGTCGTCGGCCAGGGCCGGCAGGCCGGAGATGCGCGCGGCATTGCGCGCCTTGAGGATGGCGTTCTCGACGAACGACAGGCCGGTTTCCTCCGGCTCAACCTGGCTGAATTCACCAATCGAGCGAAGGTTCACGGACTCGCCGAGCATGGCCTGCAGTTCCTTGAGTTTGCCGGCGTTATGGCTGGCCAATACGAGTTGCTGGATATTCATCATTCGCCTGGGAACACTTCCTGATTGAAGCTGAGTTTATTGCTGACGCCGCCGGTCTCGACGTTGAGGTCGAAGGTGACGGTCTCGGCCTGGTCGATCTTGAACTGTGCGATGTAGTACACCGCACCCTGATCGGTAATCTGCTTGAACGACAACGGACTGCTGCGCCCGGTGAGATCTTTCACTGTGCCGCTGACTACCGCCATCGCGGGTTTGCCGGCCTTGAGCACGGCGATGTTGAGCACGCCCTGGTTCTTGCTGCGGGTCAGGCCCGTGGCGGCAGCTATGTCGGGTTGCAGCATGCTTGAGGTGAAGGCGCTGTAGTGGACCGTCACATCACCGAACACTTCCTTGCGCTCGGGCCTGGCGGCATCGGCAGCCAGTACCGGCAAGGCCAGGCACAGGCTGATCAGAAACAGTGCTAGTCGACGCATGATGCCATTCCTCCGTTGAGGGTCAGACCGCGAGCTGATGCTCCTGCAGGCCCGGGCTGCTGACCCGATAGATACCGATCTCACCTAGAAGATTAGGCCAAAGCCGTCCACCCAACCCGTTACGGTGCAGGTGGTCGACGGCGAGGCGGTCGAGGACCTTGGCCTTGCGCTCATGGCACAGGTTCTCGAAGTCCTCGAAGGTGCAGAAGTGGATGTTCGGTGTGTTGTACCAGGTATACGGCATGAAGTCCGAGACCGGCATGCGACCCTTGGTCGCCAGGTACCAGCGGCAGCGCCAGTGGCCGAAGTTGGGGAAGGTGATGATGCACTGGCGGCCCACCCGCAGCATTTCGTCGAGGATCCGGTCGGGGTACTCCACGGCCTGCAGGGCCTGGGTCATGACCACCACGTCGAAGCTGTTGCTGGCGAAGTTGCCCAGGCCCTTGTCCAAGTCCTGCTCGATCACGTTGACACCCTTGGCCACGCAGGCGGCGATGTTGTCGGGGTCGATCTCCAGGCCGTAGCCGGTGACGTTCTTGCGCTCGCGCAGCGAGGCCAGCAGTTCGCCGTTGCCGCAGCCCAGGTCGAGTACCCGGCTGCCGGCGGGGATCCAGTCTTGGATGATTTCCAGGTCGGCTCTCATGGGGTCCTCAAACGGCGATGCGGTTCATGTAGTTGGCGAAACCCTGCATGTAGCGGGGGGTCGGGATGAGGAAGGCGTCGTGGCCGTAAGGCGAGTCGATGTCCAGGTAGCAGACGTTCTTGCGCGCGGCCATCAGGGCGTCGACGATCTCCCGCGAACGGGCCGGCGAGAAGCGCCAGTCGGTGGTGAACGACATGATGCAGTAGTCCGCCGTCACATGTGCCAGGGTCGCCGCCAGGTCACCGCCGTGGGCGGCGGCCGGGTCGTAATAGTCCAGTGCCTTGGTCATCAGCAGGTAGGTGTTGGCGTCGAAGCGCCCGGAGAACTCCTCGCCCTGGTAGCGCAGGTAGCTCTCGACCTGGAATTCGACGCTGTGGAAGTCGTAGTTGAGCTTGTCGCTCTTGAGCTCGCGGCCGAATTTCTCGCCCATCGAGTCGTCGGACAGGTAGGTGATGTGACCGACCATGCGCGCCAGCATCAGGCCGCGCTTGGGGATCACGCCCCGGTCCTGGAACGAACCACCGTGGAATTCCGGGTCGGTGAGGATGGCCTGGCGCGCCACTTCGTTGAAGGCGATGTTCTGCGCCGACAGCTTGGGCGCCGAGGCGATGTCCACGCAGTGGCGCACCCGGTCCGGGTAGGTGATGGTCCATTGCAGCGCCTGCATGCCGCCCAGGCTGCCGCCGACGATGGCGGCCCAGGTGTGGATCCCCAGGCGATCGGCCAGGCGCGCCTGGCTGTGCACCCAGTCTTCCACGGTCAGCACCGGGAAATCGGCGCCGTAGGGCTTGCCGGTGGCCGGATTGAGACTGCTTGGGCCGGTGCTGCCATTGCAACCGCCGAGGTTGTTCAGGCTGACCACGAAGAAACGGTTGGTGTCGATGGGCTTGCCGGGGCCGATGCAGCTGTCCCACCAGCCCGGCTTGCGGTCGGTGGCGGCATGGTAGCCAGCGGCATGATGGTGGCCGGACAACGCATGGCAGATCAGCACGGCATTGCTGGCGTTGCTGTTGAGGGTGCCATAGGTTTCGTAGATCAGCTCGTACGAGGCCAGGGCGCGGCCACAGGCCAGGGCCAGCGGTTCATCGAACCGGGCGATCTGCGGTGTTACCAGACCGACGGAATCTTCGGGAAGGACAGTGGACATCGACCCTGCTCACGCTTGACGGAGGCGTAAGTCTAAAGAGCGCTACCCCCAGCGGCAAGCAAAGGCTTGCCGCTGGATGCAGGGTGGGTCAGATCATCCGCCACAGCTCTTGCGGCATGCCGGCGTAGGCTGCCAGCTGGGGCATGAGGAACGACTGGATCACCTGGATGGCGATGAAGGCGAAGATCGGCGAAATGTCCATGCCGCCGAGGTTCGGCACCAGGCGGCGGAACGGCGCCAGCACCGGTTCGCTGATCTGGTAGGCCAGTTCTGCAGCAGGGTTATGGCTGTTCGGCGCGACCCAGGAGACGATCACCATGACGATCATCGCCACCCAGAAGATCTTCAGGAACAGCGAGGTGATGCCCAGGATCGACCACATCAGCAGGTGCAGGACGTCGCCGAAGGTGCCGTAGGTGACCATCAGCACGAAGGCCATCAGCAGCGCCTGGATGATGATCGACAGCAGCAGCGAGGAGGTATCCAGGCCAGCGATGCTGGGGACCACGCGGCGCAGCGGCTTGAGCAGTGGCTGGGTGGCGCGCACGGCGAACTGGCTCAGCGGGTTGTAGAAGTCGGCCTTGACCAGCTGCAGCACGAAGCGCAGCAGGACGATCACCAGGTACAGGCTGACCAGGGTTTGCACCACGAAGATCGCGGCGCCGGACAGTGCATTCATCAAAAGCTCCTTATTTGCCCAGTTTCTCGGCCAGCTCGGCCGAGCGTTTCGCCGCGGCCTGCAGGGCCTGTTCGACGATGGCCTCGAAGCCGTTGGCCTGGAACGATTTGATCGCCGCTTCCGTGGTGCCGGCCGGCGAGGTCACGCGGCGACGCAATTCGGCGGCGTCGACGTCGCTGGAAACCGCCATGCGGGCGGCGCCCAGGGCGGTCTGCAGGGTCAGTTGCGAGGCGGTCTCGCGCGGCAGACCGAGTTTTTCGCCGGCAGCGGTCATGGCCTCGATCAGCAGGAAGAAGTACGCCGGGCCGCTTCCGGAAACAGCGGTCACGGCGTCCAGCTGCTGTTCTTCATCAAGCCACAGGGCGGTGCCCACGGCCGACAGCAGTTGTTCGGCCTGGCGGCGTTGTTCCATGGTTACTTCCCGGGTCGCATACAAGCCGCTGACGCCTTGGCGCAGCAGCGCCGGGGTGTTCGGCATGCAGCGCACCAGGGGGATCGCGCCCAGCCAGGCCTGCAGGCTGGCGCAGGTGATGCCGGCGGCAATGGAAACCACCAGCTGGCCTGGTTTCAGGTTCGGCTTCAGCGTTTCGCAGACCGCTTTCATTACCTGCGGTTTGACTGCCAGGACGACCACGTCCACGCCATCGATGGCCTGGGCGTTGTCTTCAAAGGCTTCGATGCCGTGCTCGGCCGTGATCCGTGCGCGGGTTTCGGCACCCGGGTCGCTGGCGCGGATCAGCGCGGTGTCCAGGCCCTGGGCGCGCAGGCCGCCAATCAGGCTGGCGGCCATGTTGCCGGCGCCGATAAAGGCAATACGAGTCTTGCTCATGTCGGGTCCTTGTGGGGGAAGGGAGAGTTAAGCATGGATTCAGGCCTGACCGTAGTCGCGGGCGCCGAACAAGGCGGTACCGATGCGGACCCAGGTCGCACCTTGGGCGATGGCGGCTTCCAGGTCATGGCTCATGCCCATGGACAGGGTGTCTAGGTCGAGGCCGAGCTGGGCCTGCAGTTCACGTAGCGTGGCGAAAGCGGCCTCTTGCTCGGCGCGGTCCTCGGTAGGTTCCGGGATCGCCATCAACCCGCGCAGGCGCAGGCCGGGCAGGGCGTTCACGGCCTGCGCCAGGGCTGGCAGTTCGGCGGGCGAGCAACCGGACTTGCTGGCCTCGCCGCTGACATTCACCTGCAGGCAGATGTTCAGCGGCGGCAGCGCGGCGGGGCGCTGCTCCGAGAGGCGTTGGGCGATCTTCTGGCGGTCCACGGAATGTACCCAGTCGAAGTGCTCGGCGATGGCCTTGGTCTTGTTCGACTGAATGGGGCCGATGAAGTGCCAGATCAAGGGCAGGTCGGAAAGCGCCTGTTGTTTTGTCAGCGCTTCCTGAAGGTAGTTCTCACCCATGTGGCAAAGGCCGGCGGCATGAGCTTCGCGGATGGCGCTGGCGGGCTTGGTCTTGCTCACTGCCAGCAGCTGCACGCTGGCCGGATCACGCCCGGCGGCCCGGGCCGCTCTGTCGATGCGGTGGGCAATGACGGAAATATTGTCTGCTAGGGTGGACATGGTTCGTCGCCGAAGGCTTTGGGGTCTGCGGCATTCTACCTGCTTGATCGCCGTTGGGGAGTCTCATGGATGTGGCTGAGCTGCTGGGCCGGGCCGTGGCCGAGGGCGCCAGCGACCTGCACCTGGCCGTGGGCGAGCCGCCGTTGCTGCGCCTGGATGGCGAGCTGCGGCGCATGGCGGTGCCGGTGCTGACCTGCGCCGCTCTGGAGCAGGGAATGGCCGACCTGCTCGATGACGGGCAGCGGCGGCAATGGCTGAGCGGTGATGAACTGGATCTGGCGCTGAGCTTGCCCGGTGTGGGGCGCCTGCGCTTGAACCTGTTCCGCCAGCGCAATGGGTTGGGCGCAAGCGCGCGCCTGATCCCGGCTCGGGTCCCGAGCCTCGATGAGCTTGATCTGAACGATGTGTATCAAGTCGTTGCGCAATGCCGGGATGGCCTGGTGCTGGTGGGCGGGCCGACGGGTAGCGGCAAGTCCAGCACCCTGGCGGCGCTGCTCGATCAGATCAATCGCGAACGCGCGTTACAGGTCATCACCCTTGAAGATCCTATCGAATTTATCCACAGCGGCCAGGGTTGCCTGGTCAACCAGCGGGAGATCGGCGTGCACAGCCGTGACTTCGCCCAAGGGCTGCGCAGCGCCCTGCGCCAGGATCCGGATGTGATCATGGTGGGTGAGTTGCGTGATCTGGAGAGCATCCGCCTGGCGTTGCGCGCGGCAGAAACCGGGCATCTGGTGCTGGCAACGGTGCACACCCGCTCGGCGGTGAACAGCATCGACCGGCTGGTAGAGGTGTTCGCGGCCGAGGAGAAGCCGCTGGTGCGCATGATGCTGGCTGAATCACTGCGCCTGGTGGTGGCTCAGGTGCTGCTCAGGCGGGTGGGCGGCGGCAGGGTCGCCGCAAGAGAGGTACTAATAGCGACGCCAGCGATGCGCAACCTGATTCGCGAGGGGCGCATGGCACAGGTGCAGTCGGTGATGCAGGCGGGGGCGGCATTTGGGATGCAGACGATGGAGGGAGCAATGCGGGCGCTCAGGCAGAACGGCCTGGTTGATTAGCATTGCTGCCTGCTGGGGCAAGCCCGCGATTGAGGGCTTAGCGCTTGGCCAGGGCCAACGCCTGCTGGTTCTTGGGCAGGACGCGCTTGGCTACCACGTAGTGCTTTTGCCAATAAGGTTTTTCCAGGCTGTCGATGCTCACCCGTTTGCCGGTGCGTGGCGCGTGGATGAAGCGATCGTTGCCCAGGTAGATGGCTACGTGATTGACCCGGCGACTCTTGATGTTGAAGAAGATCAGGTCGCCCGGCTTGAGATCGCTCTTGGCGACCTTGACGCCCTGGCCCCGGGCCATTGCGTTGGAGGTGCGCGGCAGGTCGACATCGGCCACATCGTTGAACGCGTACTTGACCAGGCCGCTGCAATCGAAGCCCTTCTTCGGGCTGCTGCCGCCCCAACGATAGGGCGTACCTAGTACGTTCACGGCGCGGCTGAGCACTTCACTGCTCTGCTTGGGTGACATGGCCACGGCCTGCATGCCCACAGCTTGTTGCTGCTTGGCGGCGTTGGCCGGGCGAGCGCGCACGGAACTGCTGCGATACTGGATCGGGGTGCGTTTCACCGTGGCGTCGGCGTTGGTCGTATAGCCGGTGAATCCGCTGGGAAGTCGTTGCTCACGGTTGGTGGCGTGGGCGGCCAGGGGTAACAAAAGGCAGAGGGTCAGCCATGTCTTGATAAAAGGTGGCATAGATGAAGCTCTTATAAGTGTTGGCGCGCAACTTTATAACAGCTTTTTGATCAAATTCTGATCCGTTGGTCGCTCAAGCACGTACCATATGTCGGGTCAAAACGAAAAAGTCACATTTTTCCTTAGAAAATTTTCGGCTATCCCACGAGGGCTTCGAATGAATGGTTATCAACAGGGTGCTCCCTCGCACGACACCCATAGCAAGGTTCTCGGCTACCTGCTGTGGATCTTCGGCTTTACCGGCTCGCACCGCTTCTACTACGGCAAGCCGATCACCGGAACCATCTGGTTCTTCACCCTGGGCTTGCTGGGCATCGGCTGGCTGATCGACCTGTTCCTGATCCCGTCGATGGACCGTGAGGCAGACATGCGTTTCGAGTCGGGCGGCGTGGACTACAACCTGGCGTGGATACTCCTGACCTTCCTCGGCATCTTCGGCGTGCATCGGCTGTATCAGGGCAAGTGGATCAGCGCGCTGATCTACCTGTTCACCGGAGGGTTGTTCCTGTTGGGTGTGCTTTATGACTTCTGGACGCTCAACAGCCAGATTTCCCAGGTCAACGCCGAGCGTCGCCGGGTATGAAAAAAGGCCTTGTCGCTGAGCGGCAAGGCCTTTTTCGTTACTGACGCCGCTGTTGCAGCAGCAGGTTGCTGAAACCTGCCCCGGCCAGCTGTTTCTGCGCCACGGTCAGCTGTTCGCGGTTGCTGAACGGGCCGACCATCACGCGGTACCAGGTCTCTTCCTTCACCGTGCCCGACTCAACCTTGACCGCCTGGCCAAGCAGGATGATCTGCGCACGGACCTTGTCGGCATCGGCCTGCTTGCGGAACGAGCCGGCCTGCAGGAAGAACTGGGTCGTGGCCGCTGGCTTGATCACCGGTGGTGCCGGTGGCGGTGTCTGGCCCAGCAGGGCGGCCTGGGCCCGGGCGGTGTCGATCTTCGCCGCTTCCGCAGGGGTGACCGGCGTGCTTGGCACGGGCGGTTGCGCCGGTACCGGCGGAGTTTTCTCCGGCACGGCCTCGGGCGGTACGATCACTTCCGACTCCGGCAGCAGCGTATAGAAGTCGTACTTCGGCTTCACCGGTTGCTGTGGCGTCGGCGTGGTGGTCTTGCTCGCTTCGGCGACCTTCTCCTGCTTATGTTGCTCGGGCTTGGTGCGCTTGATATCAGCGCCACCGGGTTCGAGCTTCATCAGGAAGACGATGAACGCCCCCACGGTCAGGCCGACCGCCAGCCACACCCAGCCCGGAATCGGCTGCTTGCTGGCGGGCGGCTGGGAGCGGCTGGCGCCGCGCTTGGGTGCGGGTTTCTTCTTTGCAGCCAACTTACATGCGCTCCAGGGTTTCCAGGCCGAGCAGTTCCAGGCCCTGCTTGAGGGTGCGGCCGGTCAGGGCGGCCAGGCGCAGGCGGCTCTGCTGTTGTTCGGCGGTTTCGGCGGAAAGGATCGGGCAGTTCTCGTAGAAGCTGGAGAACAGGCCGGCGAGGTCGTACAGGTAGGTGCACAGCACGTGAGGCGTGCCTTTTTCGGCGACGTTGTTGAGGATCTCGCCGAACTGCGCCAGGCGCGCGGCCAGGTCCTGCTCGTGCGCTGCCTGCAGGACGATGCTGCCGTCGACTTCGTCGAAGCCCTTGCCGAGCTTGCGGAACACGCCGGCCACGCGGGTGTAGGCGTACAGCAGGTACGGCGCGGTGTTGCCCTCGAAGTTCAACATCAATTCGAAGTTGAAGCTGTAGTCGCTGGTGCGGTGCTTCGACAGGTCGGCGTACTTGACCGCGCCGATGCCGACCACTTCACCGATGTGGCGCAGCTCGTCCTCGGCCAGCGACGGGTTCTTCTCCTTGACCAGCGCATAGGCTCGGTCCTTGGCCTCGGTGAGCAGGTCGATCAGCTTGACGGTGCCGCCATCGCGGGTCTTGAACGGGCGGCCATCGGCGCCGTTCATGGTGCCGAAGCCCATGTGCTCCATCTTCATCGGGTGGCCGACAAAACCTGCGCGACGGGCCACTTCGAACACCTGGTTGAAGTGCAGGGCCTGGCGCTGGTCGACGAAGTACAGGGCACGGTCGGCCTGCAGCTTGTTGCTGCGGTAGCGCACGGCGGCCAGGTCGGTGGTGGCGTATAGGTAACCGCCGTCGGCCTTCTGCACGATCACCGGCAGCGGCTCGCCCTCGGCGTTCTTGAATTCCTCGAGGAACACGCACTGCGCGCCCTGGTCCTCGACCAGCAGGCCCTTGGCCTTGAGGTCGGCGACCACGTTGGCCAGGTCGGCGTTGTAGGCGCTCTCGCCCATCACGTCGGCCATGGTCAGCTTGACGTTGAGCAGCTCGTAGGTCTTCTGGCAGTGCGACAGCGAGATGTCCTTGAAGCGCGTCCACAGCGCCAGGCACTCGGGATCACCGGCCTGCAGCTTGACCACCAGCCCGCGGGCGCGGGTGGCGAACTCTTCGGACTCGTCGAAGCGCTTCTTGGCGGCGCGGTAGAAGTTCTCCAGATCCGACAGCTCGTCACTGGTGATCGGGTTTTCCTGGAGGTAGGCCATCAGCATGCCGAACTGGGTACCCCAGTCACCCACGTGGTTCTGGCGGATGACGTCGTCACCGAGGAACTCCAGTACCCGGGCAACGCTGTCGCCGATGATGGTCGAGCGCAGGTGGCCGACGTGCATCTCCTTCGCCAGGTTCGGTGCCGACATGTCTATCACCACTTTTTCCGCCGGGCCGGTCTTGCGCACGCCCAGGTGGCCATCGCTCAGGGCGGCGTCGAGGCGGCCTGCCAGCGCTTCGGTGTTCTGGAAGAAGTTGAGGAAGCCGGGGCCGGCGATCTCGGCCTTGCTGATGTCGGCGCTGGCCGGCAGGGCGGCGATGATCTTCTCGGCCAGGTCGCGCGGTTTCATGCCGGCCGGCTTGGCCAGCATCATGGCGATGTTGCTGGCGAAGTCGCCGTGGGTCTTGTCCCGGGCGTTTTCCACCTGGATCGCCGGCGTCAGCCCTTCAGGCAGCACACCGTCGGCGACGAGTTGGGTGAGGGCTTGCTGGATCAGCTGGCGAATGGTGTCTTTCATGAGGGTCTCTTTTCGACCGCAAGCGCGGTGGAGCGCTTCGATGCGCAGGTGGAAAAACTGGGCATTATCCGTTGCCGGGGGCGGGTTGCCAACCTTTTGGGGCACAGTCCATTGTCGGTGTGGGGGGGGGGGGGGGGGGGGGGGGGGGGGGGGGCCCCGGGCCGCCCCCCCCCCCCCCCCCCCCCCCCCCCCCCCCCCACGCCAACCCTCAAAAAGTCAGTAAAGGTCGACCGGATCGACATCCAGCGACCAGCGCACCTGGCGCCCCGACGGCATCTGCTCCAACACTAGCAACCAGGCACTGATCAGTCGATGCAGGGGTGCCCGGGCATTGGCCTGGAGCAATAGTTGCGCACGGAACCTGCCCGCCCGTCGCTCCATGGGTGCCGGGACCGGGCCGAGCAACTCGATGCCGTGCAGCCCCTGCTCGGCAAGTATGCGCTCGGCGGCGGCGCAGGCTTCGTCAAGGAAGCCTTCCGCCTGGCCCGGCTTGTGCGCGTCGGCGCGCAGCAGCGCCAGGTGAGCGAACGGCGGCAGCCCGGCCGCACGGCGCTCGCTCAAGGCCTGTTCGGCAAAGGCGAAGTAGCCCTGCTCTGTCAACTGCACCAGCAGTGGGTGATCGGCCAGGTGGGTTTGCACGATGACCTTGCCCGGCTCTTCGGCCCGGCCGGCCCGGCCGGCCACCTGGACGATCAGCTGGGCCATGCGTTCGCTGGCGCGGAAGTCGCCGGAGAACAGCCCGCCGTCGGCATCGAGGATCGCGACCAGGGTGACGCGGGGGAAATGGTGCCCCTTGGCCAGCATCTGGGTGCCGACCAGGATGCTCGGCTGACCACGCTGGATAGTGGCGAACAGGTTGTGCATGGCGTCCTTGCGCGAGGTGCTGTCGCGGTCCACGCGCAGGATCGGGTAATCCGGGAACAGCACCTTCAGGCGCTCCTCGGCACGCTCGGTACCGGCGCCTACCGGGCGCAGGTCGACGTGGGCGCATTGCGGGCACTGCAGCGGCAGGCGCTCGTCGTAGCCGCAATGGTGGCAGCGCAGCACGGCGGAGCGTTGGTGCACGGTCATGCGCGCATCGCAACGTGGGCATTCGGAGAGCCAGCCGCAGTCGTGGCACAGCAATGTGGGGGCGAAGCCGCGGCGGTTGAGGAACACCAGCACCTGCTGGCCGGCCTCGAGTGTCTGGCGGATGGCCTGCTGCAATGGGCCGCTGATGCCGCTGTCCAGTGGCAGGCTGCGTACGTCAAGGCGCAGGAAGCGCGGTGCTTTGGCGCCGCCGGCGCGCTGGTTCATGCGCAGCAGGCCGTAGCGGCCACTGTGGGCGTTGTGCAGGCTTTCCAGCGACGGTGTGGCCGAGCCCAGCAGAATCGGGATGTTCTCCTGGTGCGCACGCACCACGGCCAGGTCGCGGGCGTGGTAGCGCAGGCCTTCCTGCTGTTTATAAGAACCGTCGTGTTCTTCGTCGATGATGATCAGGCCCGGGTTCTTCATAGGGGTGAACAGTGCCGAACGGGTGCCGATGATGATGTCCGCATCGCCATCGCGTGCCGCCAGCCAGGCGTCCAGGCGCTCGCGATCACCCACCGCCGAATGCAGCAGGGCGATGCGCGCGTTGAAGCGTTGCTCGAAGCGTTGCAGGGTCTGCGGGCCGAGATTGATCTCGGGGATCAGGATAAGGGCCTGCTTGCCGGCTTCGAGGGTTTCGCGAATCAGCTGCAGGTAGACCTCGGTCTTGCCGCTGCCGGTGACGCCAGCCAGCAGGTAGGCGTGGAAGGCGCTGAAGCCCGAGCGCACGGCCTCGAAGGCAGCGCGCTGTTCTTCGTTGAGCGGCAGTTCCGGTTGGGCCAGCCAGTGCTCGTGGCGTGCGGCCGGCAGATGGCGGCGTACTTCGACTTCCACCAGTTCCTTGGCCAGCAGCAGGTCGAGGCTGTCCTTGTTCAGACCAAGCTTGCTCAACAGGCTGTGGGCTACGCCGTGGGGGTGCTGCGACAGGGTCTTGAGAGCGTCGCGCTGGCGCGGGGCGCGGGCGATGCGCGGGTCTTCCAGGCGCGCACCGGGCGCGACATGCCAGAAGCGTTCCTGGCGCGCCTCGGCCGGTTCGCCCTGGCGCAGCAGCGTCGGCAGGGCCCAGTTGAGAGTGTCGCCCAGGCTGTGCTGGTAGTACTGGGCCGTCCACAGACACAACTTGAACAATGCCGGCGGCAGGGGGGAGACCGGGTCGAGCAGGGCGCTGGCCGGCTTGAGCTTGTCGGCTGGCACCTCGCTGTGCTCGGCGACCTCCACCAGTACCCCGATCATCTCGCGGCGGCCGAATGGCACGCGGATGCGCATGCCTGGCGTCAGTGCCTGGCGCGCCATGCTCGCGGGTGCCCGGTAGTCGAACAGGCGACGCAGGGGCGAGGGCAGGGCAAGGCGCAGAATGACGTCGGACACGCGGAAGGTCTCTGGAGGGTGTTTCACAAATCAGGCGAGCCTAGCAGACGACGGTCGGTGCAAGCGACAACTTGCGCTACGGCTGCTCTCTGGTATTATTCGCCGCCTAATTACGTGCGGTATTCAACAATAGGTGTTGGGTGGCGGCACGCAGCTCGAGGAAGTGACCATGAAAGCAGATATTCATCCGAACTACGAAGTAGTTGCAGTCACCTGCAGCTGCGGCAACAAGTTTGAAACTCGTTCGACCATGGGCAGCGTCCTGGCGATCGACGTTTGCAACCTGTGCCACCCGTTCTACACCGGTAAGCAGAAAGTCCTGGACACCGGCGGCCGCGTACAGAAGTTCGCCGATCGCTTCGGCATGTTCGGTGCCAAGAAGTAATCATGCACGTGGCGAAGCCTTCGGGGTTCGCGCTGTTGCAAAAGAAGGCGCCCCTTGTGGGCGCCTTTTTTGTGGGCGCGATCTGGCACTTTCCTGCCCTGGCCTTCTGCCCGATGCCCGAAAGGGTGCAAGCGGTGGCGGTACGTCAGGTGGTCGATGGCGACACCTTGCGCCTGAGCGATGGGCGCAGCGTGCGACTGATCGGTATCAATGCTCCCGAGATCGGCCGCAAGGGGCGCCCCAGCGAACCTTATGCCGAGGCTGCCAAGAAGCGCCTGCAGGCGCTGGTGAAGGCCAGCGATGGCCGTGTCGGGCTGGTTCCAGGCGTCGAACCCAAGGACAAGTACGGCCGTATCCTGGCGCATATCTACGGCCGCACTGGCAACAATCTGGAAGCACAACTGCTCAGCGAGGGCCTGGGCTACCAGGTGGCCATTGCACCCAACGTGCTGCTGTCGGGCTGCCAGCAGCAGGCCGAGCAGCAGGCGCGCAAGGCCAGGGCAGGACTGTGGCGACAATCGCCGGTCACGCGTGGGCGCGATGTGCGGCAATCCGGATTCGCGGTGATCGGCGGCAGGATCAACGGGATCGAGCGTAATCGCGGCGGCATCTGGCTGGAGCTTGACGAGAGCGTCGTCCTGCAGGTTCCCGCTCGTCTGCAGCGCCACTTCCCCGCCAGCTTCTTCGCTAACCTCAAGGGACGCCAGGTCGAGGCGCGTGGCTGGGTGCTGGATCGTTCCCGCAAGGGCGGGCTCAAGCCTGGGCAGCGACGCTGGCTGTTGCCATTGACCGATCCGAGCATGTTGGCGCTTGTTTCTGGCTAAATAGTTGTAGACATTTTGCTATTGGATTGTACACACTGGCTCCCGAAAGCCCCGTGGATTATAGCGTAAAGTCGTAGGCCAAAGGCCTTGACACATAGTGACCGGGCAGTCTTGTCGCCCCCCGGCTCTTTGCGTATCCTCGGCGGTCCGTCAGAACAGTAAATAGCGGAATGCCCATCATGTCAGACCTGAAAACCGCCGCTCTCGAATACCACGCTCAGCCTCGTCCGGGGAAACTGAGCGTCGAGCTCTCCAAGCCAACCGCCACCGCCCGTGACCTCGCCCTGGCCTACAGCCCGGGTGTCGCCGAGCCTGTGCGCGAGATCGGCCGTGATCCGGAGCTGGCCTACAAGTACACCGGCAAGGGCAACCTGGTTGCGGTGATCTCCGATGGCACCGCCATCCTCGGTCTGGGTGACCTCGGCCCACTGGCCTCCAAGCCGGTCATGGAAGGCAAGGGTGTTCTGTTCAAGCGTTTCGCCGGTATCGATGTGTTCGATATCGAAGTCGAGTCGGAGAGCCCGCAAGCCTTCATCGACACCGTTCGCCGCATCTCCATCACCTTCGGCGGCATCAACCTGGAAGACATCAAGGCACCTGAGTGCTTCGAGATCGAGCGCACGCTGATCGAGCAGTGCGACATTCCCGTCTTCCACGATGACCAGCACGGCACCGCTATCGTTACCGCGGCCGGCATGATCAACGCCCTGGAAATCGCCGGCAAGAAGCTCGAAGACGCCAAGATCGTCTGCCTGGGCGCCGGCGCCGCGGCCATCTCCTGCATGAAACTGCTGGTGAGCATGGGTGCCAAGGTCGAGAACATCTTCATGATCGACCGCAGCGGCGTGATCCACGCTGGCCGCGACGACCTGAACCAGTACAAGGCCCAGTTCGCCCACGCCACCGACAAGCGCACCCTGGCTGACGCCCTGAACGGCGCAGACGTGTTCGTCGGCTTGTCCGGCCCGAACCTGCTGAGCGCCGAAGGCCTGAAGTCGATGGCCGCCAACCCGATCGTGTTCGCCTGCTCGAACCCGGACCCGGAAATCGCCCCGGAACTGGCTCACGCCACCCGCAGCGATGTGATCATGGCCACCGGTCGCTCGGACTACCCGAACCAGGTCAACAACGTACTGGGCTTCCCTTTCATCTTCCGTGGGGCCCTCGACGTTCGCGCCAAGCGCATCAACGAAGAGATGAAGATCGCTGCCGCCATCGCCCTGAAGGACCTGGCCAAGTTGCCGGTGCCGAAGGAAGTCTGCGAGGCCTATGGCGTTCAAGGACTTGAGTTCGGCCGTGAGTACATCATTCCGAAGCCGCTGGACGCGCGCCTGATCACCGTGGTTTCCGATGCCGTGGCCAAGGCCGCCATCGAGTCCGGTGTGGCCACCCTGCCGTATCCGAAGCACTACCCGCTCAAGAGCGTGGATGACGTGTTCAACGGCTGATCCAGTCGTAGCGTCATGAAAAAGCCCCGGCTCGCAAGAGTCGGGGCTTTTTGTTGGACTGGGTTATTGCGGGGCAGGCCTGCTTACGCGGAGTTCAATGTCATCCCTTTCAAGGCGATCGCGTCAGGGCTTGCTGGTGCTCGCCAACAGTCTTGCAGCGCCTGCCAGATCGAGCGCCGCCCGCGCGGCGCTCGATCTTGAGAGCGCTGCAAGGTTTTCGGCGAGCACCTGGCGGCCCTCACCGAAAACCTTCAAAGGTTGCCCTTTAGAACAGATCCATCGGCGCTGCTTCGTCTGCCGGCAGCGGGCTGCCCGGTGCTGCACCGTTACCCAGTTCGTCCGCCGACGGTGGCGAGTCCTCGGCCTTGAACAGTTCGAAGTAGGCGTTCGGCGTGCTTGGTGTGGCGGCGCGGCCGCTGATCGGGTCGACGCGCAGGCTGAGGATGCCCTCGGGTTCGGCTGGTGGATGCTCGGGCATGCCCTTGAGCGCGGCGCCCATGAAACTCATCCAGATCGGCAGGGCCACGGTGCCACCGTATTCGCGACGCCCCAGGGTTTCCGGCTGGTCGAAGCCGACCCACACGGTGGTGACATAGTCAGCGTTGTAGCCTGAGAACCAGGCGTCCTTGGATTCGTTGGTGGTGCCGGTCTTGCCCGCCAGGTCCGAACGGCCGAGGGCCAGGGCGCGGCGGCCGGTACCACGCTTGATTACGTCCTGCAGCATGCTGGTGAGGATGTACGAGGTACGGCCGTCGATGATCTGCTCGGCCACGGCGGGCACCTGGGGCACCTGGGGCACTTGGGATGCCGCGGTGACCTGGCCTGCGGCCGACGGCGCCTCGCCTGGCATCGGGGCGGCGCTGATGGGTGCCTCAGGTGCGGCGAGGCCGACCTGGTCTTGGCTGCCCTGCGGCACGCGTGGCGGGTTTGCGGTGAACAGCGTTTCGCCGTTGCGGCTCTCGACACGCTCGATCAGGTACGGGCTGATCTTGTAGCCGCCGTTGGCGAAGGTGCTCCAGCCGGTGGCAATCTCCATCGGCGTGAGCGTCGCGGTGCCCAGCGCCAGCGACAGGTTGCGCGGCAGGTCCTGCTTGTTGAAGCCGAACTTGGCGATGTAGTCGATGGTGCGATCCACGCCCATGGCCTGCAGCAGGCGGATCGATACGAGGTTGCGTGACTTGTACAACGCCTCGCGCATGCGGATCGGGCCGAGGAAGGTGTTGGTGTCGTTCTTTGGACGCCAGACCTTGTCCAAGTACTCGTCGACGAACACGATCGGCGCATCGTTGACCAGGCTGGCGGCGGTGTAGCCGTTGTCCAGCGCGGCGCTGTAGACGAAGGGCTTGAAGCTCGAGCCCGGCTGGCGCTTGGCCTGCATGGCGCGGTTGTAGTTGCTCTGCTCGAATGAGAAGCCGCCAACCAGTGCGCGGATGGCGCCATTGTAAGGGTCGAGGGTGACCAGCGCGCTCTGGGCGCCGGGAACCTGACTGAACTTGAGTTTGCCATCTTCCAGGCGTTGCAGGCGCACCAGGTCGCCGACCTGGGCCACATCGGCCGCTGATTGCGGCGAGCGTCCTTGGGAGTTGCTGTTAAGGTACGGGCGGGCCCATTTCATGGTGTCCCAGGCCACGTCTTCCTCCAGACCGGCGCGGGTCATCACCTTCAGGCCGTTCTTCTCGACCTGGGTGACAATGGCGGGCTCAAGGCCGCCGAGGGTGCGTTGCTTGTTCAGTTCCTGCAACCACGCCGTGCGTGTCTTGCCAGGGAAGCGTGCCTCCGGACCGCGGTAGCCGTGGCGTTCGTCGTATTGGCTGAGGCCGTTGAGGACCGCGCTGTTGGCCATCTGCTGCATGTCGCTCGGCACTGTGGTGGTGACCCGGAAACCTTCGGTATAGGCGTCGCTGCCGTAGCGACCGACCATCTCGGCGCGGGCCATTTCGGCGACGTACGGCGCATTCACTTCCGGGGTCGGCACATGGTAGCTGGCATTCAGCGGTTCACCCAGGGCGGCCTGGTAGCTGGCCTCGTCGATCTTGCCGAGCTTGTACATGCGCCCGAGGATCCAGTCGCGGCGCTCCTTGGCGCGTACCGGGTTGGCCAGCGGGTTGAAGCGCGATGGGGCCTTGGGCAGACCAGCGATCATGGCCATCTGCGCCAGGCTGACGTCGCGAATCGACTTGCCGTAGTACACCTGCGCCGCGGCATCGATGCCGTAGGCACGGTTGCCCAGGTAGATCTTGTTTACGTACAGCTCGAGGATTTCGTCCTTGGTCAGTTCCCGCTCGATCTGCAGGGCCAGGAGAATCTCGTTGGTCTTGCGCGAGAAGCTGCGTTCGCTGGTAAGGAAGAAGTTCTTCGCCACCTGCATGGTGATGGTGCTGCCGCCGCTCTGGATATGCCCGGACTTGACCAGCTGTGAGGCCGCACGCATGAGGCTGCTGGGGTCGACGCCATAGTGATTGAGGAAATTGTCGTCCTCGGCGGACAGAAGCGCCTGGATGAATTGTGGGGGAATTTCCTGGAACTTGATCGGCGAGCGCCGCATCTCGCCGAACTCGGCGATCAGCTTGCCGTCGCTACTGTAGACCCTCAGGGGGATTTGCAACTGGACGCTTCTGAGCGCGTCGACCGAAGGCAGGTTGGGACTAAGATACAGAAACGCACCGCTCACACCGAGTACGAGCGCGCAGATGACGGCGACGAGAGACCACCAGAAGAACTTCAGCAGGCGTATCAAGGCTTTTGGGTGTCCAGGTTGAGAGTGGATTGCGCGCAGGGCCGGCGGACAGGAAAAACGCTGGCCATTATAAGCATTTTTCGTCCCGCCGGGTGACCGCCCGGGGAGAGCGACGACCGCCTGCACCGCAAGGGTTCAGGCAGCCAATGACCAGGAAGGAACAGCCATGCTTGGACGCTTTGGCAGGGACACCGGTTCACTGCTGGGGGTGGAAATTACCTCCGACGCCATACGAATGCTGCACCTGCGCCGCCAGCGTGGCGGTTGTCGGGTGGTGGGCTGGGCGCACGAGCGCCTTGGGGCAGCGTCAGGTAGCTCATTGGAGTTTGATCAGATGGAGCGCCTGGTCGCGGGTTTGCGGCAGGCCCATGCCCGGTGTCGAACTTCGCAGTGCCGGGCCGCCCTGGCGTTGCCTGCATCGCAGGTCATCTGCAAGGTTTGCCGCCTGCCTGCCGGGTTGCCCGGCCATGCCGTCGAAGCTGCCTTGCTCGCGCAGGCCGAGCAGCTGTTTCCCTTTCCTGTGGAGGACCTTGCCCTGGATTTCCAGGTGCATGGCCCGTGCGTGGAGGATGTCGGGCAGGTCGAGGTGTTGGTGGTGGCCTGTAGGCAAAGTCAGCTCGACCCACTGGAGCGCGTGTTCGCGCAAGCCGGCTTGCAGTTGGTGGCCGTGGAGGTGGACAGTTTCGCGTTGCGGCGGGCGCTGGTGCCTGAGCCGCAGGCAGGCGACATGGCGCTGCTGCAGTTGGAGCCGGACGAGGTGATCCTGCACCGTTGGCAGGGAGGCCGCGTGCCGCATCGGCAGCGCATTGCCTTGCCTTCTATGGAACGCTGGGCCGAGGCTGTCGATGGGCTCTGGCAGCCGGATATCCAGGGCGCGTTTGAGCAGGTTGTTTTGTTCGGGGTCGCCGCCGATGAGGCTCGAGCGGCAGACTTGTCGGAGCATCTGGGCGTGAAATGCCATGTCGGTCGCCCGGGCCCTCTGGTCAGCGGTTTCGATGAAACCAGCGTGCCCGCTGCTGCCATGGCTCTTGCCTGTGGTTTGGCAATGGGAGGCCCGGTATGAAAGGGCGACTGAACCTGATGCCCTGGCGCGAACAGCGCAGGGCAAGCGCTGTGCGGCGATTCCAGATCACCTTGGTCGGCACGCTTGTGGTGGCGCTGTGCGGGGTGATGTTGCTTGATCGAATGGCGCGGTCGCGTCTGGCCAGGCAGGCGCAGGTCATCGCCACGCAGCAGGCGGCCGTTGAGCGGTTGGACGCTTCGCTGCGGCAGATCGATAAGTTGCGTGAAGCACGGGATGCGTTGTTGGCCCAGCAAGCGACGGTGTCTGCGCTGAGCGCCGGACGGGCGCAGTTGCCTGGGCTGTTTCGCGCACTGGAGCAGGCAATGCCCGAAGGCGCGCGCTTGACCGAGGTAGGTGTGGAGGACGGGCGTCTGCGCCTTGCCGGGTTGGCTGCCTCTGCTTCAGTGGTGGCCAGGCTTATGCGCAGCCTGGAGCAGGTAAAGATGGTGCGGGACCTGGAGCTTGTTCACTTGCGGCGTCATGGCCAGGGCGATGAATTCCTGCTGGCGGCACGCTTGTTGGCGGGTGAGTCATGAACCGCCCGTGGCCCCAGGATTGGCAGGGCCTGGTGGCCCGGTCTTGGTTGGTCCGGTGGGTGCTGGCAGTAGGGCTGCTGTTTCTGGTGGTTTTCGCGGGTTATATCGCCCGCTTGCGTGAGCCGCTCAATAGCCATGCCGAGGCAGTCCAGAGGCAGTTGCAGCTACAGGGTGTCTTGGCGGATGGGGCGGAAAAACTTGTCGAGCTTGAGCGAGCGCAACAGGCTCTGGAACAAGCCATGACCGGGCTGCAAGCGTTGCGCTGGCGATTGGCTGCGGGAGAGGGCATGAGTGAACTGCTCGACCAGCTGGCCTTGTCGGGTCATGAGCATGGTCTGTCATTCGAACGCATCGAAGTAAACGAAGCGCAGGAGGCAGCAGGATACCGTCTGCAGCCTTTGGAGATCAGCGTGCACGGGCGCTACCCGGCATTGCGCTTGTGGCTTGAGCAGTGGCTGCAGCAGTTGCGGTTGTTGAGCGTGCCCCAGCTCAGGCTGGCCTTGCAGGAAGAAGGCTCAGGAGAGGTTGGCGCACGATTGTTGATACATGCCTACCACCCAGGGGAAGAGCTTCCAGTGCCGGCTGCCTTGGCGGATGAGCCTGCCCAGGATGCCCTGTCGAAGGCCACGTTCGACCCATTTCAGGCCTGGTTGCCCGCCACACAGGGTAAAGAGCTGCGGCATATTCCCTTGGCGCGACTGGAAATGGTCGGAAGCCTGTCCCAGTCAGGGCGCCGGCAGGCATTGTTGCGTTCGGCGGGGCACTTGTATCGGGTTGGGCAAGGCGACCGGCTCGGATTGGATGAGGGGGTCGTGGTAGCCGTTGATGCTGGTCAGCTGGAGGTCCGCGAGCGGATCTACCTCGGCGGACGCTGGCAGGCGCGTTATCGGTATCTGGTGCTTGAGAAGCGTGAGTAAGGAGAGGTCAGGGATGAGGCCGAGGCGATGGTTGAGTGGCTTGGGGTTGATGTCGAACATCCTGGCAGTGCAGGCAGCGCAATTCCAGGGTGAGCCGATATCGCTCAACTTCCAGGATGTCGAACTGCGCTCAGTGCTTCAGGTCATGGCGGAGCACGCCAGCGTCAACCTGGTCGCCAGCGATTCGGTGCAGGGGCGAATAACCCTGCACCTGGAAGACGTGCCTTGGGCCCAGGCACTTGACCTTGTGCTGCGCAGCAAGGGGCTGGGCCGGCGCCAGGAGGGCAACGTGCTGTTGATCGCTCCCGTTGCTGAGCTGGCCGGGCAGGCCCGGGGCATGGGCGAGGAGGTGTTGCTGGAGCCTTTGCGACGAGAGCTGATCCCTGTCTTTCATGCAAAAGCCGCCGAGCTGGCGGAACTGTTGCTTGCGAGCTTGGCCGATGACGGCATCCTGACTGGGCGCGGCAGCCTCAGTGTGGATGCACGGACCAACACGCTGGTGGTTACCCAGCCTGGCGAACGACTTGCCGATTTGCGAAGGTTGGTAGCGCAGTTGGATGTGCCGGTACGCCAGGTCATGATCGAGGCGCGTATCGTAGAAGCCAGTGTCGATTACGAGAAGGGCCTGGGTGTGCGATGGGGCGGCCCGTTGTATGGGGTGGACAGTCGCCTGGGTAGTGACCTGTTCGTCGACCTTGGGGTTGAACGGGCCACTTCCGGGCTCGGCGTGGGCCTGCTGCGCAGCGACATTCTGCTGGATCTGGAGCTCAGCGCCATGGAGAAGAGCGGCAATGGCGAGATCATCTCCCAGCCCAAGGTGGTCACGGCTGACAAGGAAACCGCCCGCATACTCAAGGGGACCGAAGTACCCTATCAAGAGACCACTCGCAGTGGGGCTACCTCCATTTCTTTCCGTGAGGCCTCCCTGTCGCTGGAGGTAACGCCGCAGATCACGCCGGATGGCAAGGTAGTGATGGATGTGCGCGTGACCAAGGACGAGCCCGACTTCATCAATGCACTCAACAATGTACCGCCGATCCGCAAGAACGAGGTTACGGCGAAGGTCCGGGTGACCGATGGGCAGACCATTGTGATTGGCGGCGTGTACTCGACGTCGCAGAACAAAGTGGTCGACAAGGTGCCATTTTTCGGCGATCTGCCGTATGTTGGGCGGCTGTTTCGACGCGATGCATTACAAGAGAAAAAATCCGAGCTGCTGGTCTTCCTGACTCCGCGTATCATGAGTGACCAGGCGATTGCTGTGAGTCGTTGATTCTGTGCGAAATTTGATACTTGTAGGGCCCATGGGCGCTGGGAAAAGCACCATCGGACGCCTGTTGGCCAAAGAGCTGCGCCTGCTGTTCAAGGATTCCGACAAGGAAATCGAGCTGCGAACCGGCGCCAATATCCCGTGGATCTTCGACAAGGAAGGCGAGCCGGGCTTTCGCGACCGCGAGCAGGCGATGATTGCCGAACTCTGCGCGCTTGATGGCGTGGTCCTGGCGACCGGTGGCGGCGCGGTGATGCGCGATGCCAACCGTGCCGCGCTGCACGCCGGTGGCCGGGTGATCTACCTGCATGCCTCGGTGGAGCAGCAGGTGGGGCGCACTTCCCGTGACCGCAACCGACCGCTGCTGCGCACAGCCAACCCGGAAGCCACCTTGCGTGCCCTGCTTGAAACCCGCGACCCGCTCTATCGCGAGATTGCCGACCTGGTGGTGGAAACCGACGAACGGCCACCTCGCATGGTCGTGCTCGACATTCTCGAGCGTCTGCAGAAGTTGCCGCCCCGCTGAGCGGGGTCTATCCTCGGCGACCAACGCCGAGACGGGGTTGAACGTCACCGCGTGGGGCCACAGTGCCACCGCGCCCAAGTACATTGTGGGGAAACATGCAGACACTTAAGGTCGACCTGGGCGAGCGTAGCTACCCGATCTACATTGGCGAAGGCCTGCTTGACCAGCCCGAGCTGCTGGCGCCGCACATTGCCGGCCGGCAGGTCGCCATCGTCTCCAACGAGACCGTCGCGCCCCTGTACCTCGAACGCCTGAGCAAGACCCTGGGTGCCTACTCGGTGCTGCCGGTGGTGTTGCCCGACGGCGAGGCCCACAAGAACTGGGAAACCCTGCAACTGATCTTCGATGCCCTGCTGACCGCGCGTCATGACCGGCGCACCACCGTGGTCGCCCTCGGTGGCGGCGTGATCGGTGACATGGCCG
Organism: Pseudomonas sp. BJa3; assembly: GCF_026343815.1. Lineage (NCBI taxonomy): Bacteria > Pseudomonadati > Pseudomonadota > Gammaproteobacteria > Pseudomonadales > Pseudomonadaceae > Pseudomonas > Pseudomonas sp. BJa3. The sequence goes on along the minus strand of NZ_JAOXMC010000012.1, from coordinate 76,052 downwards.
GCTTTGCCGCAGCCTGCTACCAGCGTGGGGTCGATTTTATCCAGGTGCCGACCACGCTGTTGTCCCAGGTGGACTCCTCGGTGGGCGGCAAGACCGGCATCAACCACCCGCTGGGCAAGAACATGGTGGGCGCCTTCTACCAGCCCAACGCTGTGCTGATCGATACTACCAGTCTGACAACCTTGCCCGCGCGTGAGCTGTCCGCCGGTCTCGCCGAAGTCATCAAGTACGGCCTGATCTGCGACAAGCCATTCCTTGCCTGGCTCGAAGACAATATGCAGGCACTGCGTGCCCTGGACTCCGTTGCCCTGACCGAGGCCATCCGTCGCTCCTGCGCGGCCAAGGCTGCCGTGGTTGGCGCTGATGAGCGCGAATCGGGCGTGCGTGCCACGCTCAACCTTGGCCACACATTCGGCCATGCCATCGAAACACACATGGGTTATGGCGTCTGGCTGCACGGCGAAGCCGTGGCGGCCGGCACGGTCATGGCCCTGGAAATGTCCATGCGCCTGGGCTGGATCGACCAGCCGGCGCGTGATCGCGGAATTCGCCTGCTGCAGGACGCAGGATTGCCGGTGGTGCCACCACAGGAAATGACCCCGGCGCATTTCATGGAGCACATGGCGGTCGACAAGAAAGTGCTCGACGGGCGCCTGCGCCTGGTGCTGCTGCGCCAGCTGGGCGAGGCCGTCGTCACTGACGACTATTCGACAGAGATTCTTCAGGCCACGCTGGCGGCGGATTACCGCGCGATCGTGGCCCAGCTTTGAGGTTGTGACAACGCAATGACCAGTCTGCATGCCGATGAGGCGTTTCTCGATCATTACCAGCTGAGCCACGATCCGTTCGCCCCCCGGGTGCCCGGTTTCAAGTTCTTTCCCGCCCAGCGCAAGCCAGTGCTTGGCCAGCTGCATCATCTGGCGCGCTACAGCCAGCTGATGCTGGCGGTCACCGGCCCTGTGGGCAGCGGCAAGACCTTGCTGCGCCAGGCACTGGTGGCCAGCACCAACAAGCAGTCGGTGCAAAGCGTGGTGGTATCCGCCCGTGGTGCCAGCGACGCGGCCAGCGTGCTTGGCCAGGTGGCGCAGTCGCTGGGTGTGGCGCAGCCGGAAGTGCAGGCGATCCTGTCGCAGGTGGTGCAACTGGCGCTGACCGGCCAGGAAGTCTATCTGCTGGTGGACGATGCGGAACAACTGGACGAGTCGGCACTCCAAGCGTTGCTGGAGTTGGCGGCAGGCGTAGCTGAAGGACGCCCGCATGTGTTCCTGTTCGGCGAGCCTTCGCTGATCGCCGGGTTGGATGAGCTCAATGCCGATGGCGAGCGATTCCACGTCATCGAACTGGCCCCGTACAGCGAGGAAGAAACCCGCGAGTACCTGGAGCAGCGCCTGGAGGGTGCTGGCCGGGGCATCGAGGTGTTCACCGCCGAGCAGATCGTCGACATCCACGAAAACTCCGACGGCTGGCCTGGGAACATCAACCAGGTCGCCCGCGATACCTTGATCGAAGCCATGATCGCCAGCCGTACCACGGTCAAGCGACCATCCATGGGGTTCAAAATGCCTAAGAAACACGTGCTCGCGTTGTCCGCAGTGGTCGTGGTTGCCGTTGGCGCGGCGGTCCTGATGCCCAAGAAAGGCGACAAGGCCCCGGCCGACGCACCCCCCGCTGCCCAGGCCCAATTGCCCCTGGGCCAGGGTGGCAACGGCGGCGCGCCCGCCATCGAGTTCTCCGGCTCCTCGCAGCCGATGCCGTTGCCGCTGGTCGGTCAGTCGCAGCCGGTGATGCGCGAACCGCTGGCCCAGGCCGCTGGCATGGGTGAAGGTGAAGACGGCGGGCCGGCCGACAACACTGCACTGCAGCCAGCCACGCCATCGGCTGCCGTGCCGCCGACCGTGACCACCATCGCGCCGCCGCAAGGTGCCACCGCCAGCCCTGCGCCGACTCCGGCCCAGCCGGTGACCAGCGCTCCGGTACAGCCGGTTGCGCCTGCGACAAAACCTGTAGCAACCCAGCCGGCAAAGCCGGTTGCACCTGCCAAGCCAGCCCCGGCTCCGACCCAGGTCGCGAGCGCCAAGCCCGCAGCCAAACCTGCCGAGAAACCGGCTGCCGGCGGCGCCGGCAACAGCAGCTGGTATGCTGGCCAGAAGCCCGGTAACTACGTGGTGCAGATCTTCGGCACCAGTTCCGAGGCGTCGGCACAGTCGTTCGTCAAGGCACAGGGTGGCGACTATCGCTACTTCAGGAAAAACCTGCAGGGCAAGCCGCTGTATGTGGTGACCTACGGCAATTTCGCCAGCCGCGATGCCGCCGCTGCGGCAATCAAGAACTTGCCAGCCAAGGTCCAGGCTGGTAAACCTTGGCCACGTACCGTGGGCAGCGTCCAACAAGAGCTGGCCACGGCCCGCTGATACCTTCCGGGCGGCATCACCCCGCCGCCCAGTTGCTGAGCGACTTTCTAGCTTTCAACTAGCCTGCTGCGCCCGAGCGCGGCAGGCTTTTCTGTCCCAGACTGCCGGCCACGAGCCCTTTCTTGCAGTCCTGGCTGAAACGCTTCAGACTCCAGTCATGCCGCTATCACGGCGTACGACTTAAAAACATTCAAAATTACGACATAAATTTTCAATGGTGAGACATGAAAATTTGTGGGCGTTGCTGTCGCTGTGCAACAATGGTTTTCCATGGCCACCGCAAAAAAGCTGGCATTTGATCGGCGTGGATGGTAAGTGGTTGTTAAAAAAGAGATTTGCCTCCGGTTGAGAGGTGAACCTGGTGAGAAAGTGTCTATGAAAACAGGTCTGTACCATCCCGAAGAATTCAAGGACAACTGTGGTTTCGGCCTGATCGCCCATATGACGGGCGAGCCGAGTCACCACCTTCTGCAAACCGCCATGCAGGCGTTGACCTGCATGACCCACCGCGGCGGCATCAATGCCGACGGCAAGACCGGCGACGGTTGCGGTCTGCTCATGCAGAAGCCCGATCAATTCCTGCGCGCCGTGGCCCAGGAGCACTTCGCCGCCGAGCTGCCCAGGCAGTACGCCGTCGGCATGGTGTTCTTCAACCAGGACCCGGTCAAAGCCGAAGCCGCCCGCGCCAACATGGATCGCGAGATCGTCAATGCCGGCCTCACGCTGGTGGGCTGGCGCAAGGTGCCGATCGACACCAGCGTCCTTGGCCGTCTGGCCCTGGAGCGCCTGCCGCAGATCGAGCAGGTGTTCATCGGCGGCGAAGGCCTGAGCGATCAGGAATTCGCCATCAAGCTGTTCAGTGCCCGTCGCCGTTCGTCCGTGGCCAACGCCCACGACGCCGACCACTACATCTGCAGCTTCTCGCACAAGACCATCATCTACAAAGGCCTGATGATGCCGCGCGATCTCGCGGCGTTCTATCCGGACCTGGGTGACGAGCGCCTGCAGACCGCAATCTGCGTGTTCCACCAGCGCTTCTCCACCAACACCCTGCCGAAGTGGCCGCTGGCGCAGCCCTTCCGCTTCCTCGCCCACAACGGCGAGATCAACACCATCACCGGCAACCGCAACTGGGCCATGGCCCGTCGCACCAAGTTCGCCAACGACCTGATCCCCGACCTCGAAGAGCTCGGCCCGCTGGTCAACCGCGTCGGTTCCGACTCATCCAGCATGGACAACATGCTCGAGCTGATGGTCACTGGCGGCATCGACCTGTTCCGCGGCGTGCGCATGCTGGTACCGCCAGCCTGGCAGAACGTCGAGACCATGGACGCCGACCTGCGTGCCTTCTACGAATACAACTCCATGCATATGGAACCGTGGGATGGTCCGGCCGGTATCGTCATGACCGAAGGCCGCCACGCGGTGTGCCTGCTCGACCGCAATGGCCTGCGCCCGGCGCGCTGGGTGACCACCACCAACGGCTACATCACCATCGCCTCGGAAATCGGCGTATGGGGTTACCAGCCCGAGGAAGTCCTGGCCAAGGGCCGTGTCGGCCCAGGCCAGATCCTGGCTGTCGATACCGAGACCGGCCAGATCCTCGACACCGACGCCATCGACAACCGCCTGAAGTCGCGCCACCCTTACAAGCGCTGGTTGCGCCAGCACGCCACGCGCATCCAGGCGACCCTGAGCGACGACCAGGGCGTGGCCAGCTACGACGCTGACCAGCTCAAGCAATACATGAAGATGTTCCAGGTCACCTTCGAGGAACGTGACCAGGTGCTGCGCCCGCTCGGCGAGCAGGGCCAGGAAGCGGTCGGCTCGATGGGCGACGACACGCCGATGGCCGTGCTGTCGCAGCGCGTGCGTTCGCCGTACGATTTCTTCCGCCAGCAGTTCGCCCAGGTGACCAACCCGCCGATCGACCCGCTGCGCGAAGCGATCGTGATGTCCCTGGAAATCTGCCTGGGCGCCGAGCGCAACATCTTCCAGGAGTCCCCCGAGCATGCCTCGCGGGTGATCCTCAGCTCGCCAGTCATCTCGCCTGCCAAGTGGCGTTCGCTGATGAACCTGGAGCGCGAAGGTTTCGACCGCCAGCTGATCGACCTCAACTATGAGCAAAGCCTCGGCCTTGAAGCGGCCATCCGCAATATCGCCGACCAGGCCGAAGAAGCGGTGCGCGGCGGCAAGACCCAGCTGGTGCTCAGCGACCGCTACATTGCCCCGGGCAAGCTGCCGGTACACGCCTCGCTGGCCGTAGGCGCTGTACACCACCGTCTGACCGAACAAGGGCTGCGTTGCGACAGCAACATTCTGGTCGAGACCGCCACTGCCCGCGACCCGCACCACTTCGCCGTGCTGCTGGGCTTCGGTGCCTCGGCTGTATACCCGTACCTGGCCTACGAAGTGCTGGCCGACCTGATCCGCACCGGCGAAGTGCTGGGCGATCTGGACGAAGTGTTCAAGTACTACCGCAAGGGCATCTCCAAGGGCCTGCTGAAGATCCTGTCGAAGATGGGCATCTCCACCATCACCTCGTACCGTGGCGCGCAGCTGTTCGAAGCCATCGGCCTGTCCGAGGAAGTGGTTGGCCTGAGCTTCAAGGGTGTGTCGAGCCGCATCAAGGGTGCGCGTTTCGAAGACCTGGAGAGCGACCAGAAGTTGCTCGCCGCCGAAGCCTGGAGTGCGCGCAAGCCAATCCAGCAAGGTGGCTTGCTCAAGTTCGTCCATGGTGGCGAATACCATGCCTACAACCCGGACGTGGTCAACACCCTGCAGGCCGCCGTGCAACAGGGGGACTACGCCAAGTTCAAGGAATACACCTCGCTGGTCGACCAGCGTCCGGTGTCGATGATCCGCGACCTGCTGAAAGTGAAGGTGGCCGACCAGGCCCTGCCGTTGGATGAAATCGAGCCACTGGACGCGATCCTCAAGCGGTTCGACTCCGCTGGTATCTCCCTGGGCGCGCTGTCGCCAGAGGCGCACGAAGCCCTGGCCGAGGCAATGAACCGCCTCGGCGCGCGCTCCAACTCCGGCGAAGGCGGCGAAGACCCGGCCCGCTACGGCACCGTCAAAAGCTCGAAGATCAAGCAGGTGGCCACCGGCCGCTTTGGCGTGACCCCGGAATACCTGGTCAATGCCGAAGTGCTGCAGATCAAGGTCGCCCAGGGCGCCAAACCCGGCGAGGGCGGCCAGTTGCCGGGCGGCAAGGTCAACGGCCTGATCGCAAGGCTGCGCTATGCGGTACCGGGCGTGACCCTGATTTCGCCGCCGCCGCACCACGACATCTACTCGATCGAAGATCTGGCCCAGCTGATCTACGACCTCAAGCAGGTCAACCCGCAGGCCCTGGTCTCGGTCAAGCTGGTTGCCGAAGCCGGCGTGGGCACCATCGCCGCCGGCGTGGCCAAGGCCTATGCCGACCTGATCACCATTTCCGGCTACGACGGCGGCACCGGCGCTTCGCCGCTGACCTCGATCAAGTACGCCGGCGCTCCGTGGGAACTGGGCCTGGCTGAAACCCACCAGACCCTGCGCGGCAATGACCTGCGCGGCAAGGTGCGGGTGCAGACCGATGGCGGCCTGAAAACCGGCCTGGACGTGATCAAGGCCGCGATCCTCGGCGCCGAGAGCTTCGGTTTCGGCACCGCGCCGATGATCGCCCTGGGCTGCAAGTACCTGCGCATCTGCCACCTGAACAACTGCGCCACCGGCGTGGCCACCCAGAACGACAAGCTGCGCAAGGACCACTACATCGGCACCGTCGACATGGTGATCAACTTCTTCACCTTCGTCGCCGAAGAGACCCGCGAGTGGCTAGCCAAGCTGGGCGTGCGCAGCCTGGGCGAGCTGATCGGCCGTACCGACCTTCTGGATGTGCTGCCGGGCGACACCGAGCGCCAGGGCCACCTCGACCTGACGCCGCTGCTGGGTAGCTCGCACATCCCGGCTGACAAGCCGCAGTTCTGCCAGGTGGACAAGAACCCGCCGTTCGACCAGGGCGAACTGGCCGAGAAGATGGTCACCATGGCCCTGCCGGCGATCCGCGACATGGCTGGTGGTGAATTCGCCATGGACATCTGCAACTGCGACCGTTCCATCGGTGCACGCATCTCTGGCGAAATCGCCAGGCTGCACGGCAACCAGGGCATGGCCGCCACGCCGATCACCTTCCGCTTCAAGGGCACCGCGGGCCAGAGCTTCGGCGTGTGGAACGCCGGCGGTTTGAACCTGCACCTGGAAGGCGACGCCAACGACTACGTCGGCAAGGGCATGACCGGGGGCAAGGTGACCATCGTGCCACCGGCCGGAAGCCCGTTCGAAACCCAGCACAGCGCCATCGTCGGCAACACCTGCCTGTATGGCGCCACCGGCGGCAAGCTGTTCGCCGCAGGCACCGCGGGCGAGCGCTTCGCTGTACGTAACTCCGGCGCCCACGCTGTGGTCGAGGGCACCGGCGATCACTGCTGTGAATACATGACCGGCGGGTTTGTCTGCGTCCTGGGCAAGACCGGTTACAACTTCGGTTCTGGCATGACTGGCGGCTTCGCCTACGTGCTCGACATGGACAACAGCTTCTTCGACAAACTCAACCACGAGCTGGTGGAAATCCAGCGTATCAGTGGTGAGGCGATGGAAGCCTACCGCAGCCACCTGGCGCGGGTCCTGGGCGAGTACGTGGAAGAGACCGGCAGCGAGTGGGGGCGTGAGCTCTCGGAGAACCTGGACGACTACGTGCGGCGCTTCTGGCTGGTCAAGCCGAAGGCGGCCAACCTCAAGCACCTGTTGTCCAGCACCCGTGCCAACCCGCAGTAAGAACAGCTGCAAGTGACGGGCCCCGTGTGCGGGGTTCGTCGGGCTTAAGTGATCGTCTTGCAGCTTGCAGCGTGTAGCTGGCAACTGCGGTAAAGAGGTTTTGAAAAATGGCTGAACGTCTGAGCAACGACTTCCAGTTCATCGAAGTGGGGCGTAAAGACCCCAAGAAAAAGCTGCTGCGCCAGCGCAAGAAGGAGTTCGTCGAGATCTACGAACCTTTCAAGCCGCAGCAGTCCGTGGAGCAGGCGCACCGCTGCCTGGGATGCGGTAACCCGTATTGCGAGTGGAAGTGCCCGGTGCACAACTTCATTCCCAACTGGTTGAAGCTGGTTTCCGAGGGCAACATCCTCGCGGCAGCCGAGCTGTCGCACCAGACCAACACCCTGCCGGAAGTCTGTGGCCGCGTGTGCCCGCAGGACCGCCTGTGCGAGGGTGCGTGCACCCTGAACGACGGCTTCGGCGCGGTAACCATCGGCTCGGTGGAGAAGTACATCACCGACACCGCGTTCGCCATGGGCTGGCGCCCGGACATGTCCAAGGTCAAGCCGACTGGCAAGCGTGTCGCCATCATCGGCGCCGGCCCTGCCGGCCTGGGCTGCGCCGATGTGCTGGTACGTGCCGGCGTGACCCCGGTGGTGTTCGACCGCAACCCCGAGATCGGTGGCCTGCTGACTTTCGGCATCCCCGAGTTCAAGCTGGAAAAGACCGTGCTGAGCAATCGCCGCGAAGTCTTCACCGGCATGGGCATCGAGTTCCGCCTGAACATTGAGGTGGGCCGCGACATCACCATGGAGCAATTGCTCGCCGAGTACGACGCGGTGTTCATGGGCATGGGCACCTACACCTACATGAAGGGCGGCTTCCCCGGCGAGGACCTGCCGGGTGTGCACGACGCGCTGGACTTCCTGATCGCCAACGTCAACCGCAACCTGGGCTTTGAAAAGTCGCCGGAAGACTTCGTCGACATGCAGGGCAAGAAGGTCGTGGTGCTTGGCGGAGGCGACACCGCGATGGACTGCAACCGCACCTCGATCCGCCAGGGCGCCAAGTCGGTGACCTGTGCCTATCGCCGTGACGAGGCCAACATGCCGGGTTCGCGCAAAGAGGTGAAGAATGCCAAGGAAGAGGGCGTGAAGTTCCTCTACAACCGCCAGCCCATCGCCATCGTCGGCGAGGACAAGGTCGAGGGCGTGAAGGTGGTCGAGACCCGTCTCGGCGAGCCGGATGCCCGTGGTCGCCGCAGCCCCGAGCCAATCCCGGGCTCCGAGGAGATCCTGCCGGCCGACGCCGTGGTGATTGCCTTCGGCTTCCGCCCGAGCCCGGCGCCGTGGTTCGAGCAGTTCGGTATCCAGATGGACAGCCAGGGCCGCGTGGTGGCCCCGGAGAAAGGCAAGTTCAAGCACCAGACCAGCAACCCGAAAGTGTTTGCCGGTGGCGACATGGTGCGGGGTTCGGACTTGGTGGTGACGGCGATCTTCGAAGGGCGTACCGCAGCCGAAGGCATTCTGGATTACCTCGAAGTCTGATCCAGCCTTATCGCGGGGTAATCCCGCTCCCACGCCAGTGATAAGGCTGCGTGGGAGCGGCGGTGCGGCGATCCGACTGGCCCCGCGATGCTTTTTGTATACAAAAATGCTTGATCCATGGCACCTGATAGACAAAACGCATGGCCATGGCCGTGCCTTTTGCGTCCGCGTCTGAGAAAATGCCCGCACTTTTTTTCCGGATGCCGACATGACTGCCCTGAAGAACGATCGTTTCCTGCGTGCACTGCTCAAGCAACCTGTAGATGTCACCCCGGTATGGATGATGCGCCAGGCCGGCCGCTACCTCCCGGAGTATCGCGCCAGCCGCGCCAAGGCCGGTGACTTCATGAGCCTGTGCATGAACCCGCAGTTTGCCTGCGAGGTCACCCTGCAGCCGCTGGACCGCTACCCGCTGGACGCGGCGATCCTGTTCTCGGACATCCTCACCATCCCCGACGCCATGGGCCAGGGCCTGTACTTCGAGACCGGCGAAGGCCCGCGCTTCAAGAAAGTCATCAGCACCCTGGCGGACATCGAAGCGTTGCCGATCCCCGATCCGCAGAAGGACCTGGGCTACGTGATGGACGCGGTCAGCACCATCCGCCGCGAACTCAACGGCCGTGTGCCGCTGATCGGCTTCTCCGGCAGCCCATGGACCCTGGCCACCTACATGGTCGAAGGAGGTTCGTCCAAGGACTTCCGCAAGATCAAGGCCATGGCCTATGACAACCCGCAGGCCCTGCACCTGCTGCTGGACAAACTGGCGCAGTCGGTCACCAGCTACCTCAACGGGCAAATCCAGGCGGGCGCCCAGGCGGTGCAAATCTTCGATACCTGGGGTGGCAACCTGTCTGCGGCGGCCTACCAGGAGTTCTCCCTGGCCTACATGCGCAAGATCGTCAGCGGCCTGATCCGCGAGCATGAAGGGCGCAAGGTGCCCGTGATCCTGTTCACCAAGAACGGCGGTCTGTGGCTGGAAAGCATCGCCGATGTCGGTGCCGACGCCCTTGGCCTGGACTGGACCTGCGAAATCGGCGACGCCCGCCGCCGCGTCGGTGACAAGGTCGCGTTGCAGGGCAACATGGACCCGACCGTGCTGTACGCCAACCCCGAGGCGATTCGCAAGGAAGTGGCGCGCATCCTGGCCAGCTACGGCAAGGGCAGCGGCCATGTGTTCAACCTGGGCCATGGCATCACCCCGGAAGTCGATCCGGAGCACGCCGGCGTATTCATCAACGCCGTGCACGAGCTGTCGGCGCAGTACCACCAGTAACCGGTGTGCAACGCAAGAAGCCCGGCCAAGTGCCGGGCTTTTTGTTGTATTAAGTTTCAATTCAGCGATCGTCGGTAATCTGGTGCCATCAAAACGCAAACAGGACCCGATCACCATGAAAGCCCGTTACCTGCCTCTGATCCTCGCCCCACTGTTCAGCACCGCGGCCCTGGCCGCCGGCTACACCGGCCCCGGTGCCCAGTCCGTGACCACGGTGGCTGCCGCCAACGATGCCGCCGACGACACCCCGGTGGTGTTGCAAGGCTACGTGATCAAGAAGATCAACAACGACGACAAGTACGAGTTCAAGGACAACACCGGCACCATCACCGTCGAGATCGACGACGAAGACTTGCCAGCGACGCCGTTCAACGACAAGACCAAGGTCAAGCTGACCGGTGAGGTGGAGAAGCACCTGATGAGCCGTGAGGTGGATGTGGATATCGTCGAGATCATCAACTGATCCAAAGGCCCAATCACCGCGGCTTGTCGTGGCGACGAACCGCGGCGATTGGGCTGCAAAGCAGCCCTACTCAGGCAGTCTTCGGCGCCAACCTGCTCAAATGCAACGCCACCAGCAAGGCCACCATCAGCAAACTGCCAATGAACATTCCAACCCCCTCCCACCCGGCGTAATGCCAGAACACCCCACCTACCGTCCCCGCCACACTCGACCCTGCGTAATAGCTGAACAGGTACAGCGAAGAAGCTTGCCCCTTGGCCCTCAGCGCCCGGCGGCCGATCCAGCTGCTGGCCACCGAATGCGCGCCAAAGAAGCCAAAGGTGAACACCAGCATGCCGAGAATGATCATGGCCAGCGGGTTGGCCAATGTCATGAGCAGGCCGCCGGCCATGACCACGATACTGGCCCAGAACACCTTGCGCCGCCCGAGCTTGTCGGCCAGCGCGCCGACCTGCGCCGAGCTGTAGATCCCCGACAGGTACACCACCGACAGCAGGCCGACCAGCGCCTGGTTCATATGGTACGGCCCGGCGAGCAGGCGATAGCCGATGTAGTTGAACAGGGTGACGAAGGCGCCCATCAGCAGGAAGGCCTCAAGGAACAGCCAGGGCAGCCCGGCATCCTTGAAGTGCATGACGAAACCGTCCAGCAGGCTGCGGGGTTTCAATGACTGGGGCCGGAAGTTACGCGATTCGGGCAGCACCTTCCAGAACACCACGGCCGCCATAAGGGCCAGGCCGCCGATCACCAGCATCGCCGTGTGCCAGCTGACGAAGTCGATCAACACGCCGGTGATCAGGCGCCCGCTCATGCCGCCAATGGCATTGCCGCCGATGTACAGCCCCATGGCCAGGCCGATGTGCTGCGGGTGGATCTCTTCGCTAAGGTAGGCCATCGCGACCGCTGCCAAGCCGCTCAGCGACAAACCCACCAGTGCCCGCGTGGCCAGCACCAGCTCCCAGCTCGGCATCACCGCGCTGGCCAGGGTCGATAGCGCCGCGCACAGCAAGGCGAAGACCATCACCGGCTTGCGGCCGATACGGTCGGAAATGGGGCCGGTGACCAGCAACCCGATCGCCAGCATGGCGGTGGACACCGATAGCACCAGGCTGCTCTGCGCGGCGTTGATGGAAAACTCCTGGGAAAGCAGCGGCATCATCGGCTGCACGCAGTACAGCAGGGCGAAGGTGGCAAAGCCGCCGCTGAACAGCGCCAGCACGGTTTTCATGAAGGCGGGGGTGCCTTTCTCGATCCAGATGTCGTTGGAGGCAGGTTTGGGTTCGACGGGCAGGGGGGCGACGGCGGATCTCACGGGAGCGGTACCTCGGGGCGTTGCGATGGAAAAATCATATAGCTGGCTAATAATTAGATCCAATATATTGTTCGACCTGTTTAAGACGTTTAACGACCTGTTCGGAGCCGGCCATGGAGCTGCGACACCTGCGTTATTTCATCGCTGTAGCCGAAGAGCTGCACTTTGGCCGTGCCGCCCAGCAACTGGGCATCTCGCAACCGCCGCTGAGCCAGCAGATCCAGGCCTTGGAGCAGGAGCTGGGCGCACGGCTGTTCGAGCGCGCCAACCGCCGGGTCGAGCTCAGCGAGGCCGGGCGGTTGTTCCTCGACGAGGCCCGGCAAGTTCTGGCCCAGGTGGAAAAGGCTGCCGACGTGGCCCGGCGTGCGCAATTGGGGGAGCTGGGGGAGTTGAAGATCGGCTTCACCTCTTCGGCACCCTTCACGTCGAAGCTGCCTAAGGCACTGCACGCGTTCCGTCAGCAGTTCCCGGCAGTGCACCTGAATCTCAAGGAGATGAGCAGCCGCGACGTTGCCGAAGCGGTGCTCGACGAGTCCATCGAAGTCGGCCTGATGCGGCCAATGCCCTTGCCGCAAGGGCTGGTGGTCAACGAGTTACTGCGCGAGCCGCTGGTAGCAGTGATCAATGCCTCGCACCCGTTGGCCGAAGGCAGCGACCAGGGGTTGTACATGCAGGCCCTGGCCAACGAGCCGTTCGTGTTCTTCCCGCGCAGCTATGGCAGCGGCTTGCATGCCCAGTTGCTGAGCCTGGCGCGCCAGGCCGGTTTCAGCCCGCACTTCGCCCAGGAGGCGGGGGAGGCGATGACCATCATTGGCCTGGTGTCGGCGGGGTTGGGGGTATCGGTGCTGCCAGCGTCGTTCCAGCGCATGCGCATCGACGGAGTGGTCTACCGCACCCTGCTGGACGAGGGCGCCGACACCGCCGTGTGGCTGGTGCGGCGCAGCGGCGAAGGCTCGGCGATGGCGCGGGCCTTCGCCGCCTTGCTGGGCGGGCAGCCGGTCACGCCGCCCGCCTGAGGATCAGTCAACGTGGGCCAGTTCGCCGCGCAGCGCCACGGCGCTGACGAAGGTGCCGGCGCGGCACTGGAACTTCTCTGAGTCCTTGTACAGCGAGCGCTGGTCGACGCTGGCGATATTCACCACGGCGTTGGCGTCGGCCTCCTGGGCCGCGCGCTGCATCGTTGCCAAGGCCGATTGCAGGGCCCAGTAACAGGCCTCGCTGTCGGACTTGTTGCTGCCGTTGGTCTTGCGGCTGCTGCTCACCGTACGCAGGGTGCGCACCGAAGTCGGCAGGGCCTCACCGGCCAGGTAGAAGGTCACGCTGCCGTCGAGCAGGCCTGCCTCGGTGGCGCGCTTCACGCCTTCGCGGAAGCTCAGGTAGGTCGGCCCGTCAACGCCCTGGTTGATGATGCCCAGGTTGTTCACCGCTTCGATGTCCGGGTTGAACGACAGCTCCTTGAGCACGTTGTCGCGCAGGCGGTTGATCCAGCGGTTGTAGTTGCCGTGGATCTTGCCGTTCTTGTAGTCCAGGCCCCAGCTGCTGCGGTAGACGATCTGGAACTCGGTGGGGCTGAAGGGGATGTCGACCTCGGCGTGGTGGCGGCCGCGTACGGTGATTGCCGCCTTGACCATGCCCGGGCGCACCGACTGCACGATCCACTGGCGGTCGTTGAGCGCGGTGACGATGGCGCGTTTCATCTGGTCGTCGGTGAAATTGAGGTCCTTGGCGAAGTCTTCCTTGGCGTTGTACACCGGCTTGCTGGTGCACCCGGTGAAGATCAGGGCCAGTGCCAGCAAGGCGAGGATGCGGTGAATCCGGGACATTCCTTTACTCCGTGGTTTTGCAGGTCAGGGCCAACGGCGGAAGATCAACGAGGTGTTGACGCCGCCGAAGGCGAAGTTGTTGTTCATCACGTATTCGTGACTCATGGCGCGGAAGGCGCCTTGCAGGTAATCGAGCTCGCCGCATTGCGGGTCGACGTTATCGAGGTTGAGCGTGGGGGCGTACTGCTCGCGGTTCATCATCTCGATGCTGAACCAGGACTCCAGGGCGCCGCAGGCACCCAGGGTGTGGCCCAGGTAGCTCTTCTGCGAGCTGATCGGCATGCGCGGCCCGAACAGGCTGCTGGTGGCCCAGGTCTCGGCGATATCGCCCTGCTCGGTGGCGGTGCCATGGCCATTCACATAACCGATGGCCTCGGGCGCCAGGCCTGCGTCTTCCAGCGCCAGCTCCATGGCCCGGCGCATGGTCGCCTGCTCGGGCCGGGTAATGTGCTGGCCGTCGGCATTGCTGCCGAAGCCCACCACCTCGGCGTAAATCCGCGCGCCACGGGCCAGGGCGTGCTCCAGTTCTTCGAGCACCAGCATGCCACCGCCCTCGCCGATCACCAAGCCGTCGCGGTCGAGGTCGTAGGGGCGTGGGCTCAGGTGCGGGGTGTCGTTCTTCAGGCTGGTGGCATAGAGCGCGTCGAACACCATGGCCTCGGTGGGGCACAGCTCTTCGGCGCCACCGGCAAGCATCAGCGGCAGGCGCCCGAACTTGATCGCTTCATAGGCGTAGCCAACGCCCTGGCTGCCGCTGGTGCAGGCGCTGGAGGTGGGGATCAGGCGCCCGGTCAGGCCGAAGTAGATGCTGATATTGGCCGCCGTGGTGTGCGGCATCATGCGCACGTAGGAGTTGGCGTTGAGGCCTTCGGAGGTGGAGTTGAGCAGCATGTTGCCGAAAGTCTTGATCTCGTCGGTGCTGCCGGTGGACGAACCGCAGGCCACGCCCATGCGCCCGTCGCGGATGCTCGGGTCGTCGAGCAACCCGGCATCGGCCAGCGCCCGCTCGGCGGCGGCCACCGCCAGGCGCGACACCCGGCCCATGCTGCGCAGTTGCTTGCGGGTCCAGTGCGCAGGTACCTGGAAGTCATCGATGGGGCCGGCCAGGCGGGTGTTGAGTTCGCTGTAGCGGTCCCACTCGTCCATGCGGCGGATGCCGCTGCGCCCCGCCGCGAACTGTGCGGCGATGCTCGCCCAGTCGTTGCCCAGGGCGGTAATGCCGGCCATGCCGGTGACCACGACGCGGCGCATCAGCACAGCCCTCCGTTGACCGCCAGCACCTGGCGGGTGATATAGGCCGCCTCGGGTGACATCAGGAAATTCACCGCGCCGGCCACTTCTTCCGGGGTGCCCATGCGCCCGGCCGGGATCATCTTCAGCAGTTCATCGACCGGCACGTTTTCGTCGAGCATGGCCGTGTCGATCAGCCCCGGGGCCACGCAGTTGACCGTAATGCGGCGCTTGCCCAGCTCGATCGCCAGGGCCTTGGCGGCGCCGATCAGGCCGGCCTTGGAGGCGCTGTAGTTGACCTGGCCGCGGTTGCCGATCAGCCCCGACACCGAGGTGATGCAGACGATACGCCCCGGCGCGCGACGGCGGATCATCGGCATCGTCAGCGGATGCAGGACGTTGTAGAAACCGTCGAGGTTGGTGCGCATCACCTGGTCCCAGTCGTCGTCGGTCAGCGCCGGGAAGGCGCCGTCGCGGGTCAGCCCGGCATTGCACACCACGCCGTAGTAGGCGCCGTGGGCTTCGACATCGGCTTCCAGCACTGCCTTGCAGAGGCCGCGGTCGGCCACGTCGAACTGCAGCACCCGGGCCTGTTGGCCAAGCGCGCGTACTTCATTCGCCACGGCATCGGCCTCGGCCCGGCCACTGCGGCAGTGCAGCACCAGGTCGAAGCCGGCCTGCGCCAGGCGCAGGGCAACGGCGCGGCCGATGCCACGGCTGGAGCCGGTAACGAGAATGCTGTCAGTCATGGTGCGGTTCCTCTGGGCCGGCTTCGGCCAAGTAGCGGTCGGGCTGTGGCGGGCGGTACACATTCAGGCGGGCCGTGGCATGGATGCCGGGGCCGCGCAGGTGGCATTCGAACACGCCCATGCCGTTGTCGTCTTCCAGCGAGCGCTGCGCGTGGATCAGCAGTTCGGCGCCGGCGGGGAAGTGCTCGACAGCGCATTCGAACTTGCGCGTGCCCAGCAGAAAGCCCAGCTCCACCGGCAGGCCCTGGCGGCGGGCGCGACAGCCGGCAAAGGCGGCCACGCTCTGGGCCATCAGTTCCAGGCCCAACCAGGCCGGCAGGCTGCCGTCGGCACGGTTGAACAGGCCGCCCAGGCGCACCGTGGTGCGGGTGTGGATCTGCTCGTCGTCGCAGCTGTCGATCTGCTCGATGAGGATCATGTCACCGGCATGGGGCAGCAGCTCGGCCAAGGACCAGGGAATCATGGGGCGTCTCCGAGAATCAGGCTGACATTGTTGCCGCCAAAGGCGAACGAGTTGCTCATCAGGTAACGCGGGCGTTCCGTTGTCAGTCGCTGGCTGCCATCGACCAACGCCAGGGCCGGCAAGGCCGGGTCCTGGTGGCCATCCCAGACATGCGGCGGCAGCAGGCCCTGCGGGTTGTGCCCGCTCAGGGCCAGCCAGCAGAACGCTGCTTCCAGCGCACCGGCAGCGCCGAGGGTGTGGCCGGTCATCGGCTTGGTCGATGAACAGGCCAGGCCGGCGCCGAACAGGCTGTGCACCGCCAGGGCTTCCATCGCGTCATTGTGCACGGTGGCGGTGCCGTGCAGGTTCAGGTAGCCGATCTGCGCGGGCACAAGGCCGGCATTGTCCAAGGCTTTGCCCATGGCCTGCAAGGCACCTTTGCCGGTGGGGTCCGGCGCCGAGATATGGTGGGCGTCGCAACTGGCGCCAGCGCCCAACAGGGCGATACGCGGGCCTTGTGGGTTGGCCTCGCGGGTCATCAGCAACAACGCCGCGCCTTCGCCGATATTGATGCCGGCGCGGTTGCGCGAAAACGGGTTGCAGCGTGCGTCGCTGACTGCCTCCAGGGCACTGAAACCGTTGAGGGTCAGGCCGCACAGGCTGTCGACCCCGCCGCACAGCACGGCGTCGCACAGCCCCAGGTCGAGCAGGCGGCGCGCGCTCATCAGCGCCCGGGCGCTGGAGGTGCAGGCGGTGGAAATCACGTAGGCCGGACCGCTCAGTTGCAGCCAGTCGGCGAGGAAGTTGGCCGGAGCGCTGAGCTCTTGCTGGGCGTAACGGTAGCCCTCGGGAAAATCCTGCTCACGCAGGTAGTGGGCAATGCCGTCGCTGGCCTCGGCGATCCCTGAGGTGCTGGTGCCCAGCACCACGCCGACCCGGTGGGCGCCATGACGCGTGATCGCCTCGCGGATGGCCGGCTCGATCTGCAGCGCGGCGCTGAACAGCAGCTGGTTGTTGCGGCTGTGGTGCTCCGCCAGCGGCAGCTCGGGCAGCGGGGTGGTGACGGCGCCTACCGGCAGGCTGCGCCCGGGCACCCAGCCCGCTTGCGACAGCATGCCCGAACAGTCGCCGGCAAACAGCCGGCGGGCGACATCGGCCTGGCCGTGGCCGAGGGCACAGACCAGGCCCAGGGCATTGAGGTGGGCGCTCATGGGGTGTTCTCGTCGGGCAAGGGGCTGACGTGATAACGCAGCCCTTGGCCCATGTTCAAGGTAAAGGTATCGGTGCCCTGGTAGCGCACCTGCCAGCGCTCGCCGAGCCAGCGTCGCTCATCCTGTTGGCGGGCCTGGGGGTAAGCCTGTGGCAGTTGTTGCGCCGGGGTTAGGGCGAACAGCACGGCGGCGAACAGCTCGCGCGCCGCCGGGTTCGGCGGCAGCAGTCCGTCGGCCCGCCACTGCTGGCCATCGAGTAGCTGGCGGGCCTGGGGAATGCCCAGCAGATCGAGCAGCGACCAGCGCAGGCGGGTGTCTTCGCGCTGGATCACCAGCAGCCAGTCCTGGCGTTGCGCGGCCTGCTCCCGTTCGACGTGCAACTGGCGTGGCAGTTCCAGCGTGGGCGTTCGTTCAGGCACGGGCGGCCGCACGGCGCAGGCACCGAGCAGCAGGCAGCAGAGCATGGCCAGCAGGGCTTTCATGAGGTCTCCAGCGGTTTGCGCGCCACCACGTTGAGCAAGGTCTCTTCGCGTTGCCCGACCGGCGGCGGGTTACGCAGCCCTAAGCGTTCGAGCAGGCCGAAGTCCTTGGCGCGGCTCCACCACAGGTACGGGTACGAGACATTCTTCGCGCTGAACGCGAAGTCTTGGGCGCTGAGCATCTGCAGGTAGCCCTCGGCGCTCTTTTGCACGTGCATCGGGTGGCGGAACAGCCAACGGATCACCCAGGTGTCGATATAGGCCTCGGTGGACTCGGCGAACAGCAGGTAGCCGCCTGGCTTGAGCACGCGATGGAATTCGGCCAGGGACTTTTCCTGCTCCACCAGATGGTGGAAGGTCTGGTGGCAGAACAGGATATCGACACTGGCATCGGCGTAAGGCAGCGCGGCGCAGTCGCCGCCGTGCAGTTCCACGCTGATGCCCAGGCGCTCGGCCTCGGCGGCGCTAAGCGCCAGGCTGTGCGGGTCGGCGTCGGTGCCCAGCAGGCGCGAAGGCGCGAACACCTGATGCAGGTGGCGGAACGACTTGCCCTGGCCGCAGCCGACATCCAGCAGCACCGGCGCGGCAGGCGGGTTGCCGTCGAACAGCCGACGCAGGTCGTTGATCGCCACCCGCAGCACATGGTGCTGCCAGGTGTGGCTGCGCAGGAACCAGAAACCGAAACGGGTTTCCTCGACATAGGTGTCGCTGAAAAAGGCCTTGGACGTGCTGCTGCTCATGGCGGTGGATGCGCTCCTTCGCGGGTGGCGGCCCAAGGGGCCAGCAGGAAACTGAAAGCCAGGCCCAGGCTTACCGCCAGGCCGAAATTGCTGACCGCCGGGGTGTTCGACAGCGCCAGCAGGCCGAACGACAACCAGGTGGTCACTGCCGCCAGCAGGGTGCCCAGCAGGCTCACGGCGGCGCCGCCGATGCGCTCGTGCATGAGGATCGCGTAATCGACGCTGATCGCCGTTACCAGCAGCAGGCCGAACAGGCTGAACAGGGTCAGCGGCTGGCCCAGCCAGCCGAGGCTGGCCAGGCTGCACAGTGCCGCCAGCAGCGGCAGGGCAACGATGCGCAGGGCGCCGCGCAGGCCGAACGGCAGCACCAGCAGCACCACGATCAGCAGGCACGACAAGAGCTTGAGTTCGGCGGCGCTGAGCTGGGTGGCGGCGAACAGCTGGTTCAGCTCACCGAGGCGGTCGACCAGTTGCACGCCGGGCAGGTCATCGGTCTGCAGGCGCAGCAAGGCGGTGTCGCCCAGACCTTGCAGGCTGACGATGGCGGCCACGCCGTCGCCGTCCTGGCCCAGCCACAAGGGCCGCCAGGCTTCGCCCAGCGGGCCGCCCAGCACTTCGTCGATGCTTTGCAGTGGCAGCTGTTGCAGGTGCTTGAGTTCGCTATCCAGGGCCGCTGCAGGTACGCCAAGGGCGACCAAGGGCTGCAAGTGCTCCGGCAACCGGGCAAGGGCTTGTTGCAGATGCGCCTGTTCAGCAGGGCTGGCGACCAGTTGGCTGAGGCTCATGTAGCCCTTGAGCTTGCCCAGCTCGACCAGTTCGCCCAGTTTGCCGCTCAGCGCTTGCAGGCGTTCGAGCAACTGCTGTGGGTCGTTGCCGCGCACCAGGTAGAACTGGCTGGTGGGCTGGTAGCCGGTGATCCGAGCCACGGCCTGGGCCTCTTGCAGCAACTGCGGCGGGCTGCCGACCCACTGGCGGATGTCGTTGCGGCTGTCCAGGCGCCACAGGCCGGCGGCGCAGAACAGCAGCACCAGGATCAACAGCACCCCGCTCGGGACCCTGGCCAGCAGGCGTTCACGCAGCCTGGTCAGGGTTTGTGCGATGCGCAGCGGCCACTGCGCCGGGCGCACCTCGACGCCCGCGAGCAGTGCTGGCAGCAGGCATACCGCGCTGAGGTAGGCGCCAAGCAGTCCGGCTGCAGAAAACGCGGCAATCTGGGTCAGCGCCGGGAATGGCGTGAACGCCAGGGCCAGGTAGCCGATGGCGCTGGTCGCCAGGCTCAGGCTCAGCCCCGGCAGGGTCAGGCGCAGGGCCGGCCAGCTGTGCCAGGGCTTGAGGCTCCAGCTCTTGGACAGGTAATGCAGTGGGTAGTCCACAGCCACGCCGATCAGGCTCGACCCCAGCACCAGGGTCATCACGTGCATCTGCCCGAACAGCGCCACGCACACCACTGCGCCGAACAGCATGCCCACCAGCACCGGCACGAAGGCCAGCAGCACGCGCCAGCGGCGGAAGGCCAACAGCAACAGCAGCAGGATGCCCAGCGTGGCGCCACCGCCCACCCAGGTGATCTCGCGGCTGGCCTGCTGCTGGCCGGCGGCGGCGTACAGCAGGCCGCTGGCCGCCAGCAGCCGGGCGCCGTGCTGGTCGGCGTCGAGGCGGCTGGCGGCGAGCAGCTCGGCCACCTGCAACGGCAGGTGCATGTCGAAGGCGTTGCCCTGGGTGCGTGCCCGCAGCAGCACCCACTGCTGGCCGTCGGCCTCGGCGACCAATGCGCCGCTGGCGGTGTCGAGCTGCACGTTGACCGGCATCGGCTGGCTGTTCTGGATGCGCCCGGTCAGGCCCAGCCAGTCGTCCTGGCTGGGCACCAGGCTGAAACCAGCGAAGGGGTCGAACAGGCTTTGCACGCGCTGCTCGATGAAGGCCTGGGGCTGCGTGCTCAACTGCTCGCGGTCGTTCGCCGAGAGCAGGGCCAGGCGGCCTTGCAGCAGTTGCGCGCGCAATGCCGACAGGTCGGTTTGCAGGCTCCATTGCACCTTTTCGAACAGGCCGCTGCCTTGCCATTGCGCGGCCAGGCGATCGGCAAGGGCCAGGGCGTGCTCACGCTCGGGGTGGCCGACCAGCACCAGCATTTCGCGGTTGAGCGGCTCCTGCATGCGCTGTTCGGCCCGCAAGACCAGCGGGTCCTGGGTAGCGCCGGGCACCAGGGTCATCAGGTCGGCCGACAGCGGTGCGCCGCGGTGCCACTGCCAGCCGGCGATGGCCAGCATCACCAGCAGCAACCCGAGGAACAGGCGCGGCAGCAGGCGTTCAGTCGGCAAAATCGCTGCGCTCCGTGTCGTTCAGGGCCGTTGCGGCGGTGCTGGCAGGCATGCGCAGCACGGTACTGTCGCCCTGGGTCTCGCTGAGCTCGATGCGTTCCACGTACTGGCCACCGGCGATGTCGATGCGCGTGAACACCTGCTTGAGCAGCAGCGAGCGGGGCGTCAGGCGCAGTTGCCAATGCCCGGCGTCGCCAGACAGGGCCAGTTCGAAGTCGCGTTGCAGGCCGCTGCTGTCGCCCTGCAGCACGGCGAAGAACAGGCGGTTCTGCTCGGCGCCGGCGCTCCGACTGGGCAGGTTTTGCCAGCCGCTGGGGTCGCGCCGGGCGATGCCCTGGGCGTCGATGCGGTAGTCCTGGCGCAGCGGGGTGTCCAGCAGCCACAGCAGGCCGTGGTCACGGGCGAGGACGAAGCGGCCTTTGCTCAGCAGCGGCTGGGGCAGGGCGCGCAGGTGTTTTTCCTGGATGAACGGGCCCTTGACCACGGCGGGCTGGCTGAGCTGCTTTTGCAGGTCGTCGAGGGTGAAGGCCAGGGTCAGCGGGCAGACGAGTAGCAGGCCGAGCGCGACGAGGAGGCGACTCATGCCAGCACCTTCGCGACCGCATCGAGCATCACCTGCGGCGAGGCCAGCTGCATCTCGCCGCTATCGATATGCACGGCCACCTGCACGGTGCTGGCGCGGGTCATGCGCTCGCCGGTTTCGGCATCGCTGATCAGGTAATGGATCTTCAAGCGGTTCTCCCATTCCACCAGGCTGGCGCGCACGGTCAGGCGCTGGCCGAAGGTGGCGCCACGGATATAGCGCAGCTGCAGATCGATCACCGGCCAGTGGTAGCCGGAGGCCTGCATGCCCCGGTAATCGTGCTGCAGACGCTCGAGCAGGGCGCAGCGTGCGACCTCCAGGTACTTGACGTAATGCCCGTGCCAGACGATGTGCATGCTGTCCACGTCGAAGAACGGCACGACGACTTCGCTGTCGACGTGAAACACCCCGGGGTTACGCATGCAGCCTCCAGTGGCGCTGGCCGATACGGGTCAGGCACAGGCGCAGGTCGTGTTCCAGGGCGCGGTCCTCGATGACCGGGGCGAAGTCGGCCAGCAGCGCCTGGTGCATCTGTTCGAGCGCCGGCGGCAAAGGCCGGGCGTCGGCCTGGCGGGCGCGTAGCCAGACTCCCTGGTTGGCCGCCAGCAAGGTGGCGGCGGCGACCTGCTCGGTCAGCTCCAGCACCCGCAGGGCATCGCGTGCGGCAATGGTGCCCATGCTCACCTTGTCCTGGTTGTGGCATTCGGTGGAGCGCGAGAACACACTGGCCGGCATGGTCTGTTTTAGCGCTTCGGCGGTCCAGGCACTGGCACCGATCTGTACGGCCTTGAAGCCGTGGTTGAGCATCGCCCGTTCGGCCTCGGCGCCGGACAGGTTGCTTGGCAGGCCGTGGTTGTAGCGCACGTCCACCAGTAGCGCGAGTTGCCGGTCGAGCAGGTCGGCGACGTTGGCCACCAGGGTTTTCAGGCTGTCCATGGCGAAGGCAATATGCCCGCCGTAGAAGTGCCCACCGTGCAGCACGCGCTCGGCGTCGCCGTCGATGATCGGGTTGTCGTTGGCGCTGTTCAGCTCGGTTTCGATAAAGCCACGCAGCCAGCCCAGGCTGTCGGCCAGCACGCCGAGCACATGGGGCGCGCAGCGCAGCGAGTAGCGGTCCTGCAGACGGTGCAGCGACGGCAGCGGCGCGTCGATGGCCAGGTCCTGGCGCAGCCAGGCGGCCACCTGGGTCTGGCCCGGGTGCGGCTTGGTGGCGAACAGGCGCTCATCGAAGTGCTCGGGGTTGCCCTGCAGGGCGATCACGTTGAGTGCGGTGATACGGGTTGCCAGTTGCAGCAGGTAGTCGGCGCGGGTGAAGGCCAGGCAGGCCAGGCCGGTCATCACCGCGGTGCCGTTCATCAGCGCCAGGGCCTCCTTGGGTCGCAGCACCAGGGGTTGCCAGCCCTGCTCGCGGTGCACCTCGGCACTGCTGCGGCGTTCGCCCCGGTACAGCACCTCGCGCTCGCCGGACAGAGTCGCGGCCACGTAGGACAGCGGCGTCAGGTCGCCGCTGGCGCCCACCGAGCCCTCTTCGGGGATCAGTGGCAGGATGTCGTGTTCGAGGAACAGTTGCAGGCGTTCCAGCAACTCCATGCGCACCCCGGACACGCCATGGCTCAGCGAGCGCAAGCGTGCCGCCAGCACCGCGCGGGTGGCCGAGGCGTCGAGCAGGCGGCCCAGGCCGCAGCCGTGGAAGGTGTACAGGTGGCGCGGCAGGCTTTCGACATGCTCCAGCGGCACGGCCACCACACAGGAGTCGCCGTAACCGGTGGTGACCCCGTAGATCACCCCTTCCTGGTCGAGCAGGGTATCGAGAAAGCGTGCGCCACGGGCGATGCGCTCGCGGTACTCGGCGTCGTCCTGCAGGCGGGTAGCGGCGCGGCGCTCGGCCACGGCCAGCACGTCCTCGATGGCCAGCGGCGCTTCGCCGAAGGTGACAGGCTCATGGGGTTGCATCGTCATCGCTCTTCCAGAAAGGGTAGAAATTGAACCATTGCAGCGGTGCCTGGCGGCAGTAAAGCGCCAGGCGCTCGGCGTAGCGTGCCGTCCATTGCTGGATCACCTGGTCACGCTCGGCGCGCCGCCATTGCAGCTGTTCGACGAAGGGTTCCAGAGTGATCTGGTAGCGGCCATTGAGCTTCAGGCAGAACAGCAGGTTGACCGGGCAGCCAAGCAGCCCGGCCAGCAGCCACGGGCCTTGCGGGAAGGCGGCCGGCTGGCCGAGGAAGTCCACGGTGGCGGTGCGCGCGCCATGCAGCGGCACACGGTCGCCGGCGATCGCCAGCCACTCGCCACGTTCCAGGCGCTGGGAGAGTTGCAGCATGATCGCCGGGTCCAGCTCGCTGACCTGGATCAACCGCAGGTGAGTAGCGCCGGCCTCGCCCAGCAGGCGGTTGAACTGCTCGGCATGGCGGGTGTGCACCAGCACGTTCATGGTCACCTGCTCGCCCAGCTCGGCCAGCGCCCGGCACACTTCCAGGTTGCCCAGGTGGGCGCCCACCAGCAGTTGCCCGCGTTCGCCGCGCAGCTGTCCGCGCAGTCCGGCCGGGTCATTGATATCGATATCTTCAAGGCGCAGGCGGCCGTTCCACACGTCGAGCTTGTCCAGCAGGGCGTCGGCGAAGGCCATGAACTGGCGAAACACCTGCCACTGGCTGGGCGCTGGCGCTTGCCCGGCGCTCCACTGGTGCAGACGCTGCTGGTACTGCCAGGCGCTGCGCCGGGCGCGGCGGCCGAACAGGAAGAAGTAGGCGACGATCACATGGATCAGCGGACTGAGCAGGCGGCGCCCGAGCAGGCGTGCCAGCAGCGCGGTTAGCTGCATCAGCCGGAAGCTGCCGCGCTCGCGTTGCGCGGCCCAGTGCTGCTCGCTCATCGGCGCCACCGACGCCAGAGAATCAGAGGGCTGCGCAGGAGCATGCCGAAGAACAGCTTGGCGTGCATCTTCGAGATCAGTGCGTTGTCGTGTACCAGGCGAAAGTGCGAGAGGCCGTCCTGCGGGTAGTGCACCCGGGTCGGCAGCCAGCGCATCGGCTGGTTGCGCCAGGCCAGGCGCACCAGGATCTCGGGGTCGAAATCCATGCGCCGGCCCAGCTTGACGCTGTCGATCAGCGCCAGGGTGGGCGGCAGCGGGTAGACGCGAAAGCCGCACATCGAATCGGGAATGGCCAGCGACAGGCTGTTGATCCATACCCACACGTGGGTGAGGTAGCGGGCATACAGGCGACCCTTGGGCACACTGGCGTCGTACTGGGGATAACCGCACACCAGCGCCTGTGGATAAACCTGCGACTGGGCCAGGAAGTGGCCGACATCGGCCAGGTCGTGCTGGCCGTCGGCGTCCACCTGCAGGGCGTGGCTGAAGCCCAGCCGCGCGGCCTCGCGCAGGCCGGCCATCACCGCGCCGCCCTTGCCTTGGTTGACTGCCAGTTGCACCAGATGCACATCCGCGCGCTCGGCCAACTGACGCAGCACCTCGGCGCATGGCGCATGGCTGGCGTCATCCACCAGAACACAGGGCAGGCCAGCGTGCAGCAGGTCGTCGACCACCTTGGGCACGGCCTGTTCGTGGTTGTACACCGGGATCACCGCGCAGGGTTTATGCACAGGCCACCTCCAGCAGGATGCGGCCGCTGGCGCAGGGCTGGTCGGCGCGGGTGTAGCTGAAGTACAGCTTGCCGCGTGCCGCCTCGAAGCGCAGGTCCAACTGCAGCATGTCGCCGGGGCGTACCAGTTGCTGGAACTTGAGCACTTCCATGCCGGCGAAGCGCAGGTTGGCGGCCAGTAATGGTGCAGCGAGGGCGATGGCCCAGTCGACCTGGACCACACCAGGCAATACCGGCGTGTGCGGGAAATGGCCGGTGAAGCAGGGCAGGTCCAGCGGCACGGCCAGGCGCAGTTGCAGCTGGTGGTCTTCGCGTGCCTGTTCCACGACCTCGGGCGCCTGGCTGCGGGCTGCCAGCAGCAGGGCCGTCACCTCGGCCTGGGGCAGCTTGCCCTGGTCGTTGTACGGCAGCTGGCGCAACAGCCGCCAGCGCCGGGGCAGGGCGATGGTCTCGCAGTGTTCGGCCAGGTGCGCACGCAGGCCCTCCACCAGTGAGCGGCGACCCTGGTTACGCAGCACATGCAGGCCTTCGGCGCTCGGCACCAGCAGACTACCGAGGAAGGCGCGGCCTTCTTCGATCACCCCCAGGCGCGCCTCGGCGACCCAGGCGTGGGAGCACAGGGCCTGTTCGAGCATGGGCAGGGAGATGCGTTTCTCTTCCAGCTTGACGATGCGGTCGAGGCGGCCGAGCAGGCGGAAGCGCCCGTCGCTGGCGAACTCGGCGGCATCGGCGCTGTGCTCGACGTGGCCGGCAGGCAGGTAGGGCGAGGCGATGCGCAGGGCGCCTTCGGCGTCCTGGCTGAGCTCTATGTCGGCGAATGGCTGCCACAGCGCTTCGCCCTGGCGCCAGGCGATGCCGCCGGTTTCGGAGCTGCCGAGGATTTCCGTTGGCCACTGGCCGAGGCGCTGTTGCAAGCGTTCGGCGGCTGCGGCGGGCAGTTCGCCGCCGGAGGAGAACACCCGCCGTACCGCGCTCAGCCCCGGCCAGTCGAGGTTGTCGCCCATGCGCTTGAGCAGCGCCGGGCTGGCCACCCAGACGAACGACGGGTGTTCGCGGCTGGCGCGTTGCAGGTCTTCGGGGAACGGCTGGGCCTTGCGGGCGAAACTGCGCCCGGCGCACAGCGGCCACAGCACGCGGAACAACAGGCCGTAGATGTGCTGGGTGGCGACGCTGCCGAGGATGTGCGCATCGCCCAACGATGCGCCCCATAGCTGCTCCAGGGCGATGACTTCATTGCCCAGCTGGCGCAGGCATTTGTCGATGCGCTTGGGCTCGCCGCTGGAGCCCGAGGTGCACAGGCTGATGCGGCACTGGTCCGGGTCGAGGTCGGCACTGGCCATTGGCTCGCCCAGCAGATCGTCGAGCTGTGGGTCGCCAGGCTGGTCGCTGAGCCACAGGTCGACCTGGGCCTGCCAGCGGGTACGGGTCTGCGGTTGCAGGTCGGCGCTCAGCAGTACCTCGGCCCCGGCGCGCCAGGCGCCGAGCAGGGCGATGGCCAGCGTCGCGGCGTCGTCCACATGCACCGCCAGGCGGCGCACGCCCCGGGCTTGCAGGCCGCCGGCCAGGCGCAGGGCCTGCCGGCACAGCGCCGCGTGGTCCAGGGCCGGCGCCTCGGTCACCGGGCGCGGCAACGCCTGCGGGCGCAACAGGTGTTCGAGGTTGATCCAGTTCATGAGCGTCCTCGCACACGTTGACGTATCAGCCATTCCACGGCGAACAGCAGGCCCATCGCTGCATAGGCGATCAGGCCGTTGTACAGGGTCCACCAGGCCAGCGGCGCCCACAGTGTCAGGCCGGCGGCGATCAGGCCGTTGACCAGGAAGAACAGGCACCAGGCCTGGGTCACCCGGCGCGTGTAGCGCACCGCTGCCGGTGGCAGCTCGGGTTCGCGCAGCCGCGCCAGGCGCTCGGCCACTGGCATGCCCTGCATCAGGCTGGTGCCGAACAGGCCGAGCATGAAGCTGCTGATCAGCACAGGGTACCAGCGCAGCAGTTGCGCGCTGTCTGACAGCGCCAGCAGCGCGCAGAAACCCAGCGCCGCCAGTGCCATCCACAGGCCACCGGGGCGTTGTGGCGCGCTCAGTGCGCGGGCCAGCCACAGGCCGCCGAGCAGCAGGGCGAACTGCCACGGGGCGAAGTGGCCCAGGCCGTAGTGCACGGCAAACGGATACAGCACGCCGGCCAGCAGCAGGCCGAGGCCGACCAGGCGTTTCATGCCGCGCTGTTTACCAGGCGATGAACCGCTTCGACCACATCGTTGACGGTGCGTACCGACTTGAAGTCCTCGGCGCTGATCTTCTTCCCGGTCTTGCGCTTGATGTGGTCGAGCAGGTCGATGGCATCGATGCTGTCGATTTCCAGGTCCTGGTACAGGTGCGATTCCAGGCTGATGCGCTCGGGCTCGAGCTCGAACAGCTCGACCAGGGCGTCACGGAGGGTGTTGAAGATGTCTTCGCGGTTTTGCATGGTGCGGTCTCAGGCGGCCTGGCGAGCGGTGATGAACGCCGCGAGGGTGGCGACGTTGGTGAAATGGCTGCGGGTGTCCTTGGCATCGGCGTCGATCTTGATGCCGTAGCGCTTCTGGATTGCCAGGCCCAGTTCGAGGGCGTCCACCGAGTCCAGGCCCAGGCCTTCGCCGAACAGTGTCTGCGCGTCGTCGATGTCCTGCACGCTGATGTCTTCCAGGCCCAGGGCGTCGATGATCAGTTGCTTGATGTCACGGTTCAGGTCGTGCTGTGCATCGCTCATCGGTGGCGAGCTCCTTGTTGTAGTACTGGTGCAGGTAATCATTGAGTTTGCGCGACGCCAGGGGCGCCGGGCCAAGGCTGGCGAAGGCCTGGGGGTCGATATCGGCGCCGACGCGCAGGCTGAAGTGCACGCGCCGCCGGGGGATGCGGTACCAGGGTTCGTGCTTGGTCAGGGTGGTGGGGCTGACCTTGATGATCACCGGTGTGATTATTTTCGCACCGCGCAGGGCGATTGCGGCGGCGCCACGATGGAAGGCCGGGGCCTGGCCAGGCGGGGTGCGGGTGCCTTCGGGGAAGATCACCAGCGGCTGGCCCTGTTGCAGCGAAGCAGCGGCATTGTCGAGCATGTCCAGGCTGCCGTCATTGCCGATGTACTGCGCCTCGCGCACCGGCCCACGGGTGAAGGGATTGCCGAACAGGCTGTGCTTGACCACGCAGTTGGCGTCGCGCACCAGCCCGAGCAGGAACACCACGTCGATCAATGAAGGGTGGTTGGCAATGATCATCTGCCCGCGCCGGCCCAGGCGTTCGGCGCCGCTGATGTCGAAGGTGAGCACACCGAGGCTGCGCATGATCAGGATGAACCGCCAGAACAGCCAGCCAATGGTGCGGCGGGCGCGCTGGCGGTGCTGCTCGTCACTGCCGGGCAGGCAGGCCAGCAGCGGAAATACCAGCAGGCGCAGGCACAGCCCGCCGAGGCCGAACAGCAGGAAACCCAGGGCGGTGGCCGCCAGGCGCCACAGGTAGGCGTCGCGGGGACGGTTCATGGCTGACGTCGCCAGTTCCATGTGCGACGGCTCCAGGTGTGTGAAAAGGCGTTGTGGCCGTTGAGCGAGGCGTGCAGCCAGGCCAGGGCATGGGGCAGCTCGGGGGCTAACGCCGTTTGTGCAGGCTCAAGGGACAACTGCCATTGCCGGCCGGGGGTGAGCAGCAGGGCCACGGCGTAGGCGAACGGCACATCGCTGATGCAGGGCTCGTAGGCGGCCGGAGGTTGTTCCTCGGTGATGATCAGCAGCACCGACGGCGCACCTTCGGCCAACAGCGCGGCGGCTTCCGCGGCGCCTTGCTCGAAGCCGTCGCCGGCGGCGGCCAGGGCGGTCATCTCGCAGGTTTGCCCGCGCATGATCGACCACAGGCCGATCATCGCGTTGTGCACCGACAGGCTGAACTGGGTCGGCGACAGGGGCTGCTGGCTGGCCAGTTCGCTGAGGATCGAGAAGGTGCGCGGGGTTTCACCATGGCGTGAGACGAACACCAGCGGCAACTGGGCTTGGCCCTCGGCCAAAGGCCAGCCGACAGCAAAGGCCATGCGCGCCATATGGCTCAGGCGGCGGCGCTGCAATGCCGGCAGGAACGCCACGTCCGGCGCCTGCTCGGCACAGGGCTGGCGTTCGGCGCCGTGCGCCCAGGCCTGCCAGTCGGCAGGGCTCTGCAGGCCCGGGGCCCAGGCACGCCATTGGCTGATGTCGAAGGTGATCATGATGAGTGTGACGTTCCGCCCTGAGGGAGTTCCTGTCCGTGGGAATGACTCGGAGCACGCGCCGTGCGGGCTAGGCGCACGGGAAGGTGGCGCGCATTATCCCGGTGCACGGGACGTGTATCAATCCACATGATGGCTATCGGACAATATCCACACGCATCTGCGTCGTGTCCGCTTCCATGCCTGCACGGTTTCCGACAGTCGGTTACTTGCAGGTTGTCGGGCGGCTTACCGTCAACTTGAGCGAACAACGCTGGCCAATGGCGCGGTGTCGCCACATACTCGGGCATTCGTTGATACACGGAGGTCTGACATGCGGCGCGTGGTGTTCAATCAGAAAGGTGGCGTGGGCAAGTCGAGCATTGCCTGCAATCTTGCGGCGGTCAGTGCCAGTGAAGGCTACCGGACCTTGCTGATCGACCTGGATGCCCAGGCCAACTCGACCCAGTACCTCACCGGCCTGACCGGCGACGATATCCCCATGGGCATCGCCGACTTCTTCAAGCAGTCGCTGTCCAGCGGGCCGTTCGCCAAGAAGAACAAGGTCGATATCTACGAAACGCCCTTCGATAACCTCCATGTGGTGACTGCCACTGCGGAGCTGGCCGACCTGCAGCCCAAGCTCGAGGCCAAGCACAAGATCAACAAGCTGCGCAAACTGCTCGACGAGTTGGACGAGGATTACGAGCGGATCTATATCGACACCCCTCCAGCACTCAATTTTTACGCGGTTTCCGCATTGATCGCGGCCGATCGCGTGCTGATCCCCTTCGATTGCGACAGCTTCTCGCGCCAGGCCCTGTATGGCCTGCTGTCCGAGATCGATGAGCTCAAGGAAGACCACAACGACGACCTGATGGTCGAGGGCATCGTGGTCAACCAATTTCAGTCTCGCGCCAGCCTGCCCCAGCAGATGCTCGACGAACTGCTGGCCGAGGGCCTGCCGGTGCTACCGGTTTACCTCGGCAGTTCGGTGAAGATGCGTGAGTCCCACCACGCCAGCCTGCCGTTGATCCACCTGGAGCCACGGCACAAGCTGACTCAGCAGTTCGTCGAGCTGCATGATTTGCTGGAGCGTAGCGCCTAGATCGGACGGACTGCGCTTGTGGCTCACGCAGTTCATCACTACTATCTCCCAAAACGGGAGATTGCGCCGGGATGCGGATAATTGCAAAGCGAACGCTGGTCAGGTTCTGGGAGATGCCAGGGCATGAGGACGCCAAGGCACCACTGGAGAGTTGGCATGACTTGGTGCTCAAGGCCGTCTGGTCTTCGCCTCAGGACGTGAAAGACCAGATTGGTAATGCCAGTGTCTGTGCCAACAACCGCGTGGTCTTCAACATCGGAGGCAACAAGTACCGCCTCGTAGTGGAAATGCAGTACCGGTCCGGCATTGCCTGGGTCAAATTCGTCGGTACGCACAAGCGTTATGACGAGATCGACGTGGAGACGATCAATGAATATTAAGCCTATCCGCAGTGATGATGACCTGCACGCCGCGTTCAAGCGGTTAGAAGTCATTTTCCAGGCCGAGCCCGGCACGCCTGAGGCCGATGAAATGGAAGTGCTTGTTACATTGATCGAAGTCTATGAGAACAAGCACTATCCCATTCAAGCCGCCAACCCTATTGAGGCCATCAAGTTCTGCATGGATCAGCAGGGGCTTACAGCACGTGACCTTGAGCGATACATCGGCCCTAGTGGACGCGTTTCCGAAGTGTTGAATGGCAAGCGTGGTTTGAGTCTTTCGATGATCAAACGCCTTCACGATGGCTTGAGGATCCCCTACGAGTCACTTCTCGCGGGAGCTTAGTAAACCTCTCTCTCGTGTCCTGTCTCGGAAATACGTTCTCTTTTGGCGAGTGGCTTGGGTGTTCGGCCAAGGCGCCGCGACGAGTCATAGCGAGGCTATGGCGAGGAGTGGCAACGCGGGCCGGGCGCCCAAGACGCCGTCAAAAGTGAACAGCTTATTTCCGAGACAGGACACTAGACCCCTTGCCCGCGCAGCCACTCCAGCAACGACTGAAGTGGAAACGCGCCGGCCTGGCGGGTCACTTCGCGGCCGTTCCTGAACAGGATCAGGCTCGGGATTGAGCGGATGACCAGTTGCCCGGCCAGGTTGCGGTTGGCCTCGCTGTCGAGCTTCGCCAGGCGGCAGCGGCCCGAGAGCTGCCGCGCCGCTTGCTCGAAGGTCGGGGCGAAGCTCTTGCACGGGCCGCACCAGTCGGCCCAGACATCCAGCAGCAGCGGCAGATCACCTTTGATCTGGGCGGCATAGTTGCCTTCGGTCAGCTCGAACGAGCTGCTCAGCAGCACGTTCTGTTTGCAGCGGCCGCATTTCGGCGTGTCGCCCAGGCGCTCGGCGGGGATGCGGTTGAGGCCGTTGCAGTGTGGGCAGGGGATTAGCAGTGGATCAGGCATGTTCAGCTCCAATGGGCATTCAAGGGGCACTGTGGGAGCGGGCCCCACAAAAGGGCGTCGTTCAGGACGAACAGCTGATCTCCAGGTGCTTGCCCCATTCCGGCGGTCGCTCGGCATACGCTTGCATCCCGGGTTGTTCCTCGAACGGTTTGCTCAGCACCTGATGCAGCCGACGCACTTCACTGTAGTCACCGGCTTCTGCTGCTTCGATAGCCTTCTGCGCCAGATAATTGCGCAGTATGTACAGAGGGTTGACCGCATGCATCCGCTCACGGCGACCTTCGGCATTACCCGGCTCACGTTCGCAGCGTGCCAGGTAGTCCGCACCCCAGGCATCGAAACCGGCCAGGTCGACGAAATCGTCGCGCACCACTTGCAGGGCCCCGGCCACCGGTTGCTCGCCCAGGCGGCGGAAGAACAGCGTGTAGTCCACGCCGCCGCTCTGCATGCGTTGCAGCAGGCGTTCGACAAGGGCCATGTCGTCGTCCTCGGCGGTGGTCAAGCCCAGGCGGCGGCGCATCAGGTCCAGATAGTGGGCCTGGTACAGCGGCAGGAACAGCGCCAGCGTCTCCTTCAGTGGCTCGACCTCGATCACTGTGGTCAGGGCCTGGGCCAGGGCGCTGAGGTTCCAGTGGGCGATCGGCACCTGGTTGGCGTAGCTGTAGCGGCCGCGGTCGTCGGAGTGGTTGCAGATGAAGTTGGCGTCAAAGTCGTCGAGGAAGGCGTAGGGGCCGAAGTCGAAGGTGATGCCGAGGATCGACATGTTGTCGGTATTCATCACCCCATGACAGAAGCCGTAGGCCTGCCAGCGAGCGATCAGCTCGGCATTGCGTTCGACGATGGTGCGAAACATGGCCAGGTAAGGCTGTGCGGCGTCGCGGCATTCGGGATAGTGCTGGTGCAGCACATGGTCGATGAGCACGCGCTGCTGTTCTGGCTGTTTCGTGTAGTAGAAGTACTCGAAATGGCCGAAGCGCACATGGCTATGGGCCAGGCGCAGCAGCATCGCGGCGCTTTCGCGGGTTTCCCGCCACACCGTGGTGCTCGAGCCGATCACGCACAGTGCCCGGCTGCTGGGGATGCCCAGCGCGCTCAGGGCCTCGGAGGCAAGGAACTCGCGAATCGACGAGCGCAGCACGGCCCGGCCATCACCCATGCGTGAGTAAGGCGTCTGGCCGGCGCCCTTTAGGTGCAGGTCCCAGTGTTCGCCGGCCTCGTTGAGGATCTCGCCCAGCAGCAGGCCGCGGCCATCGCCCAGGCGCGGGTTGTAGGAGCCGAACTGGTGGCCGGAGTAGACCATCGCACGCGGGTCGGCCTCCTCCCAGAGCTTGTGGCCGCTGAACAGCTCGGCGAACACTGGCAGTTCGGCCTGGGCCGGGTCGAGGTCGAGCAGGGCCATTGCCGAATCGCTGGCAACGACCAGGCGGGGGGCGGCGATCGGGTCGGGCAGGACCTGGGTGGAGAAGGCATCGCCGAGTTGGGCGAAGCGGTTGTCGAAGGTCAGGTGGTCAAGGGTTTTCACAGGCCGGCTCCGCGATTGGAATGATCGCGGGGCAAGCCTGCTCCCACACAGCTGCGTGGGAGCGGGCTTGCCCCGCGAGGCGGTAGGACATTGTCAGGGCGCATGCCCCCTGGCGTCCACTCAGCTCGGCGGCGTGCTGTCCGGTTTGCTGTCGATCGGGATCAACTGCTGCTTGCCGTTCTTCGCGTCCATGAGGAACACCTCCACCTGGCGCACCGAGATCTTGATGTTGTGCGCCTTGAACTCACGGTTGATATAGCGGTTTAGCTCGTCCAGCGTCGGGTTGCGGTCGCCGAGGTCGCGCACGTGCATGCGCAGCTCGTGGTCCAGCGAGCTTTCGCCGAAGTTGAGGAAGTACACCAGCGGTTCCGGATCCTTGAGCACCCGTGGGTTCTCGTGGGCGCCCTTGAGCAGCAGGTCGCGCACCAGGTCAAGGTCCGAGCCGTAGTCTATGCCCAGCTTCAGCGTCACCCGGGTGACCGTGTCGGTCAGCGACCAGTTGATCAGCTGGCCGGTGATGAAGGTCTTGTTTGGGACGATGATGTCCTTGCGGTCGAAATCGGTGATGGTGGTGGCGCGGATGCGGATCCTGCTCACCGTGCCGGACAGGTTGCCGATGGTGATGGTGTCGCCGATGCGTACCGGGCGTTCGAACAGGATCATGATGCCGGAGATGAAGTTGGCGAATATCTCCTGCATGCCGAAGCCCAGGCCCAGTGACAGGGCCGCCACCAGCCATTGCAGCTTGTCCCAGCTGACCCCGAGGGTGGCCAGGGTGCTGACGATACCGACCCCGGCGATCACATAGGACAGCAGCGTGGTAATGGCGTAGGCGCTGCCCTGGGCCAGGTTCAGGCGCGACAGCACCAGCACTTCGAGCAGGCCGGGCAGGTTGCTGGCCAGGGCCACGGCGATGCCGGCGATGACCATGGCGCCGAGCAGGTCGCCGAGGCTGATCGGTACCATGCTGGCAGCTGCGCCGGTGCCGCTGCTGTATTCGTACAGGGTGATGTTGTTGAGGTAGGCGAATACTGTGATCAGGTCCGCCCACACCCAGTACAAACCGCCGATGAAGCCGCCGAGCAGGGCCAGGCGGATCAGGCGTAGCGACTGCTGGTTGACCTGCTCGATGTCCAGGGTCGGTTCCTCCACCACCACCTCGCCATCCAGGCCTTCCTTGGCGGCCTGGCGTTTGCTCAGGGCACGCTGGTAGGCCAGGCGCCGCGCCGCGACCGACAGGCCGCGCACGAACGCGGCCTCGATCACCAGCCAGAACAGCAGCAGGTAGAGGGTGTAGATCAGCCTGTCGGTGAGCTTGAGGGCGGTGTAGTAGTAGCCGAAGCACACCGCCACGAACAGGGCGATGGGCAGGGCGGTGAAGGCCACCCCGACCGCCTTGCGGAATAACGAGGTATTCTGGTGCGCCGGGCTGCTCAGCAGCAGGCGGCTGAGCAGCCAGGCCATCAGCGCATAGCAGGTCAGCACCACGCCAATGCCCAACACGTCGTCGGCCAGGGCCGACGGCTGATGCTCGGCCACCGCCACCACGCCGACCAATGCCAGCACCACGGTACCGAGCCGGCGCACCCAGCCGCGCAGAAACTCGACCTGGGGTTTGTGCCAGCGGAAATGGATCTCGGCAACCCCGCCCGGGGCAAGGATGCGGTAGGCGGTGTAGAACACCAGCCAGGCCTGGGCGATCTGCCAGAGGGCGGCGCCGAGATTGGCGTTCTGACCACGGGCATCGATCTGCAAGGCATAGCTGCCCAGGGTCAAGGCCAGGGCCACCGGTAGTGCAAGCAGGATGTTGATCAGGATTGCCTGGGGCGTATGCCACTGGCTGTCGCGCTTGAAGTGGCCAATATCCTGATGGACCTTGCCCAGGCGCCGGTATAGCGCCTTGCGCCGCCACAGCAGGGCGCCGATCACCAGGATCAGTGGCAGGAACAGTAGCGGCTGTTGCACCAGACCGTCGCCCAGCTCCTTGATGCCGGCGCCCCATGGCAGGCTGGCCACCTGGTAGGTCAGACGTTCGGGCACTTCGCGCAGCCATTGCCAGTCCAGCGGCTTGTTGCTGGGGATCCAGAACATCTGCTCTTCCAGTGTAGTGCGCAGGTTCTGGGCGGTGCTCAGCAGCTGTTTCTGGTTCAGCTGCAGGGTGATGCACTCGTTGAGCAGGGCCGAGAGCTCACGGTTCAGCCGTTCGAGCAGATCGCCTCGAGTGATCGCCACCTCCAGCAGCGCCTTGCGCAACTGTGGGGTCACGTCCTCCTCAGGCTGGTTGGCCAGCAGCTTGTCCACATAGTTGGATGGGCTGCTCATCTGCTCGCGTTGCTGGTTGACCTCGAACTGATAAAGGCGGATATCGGCGATCTGGTCCGCCAAGTCGCGGTCGACCTTCAGGTGCGGCAGAGCTTGTTTCTGCTTGTAGAGGATCTTTGACAGCAGCAGGCTGCCCTTGAGCACGTTGATCTGCTCGTCCAGAGCCTGGTCCGCCTGGGTGAGGCTGTCGAGTTGCTGCTTGGTGCGCAGGTTCTGCTGGGTGACCTCGTTGAGGCGGTCGGTGCTGCGCAGCAAGTAGTCGGACAGCTGCAGGTTGGCCGTGCTCTCTGTGGCCAGCAGGTTGCTGCCGCCGGCCTTCTGCGCTTCGATCGACTGGCGGGTGACGGTCTGTTGCGACTGGGCCAGGCGCTTCTCGTTTATCAGCGTCTGCAGGTCCTGGATTTCCTGTTCCAGGCGGGTGGCGCGTTCGATCAGCAGGTCGTGGCGGGCGTTGCCCAAGTCCTGCAGCACGCTATTGCTCGCCAGCTCCTGGCGGCGCAGCAAGGTCAGGGCGTTGAGCGACGCCAGCTCGGCATTGAGCTGGTTGCGCTGGTCGGCGTTAAGCGATTTGCCATTGTCCTTGCCGCTCTTGAGGCTGTTGTTGATCTGCTGGGCGCGCATCTGGTTGCTGCTGATTTCAGCCTGGGCGCGTTCAGGGCGGGTCTGCGAATTGATGATCAGGCTGTTGGCTTCGGAGAGCCCCTTTTGCAGGTCGCCCTGTTGGGTGCTGCGTTCGCTGAGCATCTGCTCCAGCTGCGGCACCGTCAGGTTGGCGTAGCGCTGCGCCACCGGCAGGGTGGCGCTAGCCTTGAGCTTGATCAGCTCGCGTTGGCTGTCGCGGATCTCCTGGGGGGCGTTGGCCAGCTGCTGCTTGAGGGCTTCGAGCTTCTTTTCGCTGTCGTCGCGGGCGTTGAGCAGCGCCAGGGTCTGTTCCAGCACCTGTTGCACGGCTTTCTGCTCGGTTTCCGGCAGTTTGCGCTCGGCGATCTTGCTCAGGCTGCTCTGGATGCCCGGAGTGGTCGGGATCTCCACCGCGCCGGCGGCGAACGAGAGGGTCAGGCACAGCCCCAGCAGGGCTGCGCGGCAATGGTCACGCAGGGACATAGGCAGAGTTCTTGTGTTACGCGGCAAAACGGAGTTTAGAGGAACAGCCCGGGGCCGGGGCGGGTACCTTCGGGGAATCTGACGCCCACTTTCTGGATCTTGTTCCCGTCCATGACCGCGACGGTCCAGATAGTGCCGTGCCATTCGATCTGGTCGCCTACTACTGGAGCGCCTCCGACCTTTTGTCGGATGAACTGCGCCAGCGGCATCTTCGCGTCCAGGCCATCGAGTTTCAGGCCATAAAGTGCAGCCACCGCGCCCAGCTCGGCATCGCCTTCGAGTACGAAGTCGCCGAAGAACCGCAGGTCCAGGCCGCGTTGCGGTGCTTGGCTGAACAGCTTGCCCAGCGCCGGCAGGTTATGTTCGTGGCCGATCACGCAAAGCATGTCGCCGACCTCCAGCACGGTGCTGCCCGACGGGTGCAGCAGCTGTTCGCCACGGAACAAGGCGGCGATCCGCGTGCCCTCGGGCATCTTCAGCTCGCGCAGGGCGGCGCCGATGCACCATTTTTCGGCGCCCAGACGGTAGACGAACAGCTCCCATTCGCTGGTGACATGCACTTCAAGCGCGGAGCGGGAAATCGGTGCCGGGTCCGGCGGTACCGTGACCTTCAGCAGTTTGGCCATCCACGGCAGGCTGGTGCCTTGTACCAACAGCGACACCAGCACGATGAAGAACGCCAGGTTGAAGAACAGTTGGGCCTGGGGCAGGCCGGCCATCAGCGGGAACACCGCCAGGATGATTGGCACCGCGCCGCGCAGGCCGACCCAGCTGATGAAACCTTTCTCGCGACCATGGAAGGCCTTGAACGGCAGCAAGGCGGCGACCACCGACAGCGGCCGGGCCACCAGGATCATCCACAGTGCCAGGCCCAGGGCGGGCAGGGCGATGGGCAGCAGGTCGTGGGGCGTGACCAGCAGGCCGAGCACCAGGAACATGCCGATCTGCGCCAGCCAGGCCATGCCGTCGAGCATGTGCAGGATACCGTGACGGCTGCGGATCGGCCGGTTGCCCAGCACCAGCCCGCACAGGTATACGGCGAGGAAACCGCTGCCGTGCAGGGCGTTGGTCAGGGAGAACACCACCAGGCCGCCGGCCACCACCAGGATCGGGTACAGGCCGCCGGCCAGGTTGATACGATTGACCAGTTGCAGCATCAGCCAGCCGCCGCCCAGGCCCATCAGGCCGCCAATGCCGAACTCGCGCAGCAGGTGGGTGAGCAGGCTCCAGTGCAGGCCGGTCTGGCCGCTGGCGATCATGTCGATCAGGGTCACGGTGAGGAACACCGCCATCGGGTCGTTGCTGCCCGATTCGATTTCCAGGGTGGCGGTGACCCGTTCGTTAAGCCCCTTGCCGCCCAGCAGCGAGAACACCGCCGCGGCGTCGGTGGAGCCGACGATGGCGCCGATCAGCAGGCCTTGGATCAGGCTCAGGTCGAACAGCCAGGCGGCGACCATGCCGGTCAGCCCGGTGGTGATCAACACGCCCACCGTGGCCAGCGACAGCGCCGGCCACAGCGCCACGCGGAAGCTCGCCACCCGGGTGCGCAGGCCGCCGTCGAGCAGGATGACCGCAAGCGCCAGGTTGCCCACCAGGTAGGCGGTCGGGTAATTGTTGAAGATGATGCCGCCACCGTCCACGCCCGCGACCATGCCGACGGCGAGGATGATGACCAGGATGGGGATGCCCAGGCGCGATGACAGCGAGCTGACCAGGATACTTGCGCCCACCAGCAATGCGCCGATCAGGAACAGGCTGTTGATGGTGCTTGCATCCAAAGGCAGGTACTCCGGGACAGCGGGAAAGGAACTTGCAACTGTGAACTAGCAGGTCGCGTGCCAATCGATTCTAACCTGATGAATTGGCAGGCTGTAAAGCGTTTCTGCAGATGTAGAAAAGGCACCTCGAAAGGTGCCTTTTCTTGTGTGGTCAGTGCTGGCCCTTCGCGGATGAATCCGCTCCTACAAGGTGCTACGCGTTTGTAGGAGCGGATTTATCCGCGATTGAGTCGGCGCAGGTCAGGCCTGCTTCACTTCACGCATCGGCTTGCCCTTCACCGGTGCATCACCCGCCACGTAGTACTTGGCGGTGCTGCGCGGCAGCGGCTTGCGGCCACGGATCTTGTCCGAGATCTTCTCGGCGATCATGATCGTGGTCGCGTTGAGGTTGCCGGTGATGATCAGTGGCATGATCGAGGCGTCGACCACTCGCAGGCCCTGCATGCCGTGCACGCGACCCTCGCCGTCGACCACCGCCATCTCGTCGGTGCCCATCTTGCACGAGCAGGACGGGTGGAATGCGGTTTCGGCGTGCTCGCGGATGAATTTGTCCAGCTCTTCATCGGTCTGCACGTGCGCGCCCGGGCTGATCTCGCGGCCGCGGTACGGATCCAGCGCTGGCTGGGCCATGATTTCGCGGGTCAGGCGGATGCCGTCGCGGAATTCCTGCCAGTCCTGCTCGGTGGACATGTAGTTGAACAGGATGCTTGGGTGCTGGCGTGGGTCTTTCGACTTGGCCTGGATCCTACCACGGGCAGGTGAGCGCATGGAGCCCATGTGGGCCTGGAAGCCGTGCTCTTTCACACCGTTCGAGCCGTTGTAGTTAATCGCTACCGGCAGGAAATGGTACTGGATGTTCGGCCACTTGAATTCAGGACGGGTGCGGATGAAGCCGCCGGCCTCGAACTGGTTGCTGGCGCCGATGCCGGTGCCGTTGAACAGCCACTCTGCACCGATGGCCGGTTGGTTCCACCACAGCAGCGACGGATACAGCGACACCGGTTGGGTGCAGGCGTACTGCAGGTAAAGTTCAAGGTGGTCCTGCAGGTTCTCGCCGACGCCCGGCAGGTCGTGGACCACCGGGATATCGAGGCTTTCCAGCAGCGCGCGCGGGCCGACGCCGGAACGCTGCAGCAGCTGCGGCGAGGCGATGGCGCCGGAGGATACGATGACTTCCTTGCGCGCGCGGGCTTCGACGCGCTCTTCGCTGTCACCGACCAGGTAGGTCACGCCAATGGCGCGCTTGCCATCGAACAATACACGGTCGCTGAGGGCGTGGGTGACGATGGTCAGGTTCGGACGCTTCTTGGCCTGGTCCAGGTAGCCGCGGGCAGTGCTGGAGCGACGGCCGTTCTTGGTCACCGAACGGTCCATCGGGCCGAAACCTTCCTGCTGGTAGCCGTTGAGGTCTTCGGTGCGCGGGTAGCCGGCCTGCACGCCGGCTTCGACCATGGCGTGGAACAGCGGGTTGTTGCCGGCTTTCGGCGTGGCCACGCTGACCGGGCCTTCGCCGCCGTGGTAGTCGTTCGGGCCGATGTCGCGGGTTTCGGCTTTACGGAAGTACGGCAGGCAGTCCAGGTAGGTCCAGTCCTCGAGGCCCGGCAGTTCAGCCCAGCCGTCGAAGTCCATGGCGTTGCCGCGGATGTAGCACATGCCGTTGATCAGCGAGGAGCCACCCAGGCCCTTGCCGCGGCCACATTCCATGCGGCGGCCGTCCATGTGCGGCTCCGGATCGGTCTCGTAGGCCCAGTTGTAGCGACGGCCCTGCAGGGGGAAGGCCAGGGCGGCCGGCATCTGGGTGCGGAAGTCGAAGCGGTAGTCCGGGCCGCCGGCTTCGAGCAGAAGGACGGTGACGCTGGCGTCTTCGGTCAGGCGGGTGGCCAGGGTGTTACCGGCCGAACCGGCACCGACGATGATGTAATCGAATTCTTGGGACATTGAAGTACCCTCGTTGGCAGTTGTCAGGGAGCGGAAACGCCCGCGCTCAAGGGCGCGGGCGTGGCGGGACCAGGTTTAGAAAACCGAGTTGTAGCCGCC
This sequence comes from Pseudomonas sp. BJa3, assembly GCF_026343815.1. Lineage (NCBI taxonomy): Bacteria > Pseudomonadati > Pseudomonadota > Gammaproteobacteria > Pseudomonadales > Pseudomonadaceae > Pseudomonas > Pseudomonas sp. BJa3. The sequence goes on along the minus strand of NZ_JAOXMC010000012.1, from coordinate 35,658 downwards.
CAGCTCGACCTGAACCGACTTGATGCGAGTGTATTGCGCCAGCGAGCTGACACCGTTTTCACGGCCGACGCCCGACTGCTTGTAACCGCCAACCGGCATTTCGGCCGGCGACTCGCCCCAGGCGTTGATCCAGCAGATACCGGCTTCGAGCTTGTGGATGATGCGGTGGGCGCGGCTGATGTCGTTGGTGCAGACACCGGCGGCCAAGCCGTATTCGGTGTCGTTGGCGCGACGGATGACTTCTTCCTCGGTCTCGTAGCTGAGGATGCTCATCACTGGGCCGAAGATCTCTTCCTTGACGATGGTCATGTCGTCGGTGCAGTCGGTGAACACGGTCGGGGCGACGAACGCGCCCTTGGCGAAGTCGCCGTTCAGTAGGCGCTCACCGCCGCAGAGGACGCGGGCGCCTTCTTCTTTACCCTTGGCGATGTAGGACAGTACGCTTTCCATGTGCTGGAAGCTGACCAGCGGGCCGAAGTTGGTGTTCTCGTCTTCCGGGTTGCCGGCACGGATACGAGCGACGCGCTCGGCGATCTTGGCTTCGAAGGCGGCTTTCATCGCGGCAGGGATGAACACTCGGGTGCCGTTGGTGCAGACCTGACCGGAGCTGTAGAAGTTGGCCATCATCGCGATGTCGGCGGCCTTGTCCAGGTCGGCGTCGTCGCAGATGATCAGCGGCGACTTGCCGCCCAGTTCCATGGTGACTTCCTTGAGCGACGAGCTCGAGGCGCTGGCCATGACTTTCTTGCCGGTGGTGGTGCCACCGGTGAAGGAGACTTTCTCGATGCGCGGGTGCTCGGTCAGCCAGGTGCCGACTTCGCGACCGCTGCCGGTCAGGACGTTGAACACGCCGTTCGGCAGGCCGGCTTCGGTGAAGATCTCGGCCAGTTTCAGGGTGGTCAGCGAGGTGACTTCCGACGGCTTGAAGATCATCGCGTTGCCGGCGGCCAGGGCCGGGGCGGATTTCCACAGGGCGATCTGGATCGGGTAGTTCCAGGCGCCGATACCGACGGTCACGCCCAGCGGCTCGCGGCGGGTGTAGACGAAGGACGATTCGCGCAGGGGGATCTGCTCACCTTCGATGGCCGGTACCAGGCCTGCGTAGTACTCCAGCACGTCGGCGCCGGTGACGATGTCGACGTAGCGGGTTTCGGAGTACGACTTGCCGGTGTCCAGGGTTTCCAGCATGGCCAGCTCGTCGTTGCGCTCGCGCAGGATGTCGACGGCGCGGCGCAGGATGCGCGAACGCTGCATGGCGGTCATGGCGGCCCAGACTTTCTGGCCACGCTCGGCGCTTTCGACGGCCTTCTCGACGTCAGCTTGAGTTGCGCGCTGCACGTGGGCGAGGACTTCGCCGGTAGCTGGGTTGATGGCTTCGAAGGTGGCATCGCTGCCGGCGTCGACGTAAGCGCCATCGATGTAGAGTTTTTGCGTTCCGAAACGGGCCATAGTGTCCTCGCAAGTGCAGTGTGTGGTTGGCTGCCGCGTCACGCTCCTGCCGGCTGGCTGGTCGCTGCGCGCGGCTGTTCAGCGGCCTGGTCGTTCGTGCCCAGGGTCTGCTGCTTAGCCAGTTGTAGATCCATGTATTCGTAAGCGATGCGTATTGCCTGCTCGGTGTCGAATGCGTCACCCGACAGGGCGCCACGCAGCCACAGGCCGTCGATCAACGCTGCCAGGCCGCGGGCAGCCTTGCGCGCATGGTAGAGCGGCAGGGCGCGGCGGAACTGGCAGCACAGGTTGGAATACAGGCGGTGGTCGTTGATCCGCTGCAACCTGTGCAAAGACGGCTGGTGCATGCTGGAGGCCCAGAAGGCCAGCCAGGTTTTCATAGCCGGGCCATTCACCTGGCTCGCATCGAAGTTGCCTTCGATGATCACCTTCAGGTGGGCGCGCGGGCTGTCGTCCGTGAGGGCCTGACGACGCGCGATCACACCCTCGTTGAGCATGTTCATGATGTAGCGCATCGTCGCTGCGATCAGGCCGTTCTTGTCCTGAAAGTAGTGACTGATGATGCCGTTCGACACACCGGCCAAACGGGCAATCAGCGCAATGCTGGCATCTCCCAGTCCGACCTGATCGACCGCCTGCAAGGTGGCTTCGATCAACTGCTGGCGGCGGATGGGTTGCATACCGACCTTGGGCATCTTGCTCTCTCCTCAGGCCTGCGGGCAGACGACAAGCGGCTACCTCGGCGAAGACCAGTCTATTTTGTTTTGATTGAACGTTCAATCAATAAAGAATAAGCTCTGCGACAATTTGTGCCATTGACAGTTTTTCGGACGGTCACAGAGGCACGAATCGACACCCCAGGAAATCGCGTAACCCCCGGAATACAAGGCGTTGACGGGCATGAGCGATGCGAAAGACAGATTTTGCCGAGCAGTCACGGGCTGCGCGGCCGGCCCTTTGGAGCGGGCCAGGTGGCTGTGGCGAATGCGCGCACCTCCTCAGGGAGAGCAAGATTTGCCACAGGCGACCGGTCTGATTTTTTTGCAACGTTTCTATTCGGGATCACGGTTTCCAGGGTGCTTTTATAACACCTGACGCAGTAGGGCTATTGCACCAATTGCGTGGGAAATAACTGTTTAGCCTCCACTGCCGCACTGCCCGGAGCATTCGTGCAATGAGTTCTGCCTCCCTGACAAAGCCCCCCGCCGAGCGGGTACGGGTCAATCGCGTGGTGTTCTACACCTCGGCGCTGATGATCCTCGTTCTGACTGCCTTGCTGATCGCTGTACCCGAAGCCGCCGGCCAGGTGCTGGGCGTCGCCCAGAAATGGCTGACCCGCACCTTTGGCTGGTACTACATGCTGGTCATCTGTGGTTACCTGCTGTTCGTCGTCTACCTGGCCTTCTCCGACTTCGGCAAGCTCAAGCTGGGCGGCAAGGACGACACCCCGGACTTCAGCTACGGCGCCTGGGCCGGCATGCTGTTCTCCTCTGGTATCGGTATCTCGCTGCTGTACTTCGGTGCCTCCGAGCCGCTGGATCACTACTTCAACCCGCCGGAAGGCACGCCTGCCAGCCTCGAGGCCGCGCGCCAAGGCTTGCAACTGACTTTCCTGCACTGGGGCCTGCACGGCTGGGCGATCTACGCCTTGGTCGGCCTTGCCGTGGGTTACTTCGCCTACCGCCATAACCAGCCATTGGCACTGCGCTCGGCGTTGTATCCGCTGGTCGGCGAGCGTTGGGTCAAGGGCGGTGCCGGCCATGCCGTGGACATCTTCGGCATGTTCGTCACCCTGCTGGGCCTCGTGACCAACCTGGGTATCGGCTCGATGCAGGTGGCCTCGGGCCTGGAATACCTGTTCGGCATGGGCCACAGCAAGACCAACCTGCTGGTGGTGATCCTGGTCATGGCCGGCGTAGCCACCGTGGCCGCGGTGTCGGGCGTGGAGAACGGCATCCGCCGCCTGTCCAACCTGAACATCCTGCTGTTCAGCGGCCTGCTGATCTTCGTGCTGCTGGCCGGCAATACCCTGCACCTGCTCAACGGCTTCGTGCAGAACATCGGTGACTACCTCAACGGCGTCGTGCTGAAGACCTTCGACCTGTATGTGTATGAAGGCGACAACGACAAGTCCGAGCGCTGGCTGGGCCTGTGGACCGTGTTCTACTGGGCCTGGTGGATCTCCTGGGGCCCGTTCGTCGGCATGTTCATTGCCCGTATCTCCAAGGGCCGGACCGTGCGTCAGCTGGTCAGCGGCGTGCTGCTGATCCCGCTGGGCTTCACCCTGGCCTGGCTGTCGATCTTCGGCAACACCGCGCTGGACCTGGTGATCAACCAAGGCGCGGTGGAACTGGGCAAGACCGCGCTCGAACAGCCATCGATGTCTATCTACCAGCTGCTGGAATTCTTCCCGGCCGCCAAGATCGTCATCGGCCTGGCAGTGTTCGTCGGCTTCGTGCTGTTCCTCACCCCCGCCGACTCCGGCGCGGTGATGATGGCCAACCTGTCGTGCAAAGGCGGCAAGGTCGACGAAGACGCCCCGCACTGGATGGTGGTGTTCTGGTCGGTGGTCATCACCCTGGTCACCATCGGCCTGCTGTTCGCCGGTAACTTCGAAGCCATGCAGACCATGGTGGTACTGGCCGGCCTGCCGTTCTCGGTGGTCCTGGTGCTGTTCATGTTCGGCCTGATGAAGGCGATGAAGCAGGACGTCGCGGTCGAGAGCGAGCGCGCCGAACTGGCCGCCCGTGGTCGTCGCGGTTTCAGCGAGCGTCTCAGCCAGCTGGACCTGCAGCCGACCCAGGCCGTAGTGCAGCGGTTCATGGACAAACAGGTCAGCCCGGCGCTGAAAGAAGCCGCCGAGCAGCTGCGTACCCTGGGCTTCGAGGTCGAGACCCGGGTAGGTCAGTCGCGCAACATGATGGGCCTGCGTGTGATGATGGAAGAGGGAAACCCCTTCGTCTACGAGGCCAGCCTGGATGGCTACCTGGCCGCGCCGAGCGAGGCGCCGGTCGAGGGCGAGCCGGAAGTGCAGCAGCGCTTCTACCGCGCCGAGGTGTACCTGCACGACGGCAGCCAGGAGTACGACCTGATGGGCTTCACCCGCGAGCAGATCGTGCGTGATGTGCTTGATCAGTTCGAAAGCCACCGCCAGTTGCTGGGACGTGTGTACAGCTGATATCGGCTGATATCAGGCAAGGGCCCGGTTCGTAAGAGCCGGGCCCTTTTTGTTTTCGTTGTCAGTGGGTGGCTGCCTCCAGGAGGTTCTCCCGAGGCACAGGGGATCATTGCTTTCTGACAGGGCTCGCATTCGTGTAGCGGCCTTGCCTGCCGTGGGCGGGCATGGCCTGGTTACCGCGTTCGGCGATCATCTGTCGCAGGCTGATCAACTCGATCCCCTGGCTCTTGAGTCGGGGAATCTCTTGCGCCAGGACGCTCAGTGTCTGCGGATATGGGTGCCCAATCAGTACCGCCGAACCCTGCTTGCGGGCCACCTCGATACCAAGACGCAGTTGCCCGGCAATGGCCTCGTTCGTTCGTACGTCGTCAAGAAAAACATCCCGCGAGAGATGCGCCAACCCCAGCGCCTGGGCCTCTGCCGCCGCCACCGTCGCCGCACTGGTGCGGCTGTCGACGAAGAACAGATGGCGGCGTTGTAGTTCACCCATCAACCAGGCCATCGGCTCGCGCTGGGCGGTCATGCGGCTGCCCATGTGGTTGTTGATGCCGGCGGCGTAGGGCACCTTGACCAGGGCGGCATCCAGGCGCCGGGCCAGTTCGTCGAGGGCGATGCCTGGGTGCCAGGCGTAGGGCCCGGTGGCAGGGTCCATGGGCATGTGCAGGATCACCGTGCGCCCAGCCTTGTGGGCCTGGCGGGCGAAGTCGGTGGCGTGCGGGGTGTCGGGCATGATCGCCATGGTCACCGGGCCGGGCAGGGCGAGCGTACGGCTGTCGCGTTCGCTGCTCTGGCCCAGGTCGTCGATGATGATGCTCATGTAGGCCTTGGCCGGGGCCGCTTGTGCAACGCCGGCCAGCAGGCAGAACAGCAGGGACAGCAGATAACGCATGGCGGGTATCAGTCACCCTTGGTGATGTTCAGGCCCTTGAGCAGGCTGAGGGCCTGGCTGAGCTGGAAGTCGTTGTCCTGTGGGCGATCCTTGCGCTTGGTACTGCCGGTCGGTCGGTCGGCGCCGCCGTTGCCGTTGCCCAGGTGACCCTGCAGGTCGGCTTCCTTGAAGTTGTCGTTGTCGGCTTCGGCGGTCAGCTTGGCCGGGCGCACTTCGATGTCCGGGACGATGCCCTGGGCCTGGATCGAGCGGCCATTGGGGGTAAAGTACAGAGCGGTGGTGAGCTTCAGCGCACGGTCGTTGGCCAACGGCAGTACGGTCTGCACCGAGCCCTTGCCGAAACTGTCGGTGCCCATCAGTACGGCGCGCTTCTGGTCCTGCAGGGCGCCGGCGACGATCTCCGAGGCCGAGGCGCTGCCGCCGTTGATCAATACCACCAGTGGCACGCCTTCGCTGGCATCGGCCGGGTCGGCGGAGTAGCGCAGTTCGGAATTGGCGATGCGGCCCTTGGTGTAGACGATCAGGCCTTTGGTGAGGAAGTGGTCGGCCACTTCGACCGCCGACTGCAGCACGCCGCCGGGGTTGTTGCGCAGGTCGAGGACCACGCCGCGCAGCTTCTTGCCGTTGTCCTTGCGCAGCTTGGCCAGGGCCTTGCCCACCTCGTCGCCGGTCTTGACCTGGAACTGGGTGATGCGGATGTAGCCGTAGTCGTTCTCCAGCAACTGGCTCTTGACGCTCTTGACCTGGATCACCGCCCGGGCCAGCGTCACGTCGAACGGCGTGCCGCCGTCGCGCACCAGGGTGAGGGTGATCTTCTCGCCGATCTTGCCGCGCATCTTGTCCACGGCCTCGGTCATGGTCTGGCCACGGGTCGGCGCGCCGTTGATCTTGACGATCAGGTCGCCGGCCTCGATGCCGGCGCGGGAGGCCGGTGTGTCGTCGATGGGCGAGACAACCTTGACGAAGCCGTCCTCCATGCCGACCTCTATGCCCAGTCCGCCGAACTCACCGCTGGTGCTTTCCTGCAGCTCCTGGAAGTCTTCGGGGCCGAGGTAGGCCGAGTGTGGGTCGAGGTTGCTGAGCATGCCCTTGATGGCGTTTTCCAGCAGGGTCTTGTCGTCGACCGGTTCCACATAAGCCGCCTTGATGCGGTCCATGACCTCGGCGAAAGTACGCAGCTCCTCCAGCGGCAAGGGTGCCTTGGCGGTCACCTCGGTGGCCGGCACCGCGGCCTGCTTGGCCCCTGGCTTGGCCGGTTCGGCGGCAATGGCCAACGGCGCGCCGATGACCAGGGCGATGGTCAGGGCCAGCTGGGTGAGACGAGGCGAGTGCAGCATGTCGAACGAACTCCTGATCCTGTTGGTGCTCCCAGCGGGAGCATCGGCGCCGCCGTTTCGTGGATGGCGCCGTTAAAGTAGCACTAACTAACCTCGGCACCATTGCGCGGGGTCGGTGGGCTGGCCCTGCTGGCGAATCGCGAAGTACAGGCCGGCGCTGTCCTGGCCACCACTGTCGCCGACCGTGGAAATGGCCTCGCCGGCCTTGACGATGTCGCCGGCGCTCTTGAGCAGGCTCTGGTTGTGGCCGTACAGGCTCAGGTAGCCATTGCCATGGTCGAGAATGACCAGAAGTCCAGCGCCGCGCAACCAGTCGGCGAACACCACCCGCCCGCCATGCACGGCGCGTACCTGGGTGCCCGCATTGGCGCTGATCATCACCCCGTCCCACTTGGCCCGCGCATCACCGCCGCGGGTGTCACCGAAGCGTGCCAGCAATCGACCATTGACCGGCCATGGAAGTTTTCCCCGTGCCGAAGAAAATGCGCCGCCATAGCTGGCCGTGTCGCTGGAAACCACCGGGCCCAAGGTAGTCCGGGCCTTCTTTGGGGCTTCCTCGGGTTCCTGGCTGCGGCGCGCGGCGGCCAAAGCCTGCGCCTTACGGCGTTTCTCTTCTTCCTGTTTGGCCAGCAGTGCCCGCTGACGTGCCTCTTCGGCCTCGCGTGCCTGGCGGGCGAGGGTTTCCTCAATGGTCTTGAGCACCTTGCTCAGGTCGGCCTGGTCCTGCTCGCGGCTCTGAAGTTTCTGGTCGCGCTCCTTCATGTCGTTGCTGAGCTTGGCCAGCACCTGTTGGCGCTTGTCGCGTTCGGCGACAAGGGCCAGACGCTGAGTGTCGAGCTCGGCACGTTGTGCCAGCAACTGCTGCTGGTGGCCGGCGATGTCCTGCTCGACGTTGGCCAACTGGCGCAAGGTCTCGTTGAAGGTGCGCAACTGGTCCATGCGCGCTTTGCTGAGATAGTCGTAATAGGTGAGGGTACGGGCGAACTTCTCGGGATTCTGCTGGTTCAGCAGCAGCTTGAGGTATTCCTCGCGACCGTTGTTCTGGTAGGCCGAACGGGCCTGGATGGCAATCAGGCGTTGCTGTTCAACGCGGGCGCTCTGGAGTTTTTTTTTCTCGTGGTCAAGGCGCTCCAGCTCGCCCTCGGTCTTTTTTAGTTCTTGCTGCAGAGCCTCCACCTGTTTCTCGAGGTTGCCGATATCGGTCTCGGTGGCCTTGAGGTCTTTCTGCACGCCGGACTTTTCCTCTTGGAGCTTGCCCAGCATCTTTTTCAGCTCGGCGATGTCCTGGCGGGTGGCGTCCAGCTGTTGTTGGGTCTGCGCGCGCTCATCGGCAGCGAAGGCCGGAGCAAGCAGGCATGACAGGGCGAGTAGGAACAGGGCGCGGAGCATGGGGTTGGGCGTACCAGGGATGGAGACTGGCCTAGTATGCCCGCGCAGCCGTGCAAAAAAAACGCCCAGCGGCGTGTGCGGCGGGGCGTTGGTCTGGAATTCAACTGTTTTGGGGGCCGCAAGGCAGCCCCGCTACATCGATCAGGCGTCGATCAGGATCGAGGTGCCGGTCATCTCCGCCGGTTTTTCCAGCCCCAGCAGCTCGAGCATGGTCGGCGCCACGTCTGCCAGTACACCGCCGTCACGGACCTTCACGTGACGCTTGCCGACATAGATGAACGGCACCGGCTCGGTGGTATGGGCGGTGTGCGCCTGGCCGGTGCATTCGTCTTCCATCTGCTCGACGTTGCCGTGGTCGGCGGTGATAAGCGCTTCGCCGCCGACCTTGTCCAGCGCCTCGACGATGCGACCGACGCAACCGTCCAGCGCCTCCACGGCCTTGACCGCGGCATCGAACACGCCGGTGTGGCCGACCATGTCGCCGTTGGCGTAGTTGACCACGATCACGTCATAACGCTGCTGCTCGATGGCCTCGACGATACGATCGGTGACTTCAGGGGCGCTCATTTCCGGCTGCAGGTCGTAGGTGGCGACCTTCGGCGACGGGATCAGGATGCGTTCTTCGCCTTCGAACGGCTCTTCGCGCCCGCCCGAGAAGAAGAAAGTGACATGGGCGTACTTCTCGGTTTCGGCGATGCGCAGCTGGGTCTTGCCGTTCTTCGCCAGGTACTCGCCGAGCACGTTGTTCAGGCTGGCCGGGGCGAAAGCCGCCGGGGCCGGGATCTTCGCCGAGTACTGGGTCAGGCCGATGTAGGCCGCCAGCTTGGGCAGGCGCGCGCGCGGGAATTCGTTGAAATCGGGCTCGACGAACACGCGTGACAGCTCGCGGGCGCGGTCGGCACGGAAGTTCATGAAGATCACGGCGTCGCCGTCTTCGACCTTGACCGCCTCGCCAATGCGCGTGGCCTTGACGAACTCGTCGCTCTCGTCGCGGGCGTAGGCGGCTTCAAGGCCGGCCACGGCGGTCGCTGCGGTGAATTCGGCGGCGCTGTCGACGATCAGATTGTAGGCGGCGCTGACGCGGTCCCAGCGGTTGTCGCGGTCCATCGCATAGTAGCGGCCGATCAGGCTGGCGATGCGGCCCTTGCCGAGCTTGGCGAAGGTGGCGTCGAGCAACTCGATGGACGATTGCGCGCTGCGCGGCGGCGTGTCGCGGCCGTCAAGGAAGGCATGCAGGTAGATCTTTTCGGCGCCACGTTGCGCGGCCAGTTCGGCCATGGCCACCAGGTGGTCCTGGTGGCTGTGCACGCCACCGTCGGAGAGCAGGCCGAGGATGTGCACGGCCTTGCCGGCACCCACGGCCTTGTCCACTGCGCCGGTGAGCACCGGGTTTTCGAAGAAGTCGCCGTCGCGGATGGCCTTGGTCACCCGGGTGAAGTCCTGGTACACCACGCGGCCGGCGCCGAGGTTCATGTGACCGACTTCCGAGTTGCCCATCTGCCCGTCGGGCAGCCCCACGTCCATGCCGGAGCCGGAGATCAGACCATGCGGCTGGGTGGCGCGCAGGCGGTCGTAGACCGGCGTGTTGGCGGCGAAGATGGCGTTGTATTCGGGGCTTTCGCTGTGACCGAAGCCATCCAGGATGATCAGGACCAGGGGTTTAGGCGTACTCGTCATCAATCAAACTCACGGTTGTTCAAAGATGATAAAGACACGCATTTTAGGGCAAATCCGCCAGCGACGGCGAATATTCCTCCCTTTGCCCGACCAGCGCGGTCAGGCATGCAACATGAAGGCGTGTTTGCCGCCAGCCCGGTGGGCTTTGGCGGTCATGGGGGGCTGTGTATACTGGCCGCCATTTTCAATCGCCTGGAACACCCCTGATGGTTGCTCACCTGATTCAATTCGCGACAGATCACTTCATCCTGGTGGCCATTTTCGTCGTCCTGCTGGTCCTGCTGCTGGTCAATGAAGTCCGCCGTGGCGGCCAGAGCCTGAGCAACGGCCAGCTGACCGCCCTGGTCAACGCCGACAAGGCCGTGGTGATCGATATCCGTACTGCCAAGGAATACTCGGCCGGGCATATCGTCGGTGCACTGAGCATGCCGCAGGACAAAGTGGCCGGCCGCATGACCGAGCTGGAAAAACACAAAGACAAGACCCTGATCGTCGTCGACGCGATGGGCCAGCAGTCCGGTACCCTGTGCCGCGAACTGCTCAAGGCTGGTTACACCGCCGCCAAGCTCAGCGGTGGCGTTTCCAGCTGGAAAGCCGATAACCTGCCCCTGGTGAAGTGATATGAAGCCCGTCATCGTCTATTCCAGCGACTACTGCCCCTACTGCATGCGCGCCAAGTACCTGCTCGAGAGCAAGGGCGTGGCGTTCGAGGAGATCAAGGTCGACGGTAAACCCCAGGTTCGCGCCGAAATGAGCCAGAAGGCCGGCCGTACCTCGGTGCCGCAGATCTGGATCGGCAGCACGCACGTCGGTGGATGCGATGACCTCTATGCCCTGGAGCGCGCGGGCAAGCTCGACGCGCTGCTGGCGGCCTGATTCGCACTGCATTCAAGAACATTAGGAAAAGGATCTGCCATGACTGACCAACAGAACAACGGCGCTGGTGCTGAAGAAACCGCACCACAATTCTCCCTGCAGCGCATCTACGTGCGCGATCTGTCGTTCGAGGCTCCGAAAAGCCCGCAGATCTTCCGCCAGCAGTGGGAGCCGAGCGTATCGCTGGACCTGAACACCCGCCAGAAAGCCCTGGAAGGCGACTTCCACGAAGTGGTGCTGACCCTGTCGGTGACCGTCAAGAACGGTGACGAAGTGGCGTTCATCGCCGAAGTGCAACAGGCCGGCATCTTCCTGATCGCCAACCTCGATGCCGCTTCGATGAGCCACACCCTCGGCGCGTTCTGCCCGAACATCCTGTTCCCGTACGCCCGCGAGACCCTGGACAGCCTGGTGACCCGTGGTTCGTTCCCGGCGCTGATGCTGTCGCCGGTCAACTTCGACGCCCTGTACGCGCAAGAGATGCAGCGCATGCAGGAAGCCGGTGAAGTGCCGACCGTGCAGTAATTTCTGCCGGTAAAGCAAAAGGCGACCTTCGTGGTCGCCTTTTTCATGCCTTGCTGGTGATCGGGCCCGAGCGGCAAGCGCATCAGCTTCCGGCAAACCCCTGCTGGCGCCACGCCTCGTACACCGTCACCGCCACGGTATTGGACAGGTTCAAGCTCCGGCACCCCGGCCGCATCGGCAGGCGCAGGCGTTGTTCGGCAGGCAGGCTGTCCAGCACCTCGGCCGGCAGGCCACGACTTTCAGGCCCGAACAGGAAGGCGTCACCGGGCTGGTACTCGACCTCATGAAACGGGTGCGAGCCTTTGGTGGTGAACGCGAACAGCCGAGGCTGATTCAGGCTTTCCAGGCATTCGGCCAGGCTTTGGTGGCGCTGTAGCGTGGCATACTCGTGGTAGTCCAACCCTGCCCGGCGCAAGCGCTTGTCGTCCAGTTCGAAGCTGATGGGCTCGATCAGGTGCAGGGCGCAGCCGCTGTTGGCGCACAGGCGGATGATGTTGCCGGTATTCGGCGGAATTTCTGGTTGAAAAAGGATGACGTGAAACATGCACGGCTCCAAGCGTGAAGATGACGAGCATTCTACCCCCGAACCCGACCCGCGTTCGAAGGCCTGGCCGCGGGTGCTGCTTTCGCTGGCGATCTTCGGCATGCTCGTGGGCCTGATGATCGGCCGGCTGACGGCGCCCGAGGAGCGGGTGCTGGAGCAGGTCGAGGTGGTCCAGGGCGGGCTGGACCTGTGGTTCAACGAAGAGCCGCAACTGCATGGCGAGAATGTCGAGGGTACCGTGGCCGTGGTGTTCCAGGCCGAGGGCAAGGCCGCGCGGGGCCAGTTGATGTTGCAGGACAAGCCGGTGGGCTGGCGTTTGCAGAAGAGCGAGAAAGGCTTGCTGTTGACGCTCGTCGCTGCGCGCCCCCTGCGCGGCGAATGGGCCGGCGCGCAGGAGGCGGGGCGTTGGCGGGTGCAGGTCAGGCTGCACGAATAAAAGAGGGGATATCCCGGCCTGCCTGTACCAGGGTCCCCGAAACTGGAGATGTCTGGGTTAATGCAGGTGTCGTGCCAGTTTTATCGGTATGGAAAAACAGGGGTTAGCCGGTATCTACAGCGGTCTTGGTGGATTATTTGCCTCGTCACGGTGCAAGGGGCACGTAATCGGTGCATGCACCGCTCGTGGGGCCAGCCCGTTCCCACGACATCAATGGCGTGGGAGCGGGCTGGCCTCACGATTCGTTGCAACGTTTGGATTCAGTGCTCTTCCGCCTCGTCCTCATCCCCTCCGGCGATATTCATCCCCAGCTCCTTGATCTTGCGCGTCAGGGTATTGCGTCCCCAGCCCAGCAACAGCGCCGCATCGCGACGTCGCCCAGCGGTGTGCTTGAGCGCGGTTTCGATCATGATCCGCTCGAAGCTGGGCACGGCGCTATCCAGCAGGTTGGTCTGGCCGCGGGCAAGGGCCTGGTCGGCCCACTGGCGCAGGGCCTGTTCCCAGTTGGTCACCGGCGCGGCGTCCTGGGGCAGGTTGAGCAGTTCCGGCGGCAGGTCACCGATCAGCACTTCGCGGCTGGAGGCCATCACGGTGATCCAGCGGCAGGTGTTCTCCAGCTGGCGCACGTTGCCCGGCCAGGGCAGGTTGCGGATGAATTCCTCGGTCTCCGGCTTGAGCAGCTTGGGCTCCACCGCCAACTCCTGGGCGGCGCGGCCGAGGAAATGGCGGGCCAGCGCCGGGATGTCCTCGCGCCGGTCGGCCAGGCGCGGGATATGGATGCGGATCACGTTGAGGCGGTGGAACAGGTCCTCACGAAACTTGCCGGCCTGCACCAGGGATTCTAGGTTTTGGTGAGTGGCGGCGATGATCCGCACGTCCACCTTCACCGGCACATGGCCGCCGACCCGGTAGAACTCGCCGTCGGCCAGCACTCGCAGCAGGCGGGTCTGGGTGTCGGCGGGCATGTCGCCGATCTCGTCGAGGAACAGTGTGCCGCCGTCGGCCTGCTCGAAACGCCCGCGACGCAGGTTGGCGGCGCCGGTGAAGGCGCCCTTTTCGTGGCCGAACAGTTCGGACTCCATCAGGTCCTTGGGGATCGCCGCCATGTTCAGGGCAATGAACGGCGATGCCGCACGCGGGCTGTGGCGATGCAGGGCATGGGCCACCAGCTCTTTGCCGGTACCCGACTCACCATTGATCAGCACGGTGATGTTGGAATGGCTGAGGCGGCCGATGGCGCGGAACACCTCCTGCATCGCCGGCGCTTCGCCGATGATCTCCGGGGTGCGGGCCAGCGCCTGGGGCACTTCCAGGGCCTGTTGCTCCTGGGCGTGCTGGTTGGCGCGTTTGACCAGCGACACCGCTTCGTCGACATCGAACGGCTTGGGCAGGTACTCGAAAGCACCGCCCTGATACGACGCCACGGCGCTGTCCAGGTCGGAATGGGCAGTCATGATGATCACGGGCAGCCCAGGGTGCTGTTCGCGGATCTGGGCGAGCAGGTCGAGACCGCTGGCGCCGGGCATACGGATATCCGAGATGATCACGTCCGGTTGCTGGCGGGCCAGGCGGCCCATGACACCATCGGCGCTGTCGAAGCTCTGGGTGGTCATGCCTTCCTGCTGCAGGGCCTTTTCCAGGACCCAGCGGATGGAACGATCATCATCGACGATCCAGACGGTTTCACTTCGGCTCATGGGGCGGTGGCTCCTTGTTCCAGGGGCAGGTAGATCGAGAACGTGGTGTGGCCGGCGTGGCTTTCACATTCGATCAGGCCCTGGTGCTGGCTGATGATGTTCTGGGTGATGGCCAGGCCCAGCCCGGTGCCGTCCGGGCGGCCGCTGACCATGGGATAGAAGAGCGTGTCCTGCAGTTCCGCGGGGATGCCGGGGCCGTTGTCGATGATCTCGATCCGCGCCACCAGGCGGTGGCGCACATGGCCGATGGTGAACTGGCGCACGGCGCGGCTGCGCAGGGTGATACGACCCAGGCGCAGTTCGTTCTGCCCGGCGATGGCCTGCATGGCGTTGCGCACGATGTTGAGTACGGCCTGGATCATCTGCTCACGGTCGATCAGTACGTCCGGCAGGCTCGGGTCGTAATCGCGCACCAGGGTGATGCCGCCCTGGCTCTCCGCCTCGACCAGACTGCACACCCGCTCAAGCACTTCGTGGATGTTGGTCATGGATAACGACGGCAGCTTGTTCGAGCCGAGCATGCGGTCGACCAGATTACGCAGGCGGTCGGCCTCTTCGATGATCACATTTGTGTAGTCGCGCAAGCCATCCTCGGGCAGCTCGCGGGCCAGCAACTGCGCCGCGCCGCGAATACCGCCGAGGGGGTTCTTGATTTCGTGGGCAAGGCCGCGCACCAGCATCTTGGTGGTCTCCTGCTTGCTCAGCTGGGCCTCCTCCTTGGTGATGCGCAGCAGGCGGTCACGCGGGTGCACTTCCAGCAGCAGCAGGGTCTGGCCCTGGTGCAGGATGGGCGTGACGGCGTAGTCGACGGTGATGCTCTGGCCGGTCAGCGAGGTCAGCTGGGCTTCGCGCTTGGTGAACGGGTGCGCCTGCTCCACCGCCTGGCGCAGCGAGTTGAGTGCCTCGGCCGATTCGGTGAACAGCTCGCTGATGAACTGGCCATGGCTGCGCTGGCCACTGACGGCCAGAAGCATTTCCGCAGCGGGGTTCATGTACTCCAGGCGCAGTTCGGCATTGAGCAGGAGCGTAGCCGTGGTCAGGTTGTCCAGAAGCAGACGGTGCTGTGCATCGCTGATGGTCATAAGGCGTCGTTGACCTCTGTAGGCACTCTTTTGGCGCCCCGGCCAGACCTGGGGCGCGCACGGATGACGTGCAGGATGCATTGAAAATGCAAGATCCAAACCAAGGCTCCGAAAAGAAGCGGAATTTCCGGATAAAGTCGCGTATGCGCGCAAATTCGGCACACAAAGTCTTGGTTAAACGATTCTTGCGACCCAAACTGGGATGCCTGCCGAGGCGCTCGGCCTAGTCATGCACCATTATGGAGCATAGGGTGCTCAGGTGTTTTTGCACAGTTGGCCGGTGGCGCGGATGAGTGCGAGGTGTCGCGTGGCTTCGTGGGTGCGTCGCTGAAGTGCGTCGGCCAGATACCCGGGGCAGTTGATCGAGGCGCTTTGGTCGAAGCGGGCAAGGGCCACCAGGAGTTGCGCCTGAAGGCGGTCCAATGTGGGGCGCACATCTTGGCCAAGATCGCGTCGAGGACGGTCCGGTGCCTGCCGTTCCCGGTGCCAGCTGTCTAGCAGGTAATATTGGAGCAGTTTACTGGCCTCGATCTGGTCAGCGAAGAATGCTTCGGCGCGTGCGGGATCCAGTTGGTAGGCAGTTGCGGCCTGGCGTGCACTGGTCAGGACCTGTTGCTCGCGTTCAACGGCCTGCACCGGTTGCCCTCGGTCCCATTTGTGCAGGGCGACCGCTTCGGCAAGGTCAAGGCGGCGCTCGATGGCGTCGAGCAAGGTTTCAAGGTTCGCAGTGGACGGCGCCGCGGCGCTGCAACCAGACAGTGCGAGGCAGCAAGTGAAGGCGAGGTGGGTGGTGCGCATGGCGATCTCCTGAATTGGTGGAGAGTCGAGTGTCGCAGTGCTGCCAAATACGGCTGTAAGCCTAGTCCGATGATGCCGATGCAAAAATGGAAACGGCCTCCCGAGGGAGGCCGTCCTGATGTCACCGACGCGAGGCGCCGATCAGATCAGCAGCTGTAGTACAGCTCGTATTCCAGCGGGTGCACGAAGGTGCGGACCTTGATCTCTTCTTCGCTCTTCAGCTCGATGAAGGCATCGATGAAGTCGTCGGAGAACACGCCGCCCTTGGTCAGGAACGCACGGCCTTTGTCCAGCTCTTCCAGGGCTTCCTTCAGGCTGCCACAGACTTGCGGGATTTCCTTGGCCTCTTCAGGCGGCAGGTCGTAAAGGTTCTTGTCGGCGGCATCGCCTGGGTGGATCTTGTTTTGGATGCCATCCAGGCCTGCCATCAGCAGGGCCGCGAAGGCGAGGTACGGGTTGGCCGACGGGTCCGGGAAGCGCGCTTCGATACGACGGGCTTTCGGGCTGCCGACGTAAGGAATACGGATCGAGGCGGAACGGTTGCGCGCCGAGTAGGCCAGCATCACCGGAGCTTCGAAACCTGGGACCAGACGCTTGTAGGAGTTGGTCGACGGGTTGGTGAAGCCGTTCAGGGCCTTGCCGTGCTTGATGATGCCGCCGATGAAGTACAGGGCGGTATCGGACAGGCCGGCATAGCCTTCGCCGGAGAAGGTGTTCTTGCCGTCTTTCCAGATCGACATGTGCACGTGCATGCCCGAGCCGTTGTCGCCGTACAGAGGCTTGGGCATGAAGGTGGCGGTACGGCCATAGGCGTCGGCAACGTTGTGCACGACGTATTTCAGAGCCTGTACTTCGTCAGCTTTCTTCACCAGGGTGTTGAACTTGACGCCGATTTCGTTCTGGCCGGCAGTCGCCACTTCATGGTGGTGAACTTCGACGGTCTGGCCCATTTCTTCCAGTGCGTTGCACATGGCGGTGCGGATTTCGTGGTCGTGGTCGAACGGCGGAACCGGGAAGTAGCCGCCTTTCACGCCCGGGCGGTGGCCTTTGTTGCCGCCTTCCACGTCAGCGCCAGTCATCCACGAGCCTTGCTCGGAGAAGATCTTGAACATCGAGCCGGAGATGTCCGAATGGAACTTCACTTCGTCGAAGATGAAGAACTCAGGCTCTGGGCCTGCGAACACGGTGTCACCGATGCCGGTGCTCTTCAGGTACTCTTCGGCGCGCTTGGCGATGCCGCGCGGGTCACGATCGTAGCCCTGCATGCTCGACGGGTCGACGATGTCGCAGGTGATGATCAGGGTCGGTTCTTCGGTGAATGGGTCCAGCACGGCGGTTTCGTCGACCGGCATCAGGATCATGTCGGAGGCTTCGATGCCTTTCCAGCCAGCGATGGAGGAGCCGTCGAACATCTTGCCGACTTCGAAGAAGTCTTCATCCAGGCCATCGCGCGCTGGCATGGTCACGTGATGCTGAATGCCTTTGGTGTCCGTGAAACGCAGATCAATCCACTTGACGTCATGATCTTTGATGAGTTGAACCGACTTCGACATGTTGTCCTCCGGATGGTCGAGGGCGCAGTTGGCCGCTGCCCTGGAAATAAGGGTGTCGCTGGGCGCGGATAGTCGGCCAAGCTTACCTGCCTCACAAGGGAGCAAATTGCATGCCAGTGCCCGAAAATGGCGAGGGTGGGATAAAAGGGGGCGTTGGCGGGCATTTGTCCAGGTGGCGCTGATGCAGAGCGCACCCATAAGATGCGCTTTTCAGAATTGCTGCACTATTATGGTGCGCGCCCGGGGCCTCCTTGCGGGGCAAGTCGCATCGGCGCTCCGCCGTGCCACGGTACATGCGCGATAAATCCAACCCTCTGTACAAAAGTTGGTCAAAAGCTGAGCAATTTCCGCTATAATTCGCGCCCCTCATTTTCGGTAGGCCCTGGGCGCGCTGTTAAACCAATGAAACTTATCGTCAAAGTCTTCCCAGAAATCACCATCAAGAGCCGGCCGGTGCGCAAGCGCTTCATCCGCCAGCTCGGCAAGAACATTCGCAACGTGCTCAAGGATATCGATCCTGAGCTCGCGGTCGATGGTGTCTGGGACAATCTCGAAGTGGTTACCCGCGTCGAGGACGAGAAGCTCCAGCGCGAGATGATCGAGCGCCTCACCTGCACACCGGGTATCACCCACTTCCTGCAGGTCGAGGAATATCCGCTGGGCGATTTCGACGACATCGTCGCCAAGTGCAAGCACCACTTCGGCCATCTGCTGGCCGGCAAGCGCTTCTCGGTACGCTGCAAGCGCGGCGGTCACCACGACTTCACCTCGATGGACGTCGACCGCTACGTCGGCAGCCAGCTGCGCCAGCAGTGCGGCGCCGCCGGCATCGACCTGAAGACGCCAGAAGTCGTGGTGCGCATGGAAATCCGTGACCAGCGCCTGTACGTGATCCACAACCAGCACAACGGCATCGGCGGCTACCCGTTGGGTGCCCTGGAGCAGACCCTGGTACTTATGTCCGGTGGTTTCGACTCCACCGTGGCGGCTTACCAGATGATGCGCCGCGGCCTGATGACCCATTTCTGCTTCTTCAACCTCGGTGGCCGTGCCCACGAGCTGGGCGTGATGGAAGTGGCCCACTACCTGTGGAAGAAGTACGGCAGCAGCCAGCGCGTGCTGTTCATCAGCGTGCCGTTCGAGGAAGTGGTCGGCGAGATTCTCAACAAGGTCGACAACAGCTACATGGGCGTCACCCTCAAGCGCATGATGCTGCGCGGCGCGGCGCACATGGCCGACCGCCTGCAGATCGACGCGCTGGTCACCGGCGAGGCGATTTCCCAGGTGTCGAGCCAGACCTTGCCGAACCTGTCGATCATCGACTCGGCCACCGACAAGCTGGTGCTGCGCCCGCTGCTGGCCAGCCACAAGCAGGACATCATCGACCAGGCCAGCGAAATCGGTACCGCCGACTTCGCCAAGCACATGCCCGAATATTGCGGTGTGATCTCGGTGAATCCGACCACTCATGCCAAGCGTCACCGCATGGAGCACGAAGAAAAGCAGTTCGACATGGCCGTGCTGGAGCGCGCCCTGGAGCGAGCCAAGTTCATCTCCATCGACCATGTTATCGACGAGCTGGGCAAGGACATCGAAATCGAGGAAGTGGCCGAGGC
Organism: Pseudomonas sp. BJa3; assembly: GCF_026343815.1. NCBI lineage: Bacteria > Pseudomonadati > Pseudomonadota > Gammaproteobacteria > Pseudomonadales > Pseudomonadaceae > Pseudomonas > Pseudomonas sp. BJa3. The sequence continues at coordinate 16,612 of NZ_JAOXMC010000012.1, read as the reverse complement.
GCTCCCGGGCCATATCGTCATCGACATTCGTCATCCCGACGCCCAGGAAGACGAACCTCTGGTGCTCGAAGGCATCGACGTCCAGGCCATGCCGTTCTACGCCATCAACAGCAAGTTCAAGCACCTGGACCCAACGCGCCAGTACTTGCTGTATTGCGACAAGGGTGTGATGAGCCGTCTGCACGCACACCACCTGCTCAGTGAGGGACATGCCAATGTGCGTGTTTATCGTCCGACATAAGACGCCAGGGCTGTATGGCGGCAGCATCCGCCATCGCCCTCCCGACCACCGGGCCCGCTGAGCCGTAAACCGTACATATTGGCCGCCTACACTGGCGGCAACCGAATCCTCTGATCGAGATACAGTTGTGATCGAAAATCTGCGTAACATCGCCATCATCGCCCACGTTGACCATGGTAAAACCACCCTGGTCGACAAACTCCTGCGCCAGTCCGGCACCCTGGAGCGTAACGAGCTCAACGACGAGCGCGTCATGGACTCCAACGACCAGGAAAAAGAGCGCGGCATTACCATTCTGGCGAAGAACACCGCCATCAACTGGAACGGCTACCACATCAACATCGTCGACACCCCCGGCCACGCCGACTTCGGTGGCGAGGTTGAGCGTGTAATGTCGATGGTCGACTCCGTGCTGCTGCTGGTCGACGCCCAGGACGGCCCGATGCCGCAAACCCGCTTCGTGACCAAGAAGGCCTTCGAAGCTGGCCTGAAGCCAATCGTCGTGATCAACAAGGTCGACCGTCCGGGCGCGCGTCCTGACTGGGTTCTGGACCAGATCTTCGACCTGTTCGACAACCTCGGCGCCACCGACGAACAGCTGGACTTCAAAGTCGTCTACGCCTCGGCCCTGAACGGCATCGCCGGTCTGGACCACACCGCCATGGGCGAAGACATGACCGCCCTGTACCAGTCGATCGTCGACAACGTACCGGCGCCGGACGTTGACCGTGAAGGCTCGTTCCAGATGCAGATCTCGGCACTGGACTACAACAGCTTCCTCGGTGTTATCGGTGTTGGCCGTATCGCCCGTGGTCGCGTCAAGCCGAACACCCCCGTTGTCGCCATCGACACCAACGGCAAGAAGCGTAACGGTCGAATCCTCAAGCTGATGGGTCACCACGGCCTGCACCGCGTCGACGTCGAAGAAGCCCAGGCTGGCGACATCGTCTGCATCAGCGGTTTCGACGAGCTGTTCATCTCCGACACCCTGTGCGCCCCGGACGCGGTCGAAGCGATGAAGCCGCTGACCGTCGACGAGCCAACCGTCTCGATGACCTTCCAGGTCAACGACTCGCCGTTCTGCGGCAAGGAAGGCAAGTTCGTCACCAGCCGTAACATCAAGGACCGTCTGGACAAGGAGCTGCTGTACAACGTTGCCCTGCGCGTCCAGGAAACGGACTCCCCAGACAAGTTCAAGGTCTCGGGCCGTGGTGAGCTGCACCTGTCCGTTCTGATCGAAACCATGCGCCGTGAAGGCTTCGAGATGGCCGTAGGCCGTCCTGAAGTGATCATCCGCGAAGTCGACGGCGTCAAGCAGGAGCCGTTCGAGAACGTCACCATCGACATCCCTGAAGAAGCCCAGGGCAAGGTCATGGAAGAAATGGGTCTGCGTAAAGGCGACCTGACCAACATGGTGCCGGATGGCAAGGGCCGTGTTCGCCTGGAATACAACATTCCAGCCCGTGGTCTGATCGGTTTCCGTAACCAGTTCCTGACCCTGACCAACGGTGCAGGCATCCTGACCTCGATCTTCGATCGCTACGACACCATGAAGTCGGGCCAGATGTCCGGCCGCCTGAACGGCGTACTGGTTTCGGTCGAGACCGGCAAGGCACTGACCTACTCGCTGGAAACCCTGCAGGCGCGCGGCAAGCTGTTCGTCGAGCACGGCCAGGAGATCTACAACGGTCAGATCATCGGCCTGAACAGCCGCGACAACGACCTGGGCGTGAACCCGACCAAAGGCAAGAAGCTCGACAACATGCGTGCTTCGGGCAAAGACGAAGTCATCGCCCTGGTACCGCCGGTTCGCCACACCCTGGAACAGGCCCTGGAGTTCATCCAGGACGACGAGCTGTGCGAAGTCACGCCGAAGTCGATCCGTCTGCGCAAGAAGATCCTGGACGAAGGCGAGCGTACCCGCGCTGCCAAGAAAGCCAAGAACTGAGTTAGCTCAGGCTGAATGAAAACGCCCCCGGTCGAAAGGCCGGGGGCGTTTTTGTTTGCCTTCAGAAATACGGGCTGCTTTGCAGTCCCGACATTTCAGGCGTGGCGCAGTCTCAGCGCCCGACCACCTTGGGCTTGTACGCGCAATACCCCGGCCGCGGTCCGACCTTGGGATGGTTGCGGCAGGTATCCGGGCGCTTGTCGTAGATGGTGCACAGACGGCTCTTGCGGTCCAGATAGAGGCAGTCATCGTTACTCATCCGGGTCAGGGTGAAGATTCCCGACTTCTGGTTGAAGCGTTCGATGATGCCGTCCTTCTGCAGGCGCTTGGCGATGTTCTTCGGTGGCTCGTCCTTCTCGAACTCGTCCACCACGCCAATGCGGATCAGATCCTTGATCTTCACCTCCACCGGCAGGGTGCAGCAGGTCGAGTGGCAGCCACCACACATGTGGCTGGCATAGCGCTGCCAAGTCTCCAGGCGGTCGACTTCAGCGGCGGCGATCAGGGTCGGTTTCATGGTTGCGGTTTTATTCTTGCAAGGAAAATCACGGTTTTGGGGCGCGCGATGATACCGGAGTTGTTCAAATTGTGAACAACCTTTTGCCGGTTTCGCAAACGGTGGATGAAAACCGCGAACCGTCGCTGTCGCTGTGTGTCAGAGCGTCTAGGCTGAACACTCTCCCTGCGCTTTCGCCTACTTGCCCGAGGATGCCGCATGTCCCAGGAAAACAAGGCCCGTGAGGCCAAAGCTCATCATGAAGAAGTGGCCGAGTTTCGCGCCGCCGTGCTGGCCAAGCTGACCTATGCGGTCGGCAAGGACCCGGAACACGCCTTCGACCACGACTGGTTCGAGGCCATCGCCCTGGCGGCTCGCGACCATATGGTCGACCACTGGATGGATCACACTCGCCAGGCCTACCGACGTAGCCAGAAACGGGTGTATTACCTCTCCCTCGAGTTCCTCATCGGCCGCCTGCTGTACGACAGCCTGAGCAACCTCGGCTACCTGGAGATCGCCCGCGAGGCCCTCGAGGGGCTGGACGTCGACCTGGAGCGCATCCGCCTGCTCGAGCCTGACGCGGCGCTGGGCAACGGTGGCCTCGGGCGCCTGGCGGCGTGCTTCATGGAAAGCATGTCGACCCTCGGTATCGCGGCCCATGGCTATGGCATTCGCTACGAGCATGGGTTGTTCCGTCAGGCGGTGGTCGATGGCTGGCAGCAGGAGCAAACTGAGAACTGGCTGGACTTCGGCAACCCATGGGAGTTCGAGCGGGCCGAGGTGATCTACCCGATCAGTTTCGGCGGCAGTGTCGAGACCGTGAACGAAGGTAACGGCCAGCAGCGTCAGGTCTGGTGGCCGGGCGAGACGGTTCGTGCGGTGGCCTACGACACCCCAGTGGTCGGCTGGCGCGGCTCCAGCGTCAACACCTTGCGCCTGTGGCGTGCCCGGGCGCTGGAGGAGCTGCACCTGGAGCGCTTCAATGCAGGTGACCACCTGGGCGCGGTGGCCGAAGTGGCCCGCGCCGAAAGCATCTCGCGAGTGTTGTATCCGGCCGACAGCACCGAGGCGGGTCAGGAACTGCGCCTGCGCCAGGAGTACTTCTTTGTATCGGCTTCCCTGCAGGACCTGCTGCGGCGCCACCTGAACATGCACAAGGACCTGCTCAACCTGCCGGACGCCGCTGCCATTCAGCTCAATGACACTCATCCGTCGATCGCCGTGGCCGAACTGATGCGCCTACTGGTGGACCAGCACGAAATCCCCTGGGAAAAAGCCTGGGAGCTGACCGTAGGGACTCTGGCCTACACCAACCACACGCTGCTGCCCGAGGCTCTGGAAACCTGGCCGGTGGCGCTGATGGAGCGCATGCTGCCGCGGCACATGCAGATCATCTACCTGATCAACGCCTACCATATCGATGCCCTGCGGGCCAAAGGTCTGCACGACTTCGACGTGCTGCGTGCCGTGTCGTTGATCGAGGAAGACAATGGCCGGCGTGTGCGCATGGGCAACTTGGCGTTCCTTGGTTCGCACAGCGTCAATGGTGTCTCTGCGCTGCACAGTAAACTGATGAAAAGCACGGTATTCGCCGAGCTGCACAAGCTCTATCCACAACGGATCAACAACAAGACCAACGGCATCACTTTCCGCCGATGGCTGTATCAGGCCAACCCGCTGCTCACCGCGATGTTGATCGAGGCGTTGGGTCCCGAGCTGCTCGACGATCCTGAAGGCAAGTTGAAGGGGCTGGCGCCGCATGCCGACAAAGCTACCTTCCGCAAGCAGTTCGCCGCCCAGCGCCTGCACAGCAAGCGCGCCCTGGCTAGCATCATCCAGGACAGGTTGGGGGTGACGGTGAATCCGGAGGCGTTGTTCGACGTACAGGTCAAGCGCATTCACGAGTACAAGCGGCAATTGCTCAACCTGCTGCACACCGTGGCGCTGTACCAGGCCATCCGCAATGACCCCAGCACCGACTGGGTGCCCAGGGTGAAGATTTTTGCCGGCAAGGCGGCGGCCAGCTACCACCAGGCCAAACTGATCATCAAGCTGGCCAACGACATCGCCCGGGTGGTCAATAACGACCCCACGGTACGAGGCCTGCTCAAAGTGGTGTTCCTGCCCAACTACAACGTCAGCCTGGCCGAGAGCATCATCCCGGCGGCGGACCTGTCCGAGCAGATTTCCACGGCGGGTTACGAGGCCTCCGGCACCAGCAACATGAAGTTTGGCCTCAATGGCGCCTTGACAATCGGCACGCTCGACGGCGCCAACGTCGAGATGTGCGAGCAGGTGGGGGCGGAGAACATGTTCATCTTCGGCCTGACCGCGCAGCAGGTGGAGGCGCGCAAACGCAGCGGCGACTTTGGCGCCGCGTCGGCGATCGCCGCCTCCCATCGTCTGGGCGACGTGCTGCAGGCGATTCGCAGCGGGGTGTTCTCGCCTGATGATCCAGCGCGCTATGCCGGGTTGGTGGACGGGCTGATCGCCTACGACCGCTTCCTGGTGTGCGCCGACTTCGATGCCTACTGGGACGCCCAGCGGCGGGTCGAGGAGTTGTGGCACGCGCCGCAGGACTGGTGGCGCGTGGCGGTGCTGAACACGGCGCGGATGGGCTGGTTCTCGTCGGACCGGACCATTCGCGAGTATGCGACCGAGATCTGGAAGGCCTTGGATTGAAGCGTGGGGCTGCCCGGCAGCCCCAATCGACCAGCTGCATGAACTCAATGGTCAAAGCGCCGTCTGATCCGCCAGTCGAGTCTCTTTGCTCGCTAGCCCGTCACTCTCCCTGTAAACTGCGGGGGTTTTTCTCCCCCTTTCCTTTTCGGAGCCATACATGTCCCGCGTTACCCTGAGTCGCTATCTGATTGAGCAGACCCGCAGCAACAATACCCCTGCCGATCTGCGCTTCCTGATCGAAGTGGTGGCGCGTGCGTGCAAGGAGATCAGCCACCACGTGTCCAAGGGCGCCCTGGGCGGCGTGCTGGGCAGCATGGGCACCGAGAACGTGCAGGGCGAGGTGCAGAAGAAGCTCGACGTGATTTCCAACGACATCCTGCTCGAAGCCAACGAGTGGGGCGGTCACCTGGCCGGCATGGCTTCCGAAGAGATGGACAATGCCTACCAGATCCCGGGCAAGTACCCCAAAGGCGCCTACCTGCTGGTCTTCGACCCACTGGACGGCTCGTCGAACATCGACGTCAACGTCTCGGTCGGCACCATCTTCTCGGTGCTGCGTTGCCCGAACGAATACCTGAGCCAGAACGAAACCCTGAACGAGAACGCATTCCTGCAGCCAGGCACCCAGCAGGTCGCCGCCGGCTACGCCATCTACGGCCCGCAGACCATGCTGATCCTGACCCTGGGCAACGGCGTCAAGGGCTTCACCCTGGACCGCGAGCTGGGCAGCTTCGTCCTGACCCACGAAAACATCCAGGTACCGGCCACCACTGCCGAGTTCGCCATCAACATGTCCAACCAGCGTCACTGGGAAGCCCCGGTGCAACGCTACGTGGGCGAGCTGCTGGCCGGCGAGACCGGGCCGCTGAAAAAGAACTACAACATGCGCTGGATCGCCTCGATGGTGGCCGATGTGCACCGCATCCTGACCCGTGGCGGCCTGTTCATGTACCCACGCGATGCCCGCGAGCCGAGCAAGCCGGGCAAGCTGCGCCTGATGTACGAAGCCAACCCGATGTCGTTCATCATCGAACAGGCAGGCGGCGCTTCCACCAACGGTTACGAGCGTATCCTCGACATCAAGCCGGAGAGCCTGCACCAGCGCGTGTCGGTGATCCTCGGCTCGAAGGAAGAGGTCGAGCGCGTCACCGCCTACCACAAGGAGTAAGTCATGCTCGCACCTTGGCAGCCGTTGCTGGAGTGGTGGTTCGGTTGGGGCACGAGTGCCCAGGCCGTGGCTGACGAGAAGAACACGCTGTGGTTCGGCAAGCATCACGACGCCGATGCCCAGGCGCTGTTCGGCGACCTGGTCGAGCAAGCCCTGGCGGGCGGGCTCGACGAGTGGCAGCAGAGCCCCCAGGGCTGGCTCGGTCTGGTGCTGCTGCTGGATCAGCTGCCGCGCATGATCTATCGCGACACGCCGCGTGCCTTCGAGGGTGACCGGCGTGCCCAGGTAGTGGCCATGCAGGGGTTGCAGAAGGGCTGGGACTACCAGCTGCTGCCGATCCAGCGGGTGTTCGTGCTGCTTGTGCTGGAGCATGCGGAGGTGCTGGACTGGCAAAATCTGTGCGTCGAGCGTTACCAGACCTTGCTGGACGAGCAGCCCGAGGCCAACCGTCGGTTGTTCGAAGGCTTCCTCGACTATGCCGAGCAGCACCAGCGGGTGATCGCCCGCTTCGGGCGCTTCCCGCACCGCAACCTGGTGCTGAACCGCCCGAGCACCAGTGAAGAGATGGACTTCTTGCTGGAGCCTGGGTCCAGGTTCTAGTGCCAGTGGGGCCGCGAAGCGGCCCCAGCCATCTCAGATCCTGAAGCTACCCACCAGATGCTTCAACCGCTCGACCTGATGCTCCAGGTCGGTGCAGGCACGCAAGGTGCTCTGCAGGTTCTGCACCCCTTCCTGATTCAGCGTATTGATCTCGGTGATGTCGACATTGATCGACTCGACCACGGCCGTCTGCTCTTCGGTGGCGGTGGCCACCGACTGGTTCATGCCGTCAATCTCGCCGATGCGCTGGGTGACGCTGCCCAGGCGTTCGCCGGCCTGGTTGGCGATGCCGACGCTGCGGTCGCTGTGCTGCTGGCTCTGGTTCATGGTGCTCACGGCCACCTGGGCGCCGGCCTGCAGCTCCTCGATCAGGCGCTGCACCTGCTGTGCCGAGTCCTGGGTGCGGTGTGCCAGGTTGCGCACCTCGTCGGCCACTACCGCGAAACCGCGCCCGGCTTCGCCGGCACGGGCCGCCTCGATGGCCGCGTTGAGCGCCAGCAGGTTGGTCTGCTGCGAAATGCCGCTGATTACATCGAGGATCTGACCAATGTTCGCCGTGTGATTATTCAGCGTCTCGATGTTGCCGCTGGCATCGCTGATGCGCGCCGATAGCTGGTTCATCACATCGATGGTCTCGCCGACCACTTGCTGGCCTTCCTCGGCCAGGCCGCGGGCGGCGCTGGAGTGCTGCGAGGCGAGGGCGGCGTTCTGGGCGATTTCCTGGGCGGCGGCGCCGAGCTGGTTGATCGCCGCGGCGACACTGCTGGTGCGGCTGGACTGCTGGTCGGCGTTGTGGATCGAGGCGTTCGAGGCGCTGACCACCTGGCCGGCCACGGCATTCACCTGGCCGGTGGCCGAAGCCACTTCGCGGATCGATTCGTGGATCCGCTCGACGAAGCGGTTGAACGACTGCGCCAGGCTGCCGAACTCGTCCTGGGCGTGGATGGCCAGGCGCCGGGTCAGGTCGCCTTCGCCCTCGGCGATGTCGCGCATGGCGCGGCCCATGACGTGCAGCGGTTCCATCAGCACGCGGATCAGCAAGCCGAGCAGGGCGATGATCACCACCACCGCGATCAGTGTCGCCACCACGGCCGAAGTGCGCAGTTCGCCGAGCATGGCGAAGGCTGCGTCCTGGTCCAGTACCAGCGCCACGTACCAGTCCGCCGACGGCACGCCATCGACGTGGGTGAAGCTGATGAACTGTTTGCGACCCTCGACTTCCACTTCCTTCAGGCCGCTGCCGATGCGCAAGTTGCTGCCAGGGTAGACATCCGCCAGGGGCTTGAGCGCCAGTTCGCCCTTGGGGTGGATGAGCACCTTGCCCTCGCCGTTGACGATGAAGGCGTGCCCGTGGCCGCCGAAGTCCAGGGTGTTGACCAGGTTGCTGATGGTCTGCAGATCGGTGTCGACACCGCTGACGCCGATCATGTGCCCGCCCTGTTGCACCGGAGTGGCCAGGGTAATTACCAGCTTGCCGGCCGATACCGAGATGTACGGTTCGGTGACGATGGTCTGGCCCGCGGCGCTGGCCGCCTTGTACCAGCCGCGCACGCGCGGGTCGTAGTCGGCGGCGCGGTTGCCCACCGGCACCGACTGCATGCTGCCATCCTGGCCGCCGAAGTAGGTGAGGATGAAGTTGCTGCCGTACACCGGCAGCGCCAGGATGCGCTCGAGGCTGCTCTTGGCGGGGCCGTCGACGGCAATCTGCTGGGCCACCGAGTTCACCAGCTGGATACGGCTGTCGAGCCAGGTGCGGATGTTGCCGGCGGTGAGGTTCCCCAGCGATTGCAGCGTCGACTCGGTGTCGCTACGCAGCGACTGACGCTGTCGGTAGTCGTTGAACACGACGAAGCAAGTGAAGGCGACGGCCACCACCAGGGCGGCGGCCAGCAGGATCTTGTGGCTGAACTTGAGGTTCTTGGTCATTTTTCTTGGAATCTGCGCACGGGCACGAAGGGGAGGGTGCGGCAAAAGGCCACACCACCGCTCTATGTCGACGCGCAGAGATAAAACATTAATCGTTTGCGCGCCAGGCGACCAACGGTGCACAACGAAACCTCGTCGGCCAGGGAACCGAGGAGCCTTTTTCCCTTCTAAGCTCCCTGCAGGCCCTCGCGCCTGTGTATCCATCTCCAGGAGTGTCCCTTCATGTCGTTGCGTTCCCTCGCCCTGTTGTCCTTGTGCGTCGTCCTGACCGCCTGCAGCAAGATCAACCAGGAAAACTATTCCAAGCTCAAGGCCGGCATGAACAAGGCCGAGGTCGAGCAGTTGCTCGGCACGCCCAAGGAGTGTTCCGGCGCGCTGGGCATGAGCAGCTGCACCTGGGGTGACGAGAAGAGCTTCATCAGCGTGCAGTACGCGGCGGACAAGGTCCTGATGTATTCCGGGCAGGGCCTCAAATGAGGCACCTGCACCTGCTGCTGGGCGTGTGCCTGGTGATGCTGCTGGGTGGCTGCGCCACCTCGGCCACCGACCCGCTGGCGCCGAAGACCGCAGGTGCGGTCGACCTCAAGCGTTACCAGGGCAAATGGTTCGAGCTGGCGCGCCTGCCAATGAAGTACCAGGACGGTTGCGCCCAGTCCGAGGCCCATTACAACCTCAAGCCCGATGGCACGGTCGGCGTGCTGAACCGTTGCCGTACCCTGGGTGATGAATGGCTGCGGGCCGAGGGCCATGCCACGCCGCAGCAGGCGGGGCACACCGACAAGCTGTGGGTGGAGTTCGACAATTGGTTCACCCGCCTGGTGCCCGGGGTGGCCAAGGGGGACTACTGGATCCTGTTCGTCGACGAGCGCTATCGCACGGCGATCGTCGGCAGCCCGGACCGCAAGTACCTGTGGATACTTTCGCGTACGCCCTCGTTGCCGGCGTGGGAGCGTGAGAACCTGCTGGCCAAGGCGCGGCAGCAGGGCTTTGATACCAGCCGCCTGATCTGGCGCACGCCCGACAAGAGCATCGTCGCCCGGCATTGAGGACGCCATCGCGCGTCAAACCCGCTCCCCACACGTACTCGTGGGAGCGGGCCCCGCGATGTTTCGACTGTCAGTCCAGCAACTGTCGCAGCACTTGTACAAACGCTGCCGCGCTTTGCTCCTCCTGTTCATGCCGCCCTTGGCGCACCACCCACTGCCCGTTGACCATCACATCGCGCACCTGGCGATCAGAACCCGCGAACAACCAGCGGTTGAGAATGGCATCGCCGTCGGCCACGGCCAGATACGGATCCTGCCCGTCGAGAACCAACCAGTCCGCCCGCTTGCCCACGGCCAGCTCGCCGATCGGCTGCCCCAGCGCCTGGGCACCGCCCAGCAGCGCGGCGTCGTACAAGGTTCGCCCAACCATCGGTTGATCGGCGCGATACAGGCGATTGCGCCGCTGGTCACGCAGGCGCTGGCCGTACTCAAGCCAGCGCAGTTCCTCGACCACGCTCAAGGACACATGGCTGTCCGAGCCGATACCCATCCGCCCGCCCTGGGCCAGGTAGTCCACCGCCGGGAAGATGCCGTCACCCAGGTTCGCCTCGGTGGTCAGGCACAGGCCTGCCACCGCGCCACTGCGGGCCATGGCGGCGACTTCGTCGCCTTCGGCGTGGGTGGCATGGACCAGGCACCAGCGCTGATCGACATCGACATGCTCGTACAGCCATTGCAGCGGACGGCGGCCGCTCCAGGCCAGGCAGTCATCGACTTCCTTCTGTTGCTCGGCAATGTGGATATGGATCGGGCAGGTTTTGTCGCTGGCACCGAGCACATCGGCGATCTGCTCCGGTGTCACGGCGCGCAGCGAGTGGAAGCACAGTCCCAGTGCCTGCGCCGGCTGTAGTGCCAGCAATGGCGCTAGCTGCTGTTGCAGGCGAAGGTATTGTTCGGTTGAGTTGATGAAGCGCCGTTGCCCGTCATTGGGCGCCTGGCCGCCGAAGCCGGCATGGCTGTACAAGACCGGCAGCAGCGTCAGGCCGATGCCGCTGGCGCCGGCGGCGGCGCTGATGCGGCGGGACAGCTCGGCGGGGTCGGCGTAGGCCTGGCCGTTCTGGTCATGGTGCACATAGTGGAACTCGGCCACCGAGGTGTAGCCGGCCTTGAGCATCTCGATATACAGCTGGCGCGCGATCACTTGCAGTTGTTCCGGCGTGATCCGGCCGACCAGGCGGTACATCAGCTCGCGCCAGGTCCAGAAGCTGTCGTTGGGATTGCCGGCCACTTCCGCCAGCCCCGCCATGGCCCGCTGGAATGCGTGCGAGTGCAGGTTGGGCATGCCCGGCAGCAGCGGCCCGGCCAGGCGCTCGGCGCCCTCGGCGTCGGCATCGGCCATGATCGCGGCCAGTCGACCGTCGGCGGCGACCTCCAGGCGGACATTGCGGGCCCAGCCCGAAGGGAGCAGGGCGCGTTCGGCGAAGTAGGCGGGCATCGGTGAAGTCCTGTTATTATTAACTTGTATATACATATACAGCCGTTTGCCTGCCGGGTAAACTCCGGCAAGCTACCGTTCACTCCAACCGCACAAGGATTCAACGCCGTGCCGACACTTCCTGTCTCCGCGCTGGTTGCCCAGATGGGCGAAGGGCCGGCGCCGCTCTACGCCCGGGTGAAACACATGATCATCCAGCAGATCGAGAGCGGCAGCTGGCCGCCTCATCACCGGGTGCCATCGGAAAGCGAACTGGTCAGCGAGCTGGGCTTCAGCCGCATGACCATCAACCGCGCCCTGCGCGAACTCACCGCCGAAGGCCTGCTGGTGCGCATGCAGGGCGTCGGCACCTTCGTCGCCGAACCCAAGAGCCGCTCGGCGCTGTTCGAGGTCAACAACATCGCCGACGAGATCGCCGGACGTGGCCACCAGCATAGCTGCCAGGTGATAAAGCTTGCCGAGGAAGCCGCCGGTTCCGAACGCGCCCTGGCCCTGGACATGCGCGAAGGCCAGCGGGTCTTCCACTCGCTGATCGTGCATTACGAAAATGGCGTGCCGGTGCAGATCGAGGATCGCTACGTCAACGCCGTCATCGCTCCGGACTACCTCAAGCAGGATTTCACCCGGCAGACGCCCTACGCCTACCTGTCGCAGGTGGCGCCGCTCACTGAAGGCGAGCACGTGGTCGAGGCGATCCTTGCCGAACCTGAAGAATGCAAGCTGCTGCAGATCGAGCGGGGCGAGCCGTGCCTGTTGATCCGTCGTCGCACCTGGTCGGGACGCCAGCCAGTCACCGCTGCGCGCCTGATCCACCCCGGTTCCCGTCACCGTCTGGAAGGACGATTCAGCAAATGACCCAGTTGCAGATGTTGCGTGCCCAGGATTATCCGCGCATGCCCTGGAAAAACGGTGGCGGTTTCACCGAAGAAATCACCCGCGACGCAGGCGACAGCCTGGACGGTTTCGGCTGGCGCCTGTCGATCGCCGATATCGAGGAGTCCGGTGGTTTTTCCAGCTTCACCGGGTACCAGCGGATCATCACCGTGTTGCAGGGCGATGGCATGCGCCTGCTGGTCGATGGCCAAGCCAGCCGGCCGTTGCTGCCGTTCGACGCCTTCGCCTTCAATGGTGAAAGCCAGGTGAGCTGCAAGTTATTGGGTGGGGCGATACGCGACTTCAACCTGATCTATGCGCCGCAGCGGTATCGGGCGCGGTTGCAGTGGTTCGATGGTTCGAATCGGTTGTTCAGCTCGGCTTCGACGCTATTGCTGTTTGCCGCCAGCACTCATGTCGAGGTGGGGCTGGCTGGGGAGGAGACGCAGCAGCTTGGGCGGTATGACTGCCTGCGTGTCGATGGCAATGAAGGGTTGCTGGAAGTGGATGTACAGGGGCGGTTCTGCCTGATCGAGCTGATTTCACACTGACCTGTCATCGTTGAAAGGGGCTGCTGTGCAGCCCATCGCTGGTAAGCCAGCTCCCACATGGGCCAAGTGAACCCTGTGGCAGCTGGCTTGCCAGCGATGGGACGCACAGCGGCCCCTTTTTCGTTTCTCCGAGGAATGGGCACTCTTTTTAGTTGCCTATGCTTGTACATACAAGTAAAGATGTGTTTGTATAGTCGCCACGACACACACATGCCGTCGGACGACCGCAGAGGACATCCCCGTGACTGACAACAACAAGTACCGTGACGTAGAAATCCGTGCCCCGCGTGGCAACAAGCTGACCGCCAAGAGCTGGCTCACCGAAGCTCCGCTGCGCATGCTGATGAACAACCTCGACCCACAGGTCGCCGAAAACCCGAAAGAGCTGGTGGTATACGGTGGCATCGGTCGCGCCGCGCGCAACTGGGAGTGCTACGACAAGATCGTCGAAACCCTGACCCGCCTGGAAGACGACGAAACCCTGCTGGTGCAGTCGGGCAAGCCGGTCGGCGTGTTCAAGACCCACAGCAACGCCCCGCGCGTGCTGATCGCCAACTCCAACCTGGTACCGCACTGGGCCAACTGGGAACACTTCAACGAACTGGACGCGAAAGGCCTGGCCATGTACGGCCAGATGACCGCTGGCAGCTGGATCTACATCGGTAGCCAGGGCATCGTCCAGGGCACCTATGAAACCTTCGTCGAGGCCGGCCGCCAGCACTACAACGGCAGCCTCAAAGGCAAGTGGGTATTGACCGCGGGCCTGGGCGGCATGGGCGGCGCCCAGCCACTGGCGGCAACACTTGCCGGCGCCTGCTCGCTGAACATCGAGTGCCAGCAAAGCCGCATCGACTTCCGCCTAGAGACCCGCTACGTCGACGAGCAGGCCACTGACCTGGACGACGCCCTGGCGCGTATCGCCAAGTACACCGCCGAAGGCAAGGCCATCTCCATCGCCCTGCACGGCAACGCCGCCGAGATTCTGCCTGAGCTGGTCAAGCGTGGCGTGCGCCCGGACATGGTCACCGACCAGACCAGCGCCCACGACCCGCTCAACGGCTACCTGCCGGCCGGCTGGACCTGGGAGCAGTACCGCGACCGCGCGGTGACCGACCCGGCAGGCGTGGTCAAGGCCGCGAAACAGTCGATGGCCGTACATGTACAAGCCATGCTCGACTTCCAGAAGCAGGGCATCCCGACCTTCGACTACGGCAACAACATCCGCCAGATGGCCAAGGAAGAGGGCGTGGCCAACGCCTTCGACTTCCCGGGCTTCGTCCCGGCGTACATCCGCCCGCTGTTCTGCCGCGGCGTCGGCCCGTTCCGCTGGGCCGCGCTCTCGGGCGATGCCGAAGACATCTACAAGACCGACGCCAAGGTCAAGGAACTGATCCCCGACGACGCCCACCTGCACCGCTGGCTGGACATGGCCCGCGAGCGCATCAGCTTCCAGGGCCTGCCGGCGCGCATCTGCTGGGTTGGCCTGGGCCTGCGCGCCAAGCTGGGCCTGGCGTTCAACGAGATGGTGCGCAGCGGTGAGCTGTCGGCGCCCGTCGTCATCGGCCGTGACCACCTGGACTCGGGCTCGGTATCCAGCCCCAACCGCGAAACCGAAGCCATGCGCGACGGCTCCGACGCGGTCTCCGATTGGCCGCTGCTCAACGCCCTGCTCAACACCGCAGGCGGCGCCACCTGGGTTTCGCTGCACCACGGCGGTGGCGTGGGCATGGGCTTCTCCCAGCATTCGGGCATGGTCATCGTCTGCGACGGTACCGATGAGGCCGCCGAGCGTATCGCCCGCGTACTGACCAACGACCCGGGCACCGGCGTGATGCGCCACGCCGACGCCGGCTACCAGATCGCCATCGACTGCGCCAAGGAGCAGGGCCTGGACCTGCCGATGATCACCGGCTGATCGCCGCGCTTTGGATCGCACCCTCCACGGGTGATACTGAACAACAAGAAGGGGGCCATGGCCCCCATGCGATTGGAGTAGCGAAGTGACCGAATTGACCCTCAAGCCCGGCACCCTGACCCTGGCCCAGCTGCGCGCCATCCACGCCGCGCCCGTGCGCCTGCAGCTCGATGCCAGCGCCGCGCCCGCCATCGACGCCAGCGTCGCCTGCGTCGAGCAGATCATCGCCGAAGACCGTACCGCCTACGGCATCAACACCGGTTTCGGCCTGCTGGCCTCGACCCGCATCGCCAGCCACGACCTGGAAAACCTGCAGCGCTCGCTGGTGCTGTCCCACGCCGCCGGTATCGGCGCGCCGCTGGACGACGACCTGGTGCGGCTGATCATGGTGCTCAAGATCAACAGCCTCAGCCGTGGCTTCTCTGGCATCCGCCGCAAAGTCATCGATGCGCTGATCGGCCTGGTCAACGCCGAAGTCTATCCGCACATCCCGCTGAAAGGTTCGGTCGGCGCCTCCGGCGACCTGGCGCCGCTGGCGCACATGTCGCTGGTGCTGCTGGGCGAAGGCAAGGCCCGTTACAAGGGCCAATGGTTGCCGGCCACCGAAGCCCTGGCCGTCGCCGGCCTGGAGCCACTGACCCTGGCCGCGAAAGAGGGCCTGGCCCTGCTCAACGGCACCCAGGCCTCCACCGCCTATGCCCTGCGTGGCCTGTTCCAGGCCGAAGACCTGTACGCCGCGGCCATCGCCTGTGGCGGTCTGAGCGTCGAGGCGGCGCTGGGTTCGCGCTCGCCGTTCGATGCGCGCATCCATGAAGTGCGCGGCCAGCGTGGCCAGATCGATACCGCCGCCTGCTTCCGCGACCTGCTGGGCGATTCCAGCGAAGTCTCGCTGTCGCACAAGAACTGCGACAAGGTGCAGGATCCGTACTCCCTGCGCTGCCAGCCGCAAGTCATGGGCGCCTGCCTGACCCAGATCCGCCAGGCCGCCGAGGTGCTGGGCATCGAAGCCAACGCCGTGTCGGACAACCCGCTGGTGTTCGCCGCCGAGGGCGACGTGATCTCCGGTGGCAACTTCCACGCAGAACCCGTGGCCATGGCTGCCGACAACCTGGCCCTGGCCATCGCCGAGATCGGCTCGCTGAGCGAGCGCCGCATCTCGCTGATGATGGACAAGCACATGTCCCAGCTGCCGCCGTTCCTGGTGGAAAACGGTGGTGTGAACTCCGGCTTCATGATCGCCCAGGTCACCGCTGCCGCCCTGGCCAGCGAGAACAAGGCACTGTCGCACCCGCACAGCGTCGACAGCCTGCCGACTTCGGCCAACCAGGAAGACCATGTGTCGATGGCCCCGGCCGCCGGCAAGCGCCTGTGGGAAATGGCCGAGAACACCCGTGGCGTGCTGGCCATCGAATGGCTGGGCGCCTGCCAGGGCCTGGACCTGCGCAAGGGCCTGAAGACCTCGGTCAAGCTGGAACTGGCGCGCCAGGCGCTGCGTCGCGAAGTGCCGCACTATGACCGCGACCGTTTCTTCTCGCCGGATATCGAGGCGGCTGCCGCGTTGCTGGCCAAAGGCACGCTGACCGGGCTGCTGCCGGTGGGCGTCGTGCCAAGCCTGTAACGCCCTCGGGGCCGCTTTGCGGCCCATCGCCGGGGAGCCGGCGCCCCCCACACCCTGTGTGGGGGGGCGCGGGGCGGGGCGTGGGGTGGGCACCAGAACCCCAACCCCAA
>NZ_JAOXMC010000129.1:0-278 GCF_026343815.1 Pseudomonas sp. BJa3 | reverse complement strand
GCCGGTGACGAACAGGCGTTTTCCCGCTGCGTCCCAGGCGATGCCGTTCAGGACATCGTCGTTAGGGTCGAGGTTCGCGCCCTTGGGGACCAGGGCGGTCAGGTCGATGAAGGCCTTGACCACGCCGGTCTCGGGATCGATGCGCGCGATGCGGTTGTCCTGCCAGATGTTGGCGAAGACCTCGCCGTCGATCCATTCCAGCTCGTTGATCTGATCCAGCGGCCGGCCGTCGGCGGTGACGGAGACGCGACCGGTCTCGGCCAGGGTTTCGGGATCGA
>NZ_JAOXMC010000128.1:0-278 GCF_026343815.1 Pseudomonas sp. BJa3 | reverse complement strand
CGTGGCGTTCTACGAGCGTTTCGTCGGCGCCACCGCGCAGCGGCGCGGCTTGTCGGTGCACGAGCTCACCCTGGTGCCGCAGGACGCGCAGGCTTGGCACTTCACCGCCACGCTCACGCAGAACCTCAATCGCGGCGCCGTGAATGCCGGTCGCCTGCTGGTTTCGGTGGAAGGCACCGAGGGCGGCAAGCTGCGCCGGCTGGGCTGGGCCGACCTGCGCCAGCAAGCCAACGCGCCGGGCGTGCCGTACTCCTTCAAGTATTTCCAGCAGGTCGAAG
>NZ_JAOXMC010000127.1:0-279 GCF_026343815.1 Pseudomonas sp. BJa3 | reverse complement strand
CTCCACGGGCGGAATTCCCGACCGAAGGAATACAGGATGAGCACGCGCTTGGCCTCGGTGCGCGCCACCGCGCCCGGCTCGGCGGCGCGAGCCTGGCCGAACAGGACGAACGTGGCCAGCACGATGGAAAAGCAAAGGAGCGCGGCTGCGTTCAGCCACGGCCTGACCGACGCATTGGTCACGCGCCCGCTCATCCACCTCCCCGGCTACTTCAAACGGCCGCTCTCCATTGGCAATTCTAGCGGGAATTGCGTGGCACCGACAGCCCGCAGACCGGCA
>NZ_JAOXMC010000126.1:0-279 GCF_026343815.1 Pseudomonas sp. BJa3 | reverse complement strand
ACGTGGCCTGGTCTACGTTGTGCTGCATCTCTTCGTGATACGCCGCCAGCGACATGGCCATCGAGTTGATGCCGTTTTTCAGCATATCCAGCTCACCCAGCATAAACCCTTCCACCCGGCTGTCGAGCTGTCCCCGGCGGATGCGGTCAACCGTATTAACCATGTTGCGGATGGGGCCCGTCACGTCGCGCATCAGGCGCCAGCCGAGGATCAGCGCAATGCCAATGCAGAACAGCATCATCACGCCAGAGATGAAAATTTCTTTGTACTGCTGTAGCC
>NZ_JAOXMC010000125.1:0-279 GCF_026343815.1 Pseudomonas sp. BJa3 | reverse complement strand
ATTGTTGCGGAGTATGGGTCCCGGATCGGCGCGCGCGTTGGGCGCGCTTGTCCGGGAAGACAGCTGAGGTCTTGGCTACTTACTCCGCGCTGCTTACCAGCTTGATCCGCGGAGCCTGTTCTTCGGTCAGGCTGCGGTACGCGGCGAGATAGTCGAGCGCCATGCGCCGCGCGGTGAAGCGCTTTTCGAACTGCTTGCGGATGGCGTTGCGGTCGAGCTGCGCGAGGCGGCTCACGACGCCCGCCGCGCTGATGACGTCCTCGACCACGAAGCCGGTGA
>NZ_JAOXMC010000124.1:0-279 GCF_026343815.1 Pseudomonas sp. BJa3 | reverse complement strand
CAAGCAAATGAAGGTGTCGATCTTGATCCTCTTACCCTTCAAAAAGGCGGATATCTCTGGTATAAGGTCGATAAAATTATTCCAGAACGCGATAGAACACTTGAAGAAGCTAAGCAAGAGGCACTTTCTCAATGGAAAAATGAGGAAATTCAGCGACTTCTTGATGAAAAAGCTCAAAATGCTCTCAAACAACTCGCTGAAGGAAAAAGTTTTATTTCTCTTGCCCGTACACTTGGTGTTAAAAAACAAACAACACAAACCATACATCGACAAGATTCA
>NZ_JAOXMC010000123.1:0-279 GCF_026343815.1 Pseudomonas sp. BJa3 | reverse complement strand
ATGGCGATGCGGGCCCAGATCGCCGGGGTTTCGAAAGCCAGCGCGGCCACGATAAGCGCTGTCTTGATCAAGCTTCGCGCGGTCGGTCGTTGCAATTCGCTAGCCCCGGATGCGGCGCGCCCCTTCGCGCCGCCCACTGCCATAACGTCACAATCCGGAGATTCTACGCCGTTTACCTTGTGCTGCTCCACATCGGGTCGCGGGGTTCGATTCTCGCCGCTACGCCCGATCCCCAAATGAGACAGGTCGCCGCCCGCGCTTGGGAAAATTTACAATATC
>NZ_JAOXMC010000122.1:0-279 GCF_026343815.1 Pseudomonas sp. BJa3 | reverse complement strand
CCTTTCAAATCTGCTTCTGTTGAATCAAGAAAAACCATTCCTTGCACACCACAAGTGGGGTTGGCGTGTGGATAAAAAGCGGGGTTGAAGTGTGGATAAAAGAGAGAAGAAAGGGATAAAAATGCCTCTTAATAAATCGTCTAAAGACTAAGGGCTGTTGCAACATTGGGAACAGGTAAAGCGTAGATAGTGCCGGCTTTCACCTTCATAAGTAAAAAATTATTATTCTTGTCAATTCTCTGAAATTACTTTATGAGTGAATGGATATTTTGATCGTAG
>NZ_JAOXMC010000121.1:0-279 GCF_026343815.1 Pseudomonas sp. BJa3 | reverse complement strand
CTGACCCGACGCCCGGCGCGCCTGGTCACCGGCCTGGTCCTGCTAATCGCTCCCTGGGCCGTGGGCCTGGGCTACAAGGGTCACGCCTGGACCACCCCGGCCGGCGCACCGCTGAAGGTCGCCGCGTTGCAGGGCAACATCGCCCAGGAAATGAAGTGGGACCCGAAGGCCATCACCCACCAGTTGGAGCTGTACCGCGACCTGACCGCCGAGCAGAACGACGTCGACCTGATCGTCTGGCCGGAAACCGCCGTGCCGGTGCTCAAGGACCAGGCCACC
>NZ_JAOXMC010000120.1:0-279 GCF_026343815.1 Pseudomonas sp. BJa3 | reverse complement strand
ACAGGTAACAAGACTCTATGGGTATGTTGATCAACGCACCGCGACAATTGGAGAGCAAGTGAAAGCCCTAAATTAGGGATAAAGGGAAAAGAATGAGAGGAATCAAGAGGGAAAGGTTTTAAAACAGGATAAATTGTCTCAAAAAAATATTGTTCAAGCCATGATTTTTCACTTTCTGAAAGTCTCTCAGAACCAACAATTTCAATATCATTCTGTCTTAATTCGTGATCTAAAATACGCAGTTCTTGTAATTGATGAAGCTGTAAACGTGAAATTTCA
>NZ_JAOXMC010000011.1:0-213511 GCF_026343815.1 Pseudomonas sp. BJa3 | reverse complement strand
GAAAACCGACCCTGCCAGTTAAAGACTGTTACCTATGTGCGTGAACTGATTTGTAACCCATGTGGGTGAGTCATACCAGCGAGGATTTTTTGGTTCCTTTTTGATCCTTCAAAAAGGGACCCGCCGTAAGGGCGGAAAGGTGACTAAGCGTCGACATCACAAATGAATGCGCCTACATCCCTCGAAACCAGCCCCAACGATCCATCAAGCAACAACCGGCCGATACTCCCGGCACCGCTCCCGCAGTATCTGCGCCAGCAAGCGCACCTCGGGACTGTGCCGATATTCCTCGGGATACCCCATGTACATCGGCACCTCCCGCTCCCGCTGATGCTGCAGGTTGACCCGCACCAACCGTCCTTGCGCCAACCCCTGCTGCACCCGGTGCTCCGGCAGCCAGGCAAAGCCCATCCCCCGCTCGACGAAGCTCTCGGCCGCCGCCAGGCTGCTAACCGTCCAGCGCTGCGAGGTCCCCAGCCAGCCGCTGTTCTGCGAATTGCGCGTGCCGGAATCGCGGATCACCACCTGCCGGTGGTTCTTCATGTCGTCCAGGCTCAACTCGCCCTGCGCCTCGCTGAGCGGGTGGCTGGCTCCCACCACGCAGATCAACGAGACATTGAGCAGGAACTCCTGCAAGTAGCCGGAAGGCAGGCTGCTGGCGATACCCAGCTCGACCTTGCCGTCTTCGAGCAGCTCTCGGGCCCCGGACAACGCCGTCTCGTACAGGCGGATACGGTGATCCTTGTACTCAAGCGCAAACTCCTGCAATGCCTGCTGCAGCAATTCGATGGGGAACAGCACATCCACCGCCAGCGCCTGTTCGGTGAACAACCCCGGCTGGTACTGGTTGGCCAGGTGCTCGAGCTTCTGCGCCGCGCCTAGCAGATGCTTGGCCTGGGGCAGCAGCGCCTTGCCCAGCGAGGTGAGCACGGCCTTGCGGCCTTCGATGATGAACAGCTCCTGGCCCAGGAGCATTTCCATGCGGTTGACCGAGTGGCTGATGGCCGACTGGGACTTGTACATGTGCTCGCCGGCCTGCTGGAAACCGCCGCACTCGACCGTGCAGACGAACGCGCGCCACTGATCGAGACTGATCTTGGAAAACACCATCACCTCCTTGTGTGCCCGAAAACCGGGCGACGAATCCGTTGTCCTGCGGCGTTGTACCACAGCTGCCGCCAACACATGAAGACCGTGCCGTGATGCACGCACTTTTTGTCACTATTCGCCCAGGCCGCTTCGTGCGACAACAACGTCCCGCACAGTGCCTGGCACTAATGGATGAATAATGGACAAGGAGCGTCCCCCATGCAGATATGCACAAGCGATACGGCATAAAACAATAGCCGGAACAACACGGCAAAATAAAAGGCGATAACGCCATAAAATTTTCATATTAAAACAATTGAAAATTTTAATTGCCATATTGTTCGACAATCCCTTCCCAAGCCTTTTATGAAAGCCGCGTGACAGCACGGGGCCTGCGCCTGCGCGCGCTAAAAAAATGCATAACTTAATAGCCAAGAAAACCATGAACAGGCGTCATCAATCCCATCGGAATTATTCGCTTTTTTTGGCAAAAGCTTCAGCCGCAATAATTAAATGGCCAGCAGGGACTGGCACCGGAACAACAAGACCGGTTGTGTATTTTGGGATTTTTTCAACAGTGAAAAATAATTGGGCATACACATGAAAATCGGCATTGATGATATTGGGCTGTCTGTACCGCAACACTTTTTCGCACTGGAAGAACTTGCCGAACGGCACGGTATCGACCCGCAGAAATACCTGGTCGGCATCGGCCAGGAGTTCATGGCCGTACCGGCCCCGGACGAAGACATCGTGACCCTGGCGGCCAACGCCGCCCTGCCGCTGCTCGATGACGCCAGCCGCGCCTCGATCGCCACGGTGATCCTCGCCACCGAGAGCGGCATCGACCAGTCCAAGGCCGCCGGCCTGTTCGTCCACAGCCTGCTCGGCCTGCGCGCCGACTGCCGCGTGGTGGAGTTCAAGCAGGCCTGCTACGGCGCCACCGCCGGCTTGCAGATGGCCCGTGCGCTGGTCGCCCAGCGTCCTCACGAAAAGGTGCTGGTGATCGCCACCGACATCGCCCGCTACGAGCAGAACTCCGAGGGCGAATGCACCCAGGGCGCCGGCGCCGTGGCCATGATCGTGGCCGAGAACCCGCGCCTGCTGGAGCTGCACCCGCACCAGGGCCGCTACAGCCTGGACGTCTCGGACTTCTGGCGGCCGAACCTGCGCAGCACCGCGCTGGTCGACGGCAAGCTGTCGATCGAGGTCTACCTGGAGTCGCTGCGCAACGCCTGGCAGAGCTACCGCGCCGACGGCGGCCTGGGCCTGGAAGACATGAGCTTCCTGTGCTTCCACCAGCCGTTCACCAAGATGGCGAAGAAGGCCTTCTCGGTGTTCGAGGCGATCGAGCCTGAAGCAGCCAAGGCCCTGGGCGAGAAGGCCTACTCCACCAGCCAGCTGTACGGCAAGGCCATCGGCAACTGCTACACCGCCTCGCTGTACATCGCCCTGCTGTCGCTGCTGGACAACAGCGACGAGGACCTGACCGGGCGCAACATCGGCCTGTTCAGCTACGGTTCGGGCAGCGTCGGCGAGTTCTTCAGCGCCACCGTGGTGCCGGGCTACCAGGCCCATTCGCGGCGCAAGGCGCATGCGCGCATGTTGGCCAGCCGCACCCGCCTGGGCCATGAGCAGTACAGCACCTGGTTCTACGGCGACAACCACCCGGCCGTGGCCGACTACAGCACGCCGTACGTCACCGGCGGCGCGTTCCGCTACGGCGGTTGCGAGGGCTATCGCCGTCAGTACGAGAGCACCGCCCTGTCCCTGAAGATGGCGAGCTGACGACCATGAGCGACGTGCTGCTGAGCTGGCCGCAACCTGCGGTCGCCTGCCTGACCCTGAACCGTCCGCATGCCGGCAACGCCCTCGACGAGGCCCTGCTCGGGGCCTTGCACGAGCAGTTGCAGGCCCTCGTCGAGCACCCTGGGCTGCGCGCCCTGGTGCTCGACGGCGCCGGCGAGCACCTGTGCACCGGGGCGGACCTGGAGTGGATGCGCCGCAGCCGCGAGTTCGACCATGCGCGCAACCTGGAGGACGCCAGCCTGCTGGCCAACGTCCTGCAGCGCCTGGACGACTTCCCGGTGCCGGTGCTGATGCTGGCCCGCGGCGCGGTGTTCGGCGGGGCGTTGGGCCTCTTGTGCTGCGCCGACCACGTGCTGGCCGCCGAGGATGCGCGCTTCTGCTTCAGCGAGGCGCGCCTGGGCCTGGCCCCGGCCTTGATCAGCCCCTACGTGGTGCGCGCCATGGGCGTGCGCCAGGCACGGCGCTACATGCTCTCGGCCGAGGTGTTCGGCGCCGAGGACGCGCTGCGCCTGCAGCTGGTCCACCGCCTGGTGCCCGCCGCCGAGCTGGAGCAGGCCCGTGACCGCTGGCTGGCCACCCTGCTGCAGACCGGCCCCCAGGCCAGTCGCGAGATCAAGCAGATGCTGGCGCGCCTGGCAGGCCGCGACCACCTGCTCGACGAGCAGGGTTGCAACCTGCAGCTGATCGCCCGCCTGCGCACCTCCAGCGAGGGCCAGCACGGTCTTGCCGCCTTCTTCGAACGCAGCCGCCCCGACTGGGCGCAATGAACCCTGGGTGCGCGGACCACGAAGCCCGCGCCGTTCCGGCGTCGCCGACGACGCCCGACCTATGAGAAAAGGATTTTGCCATGTGTGGTTTCATCGGTGTCTACCAGTCCAAACGCAACAGCATCAGCGACCAGTCGATCCTTGACGCCCTGGCCGCCATCAACCACCGCGGCCCGGACGAGCACAGCCTGTGGCGTGACCCGGGCGAGCGCGCCGTGCTCGGCCATACCCGCCTGAGCATCATCGGCCTGGACAACGGCATGCAGCCGATCGTCGCCGACGAAGGCGACCTGGCGGTGATCGTCAACGGTGAGTTCTACGACCACGAGCGCATCCGCGCCGAGCTGCAGGCCGAAGGCGCGATCTTCAAGACCGCCTCGGACAGCGAGATCGCCCTGCACCTGTACCGCCGCTCCGGCATGGCCGGGCTCAAGGAGCTGCGCGGCGAGTTCGCCATGGTCCTGTTCGACCGCCGTCGCCGCCTGATGCTGGCGGTGCGCGACCGCCTGGGCATCAAGCCGCTGTTCTACACCCAGCATGAAGGCAACTGGTACTTCGCCTCCGAGATCAAGGCCCTGCTGGCCGCCGGCGTCAACCCGACCTGGGACGAGAACGCCTATGCCAGCCGCGCCTTCTACCTGCGCGACCACACCTTGTTCGAAGGCGTGCGCAGCGTGCAGCCGGGCTGCTGGGTGATGGTCGACCACGGCGGCCTGCACAGCGGCCGCTACTGGGACATGGAATTCGCCCGCCGCGACACCCCGGCGCCGAGCGACGAGGCCGGCATGATCGAATCCGTGCGCGCCGCCATCGAAGAAGCCGTGCGCCTGCGCCTGCGCGCCGACGTGCCGATGGGCGTGTACCTGAGCGGCGGCATCGACTCCTCGGCGATGCTGGGCATGGCTACCGCCCTCAAGGGCGAGCCGCTGGATGCCTTCAACCTGTCGTTCACCGACATGGACGACTACGACGAGAACCGTTTCGCGCGCATGGCCGCCGAGCACAACGGCGCGCGCTTCCACACCATCGAGATCACCCAGGACGACCTGGCCGACAACTTCGAGCAGGCGGTGTGGCACAACGAGACGCCGTTCTTCAACGCCCACGGCGTGGCCAAGTACATCCTCAGCAAGGAAGTGCGCAAGGCCGGCCTGAAGGTGGTGCTGACCGGCGAAGGCGCCGACGAAGTATTCGCCGGCTACCCGCACTTCCGCCGCGACATGCTGCTGTACAACAACGAACAACAAGACCCGAAAGTCATCGACCTGCTGCGCCAGCGCATCCAGGCCAACGAGCAGGGCTACACCAACGCGCACATGCCCCACGACATCCACTGGATGGTCGACCAGCTCAAGCACGGCGTGTCGTGGCTGGACAACCAGGCCGGCTGGTTCAAGGCCCTGGAGAGCCTGTACCGCGGCGACTTCCGCGACCACTTCACCGGCGTCGACCCGTACCGCCAGTTCTTCGACCGTCTCGACCACGGCAAGCTCGCCGACCGCGACCCGGTGCACAACTCCATGTACCTGTGGGCCAAGTCGTACCTGCCGAACTTCGTCCTCACCACCCTGGGCGACCGCATGGAGATGGCCAACAGCATCGAAGGCCGCGTGCCGCTGCTCGACCACCACGTGGTCGAACTGGCCTGCCAACTGCCGGTGTGGATGAAGGTGCGCGGCGCCACCGAGAAGTACGTGTTCCGCGAAGCCATGCGCCCTTACCTGCCCAAGGCCCTGTACGAGCGCAAGAAGCACTACTTCCGCGCGCCGCCGGCCACCCTGCAGCAGCAAGGCCGACTGTGGCAACTGGTGCAGGACACCCTGCACAGCCGTGACCTGGACGCGCTGCCGTTCTTCGATGCGGCCAAGGTACGCAGCCTGCTCAAGCAACTGCCGACCCTCAGCGCCCAGGAACAAGGCCTGCTCGACCCGATGCTGATGGAGCTGACCAGCCTGTGCCTGCTGCAGCGCCGCTACCGCATGAGCGGCCAGAGCTGGAACACCTTGAGCGAGGTGGCCGCATGAAGATCGCGATCATCGGCGCCGGCCTCAATGGCTTGGCCTGCGCCCTGATTCTCAAGCGCTTCGGCCTCGAGGCCACGGTGTACGAGCGGGCCCATGGCCCGCGCGACTCGGGCACCGGCATCTACGTCTGGCCCCAGGGCGTGCAGGTGCTGCGCTTCCTGTTCAACGACACCGGTTTCATCGGCCGCGGCAAGGCCATCGAGTTCCTCGACACCCATGGCCGCGACGGTCGCCTGATCCACAGCCAGCCGGTACGCCCGGACGGCCTGGGGATCCCGGCGCCGGCGGTGATGTTCCCGCGCCCCGAGCTGTTCGGCCTGCTGCGCGAACGCCTGGCGCCGGGGCAGATCCGCTACCAGATGGGTTGCGAGAAGGTGGAGAAGGTCGGCGAACAGGCGCGGGTCACCTTCAGCAACGGCGAGCAGGAAGACTTCGACCTGGTGATCGGCAGCGACGGCGTCGGCTCCACCGTGCGCCAGTGCCTGGAGCCAGGGCTGACGCCCTATGACACGGGCCTGGTGGCCAGCCGCGGCATGGTCGAGTTCGACTCGCCGCTGCTGCTGCCCGACCGTTGCCAGATCTTCGCCTCGGAGTTCTCGCGGGTGGTCACCTACCCGCTGGCGGCCGACCGCCCGTACCGCTACTGGTTTGCCGCCTACCAGCACCGCAACCAGCCGCTGCTCGACCGCGACGGCCTGGTGCGGCTGTTCGCCGACCTGCCGCCGGATGTGGTGCGGATGATGGAAGCCACCGAGCACGAGCAGATCCTCACCCACAAGATGATGGCGCTGACCGGCGCCGGCTGCTGGCAGAACGGCCGCGTGGTGATGCTCGGCGACAGCATCCACGCCATGCTGCCGACCCTCGGCTACGGCCTGACCCTGGGCCTGGAGAACGCCTTCATGCTCGCCCAGGCCCTGGTCGGCTGCTGCGACGAGCGCCTCGACAGCGCCCTGCAGCGCTACGAGATCCGCGCCGCCGAGCGTTCGCGGGTGATGCTGGAAGTGATGCGCGACATGACCGACCTGTATTACTTCGAGGAGGACAGCGCCATGACCTCGTCGCGGATCAGGCCAATCGTCGAGCGCTTCCACGACCTGGCCCTGACCACGGTGTTCTGAGGAGGCCGCCATGACCGACGCATACCGCCAGCGCCTGCAAGCCTTTGTCCAGGCGCAGATCACGCCGAACATCGATGCCTGGGAACAGCTCGGCGCCTACCCCGCCGCGCTCAACCGCGAGGCCGGCGCCGCCGGCCTGCTGGGCCTGGGCCACGACCATCGGCAATTGCCCGACGACCCACGGGCGGTGGCCGTGCTCATCGAGGAACTGACCCGCAGCGGCGCCCAGGGCATCACCATGGGCCTGGGCTCGCATTTCGTCAGCCTCAAGGCAGTGCAGGCCACCGGCCACCCGATCGTCCACGACCTGGTGCCGGCGGTGCTCGACGGCCGCCAGAGCATCGCCCTGGCGATCACCGAGCGCCAGGCCGGCTCCGACCTGCGCGCCCTGGAGTGTCGCGCCACGCGCCAGGCCGACGGCTACCGGTTGAACGGGCACAAGGCGTTCATCTGCAACGCCACCCGCGCCGACTGGCTGCTGATGGTCGGCCACTGCGAGGACGGCCTGGCGCTGTTCCTGGTGCAGGGTTCGGCCGCCGGCATCCGCCATACGCCACGCCGCGCCCTGGGCTGGCGCTGCCTGCCGCTGGCCGACCTGGAGCTGGAGAACGTGCCGGCCATCCGCCTGACCGAGAAAGGCGGTGTCGGCCGCCTGCTGCAGGCCAGCCTGCAGCAGGAGCGGCTGAACCTGGCGGTGATGGCCATCACCAGTGCCGACATGGCCCTGCAAGCCGCCATCGACTGGTGCAAGAGCCGCAAGGTCGGCGGCAAGGCACTGTTCGACAAGTCGGTGATCCGCCAGCGCCTGGCCGAGCACTACGCACAGCTGACGGTCAGCCGCCAGTTCGTCGACACCTGCGTGGCCCGCCAGGCCGAAGGCACCCTGGACGCGCACCAGGTCGCCATCGCCAAGAACAGCGCCGTGCAGACCCTGGAAACCCTGGCCCGCGACGCCGTGCAACTGCATGGCGCCCACGGCTGCGTCGAGCCCTCGCTGGTCGAACGCATCCACCGCGACGCCCGCCTGCTGGCCATCGGCGGCGGCACCCACGAAATCATGCTGGAAATCATTGCCCGGCACCTGTGAAGGATCACACCATGAGCACCATCAGCGACCACGCCGCCGCGCACTCGCGCGCGCTGCTCGAACACGCCTACCAGCGCTACTGCGGGCTGGAGATGCTGGAGCAGTCCCCCGGCCAGTGCACCTGCCGGCTGACCGTCAACGCCGACATCGACAACCTGAGCCAGACCCTGCACGGCGGGGTGATCTACTCGATGCTCGACGTCACCAGCATGCTCGCCACCCTGCCCTTGCTGGGGCCCGACGAGTACGCCCTGACCAACAGTTTCAACACCCTGCTGCTGTCGGCCACGCCGCGCGACACCGAGGTGCTGTTCCACGCCAAGGTGATCCGCGACGGCCGCAACCTGATGTTCACCCAGGCCGAGGCCTGGCGGATCAATGCCGACGGCAGCCAGACCCGCATCGCCAGCGCGCAGCTGAGCAAGTTCAGGCTCAAGCGGGAGTGGTGAAGGCGTAATCGCACATCACCTTCATTCGCGGGGCAAGCCCGCTCTCACACCCTCTGTGAGAGCGGGCTTGCCCCGCGCTCGTTTCCATGCGCTCTTTTCAACGCAAAGCCCCTCCCGATACATGACAACCTTAAGGGTAAAACCCTGATTATCTGCGCTTTTCACTCCCGCCCGATTGCTCAAGACTGCATGCCACACACATCACAGAAAGGATTCGCGCAATGAATCACAAGGTCCTGGTCATCCGCTCCTCGATCAAGTCCGACGGCGGCTTCTCCGGCCAACTGGTGGACAACTTCCTCAAGCAGCTCAAAGAGGTCAACCCCGAAGCTTCGGTGGCGGTGCGCGACCTGCACGCCCAGCCCATCCCGCACCTCAATGCGGTGACCATGGACGCCCTGTTCGGCGGTGACGCCAGCAGCATCGAGGCGGCCGCGGCGCTGAAGCTGTCCAACGAGCTGATCGAAGAAATCCAGGAAGCCGACCGCGTGGTGATCGGCCTGCCGCGCTACAACTTCGGCGCACCGTCGATCCTGCACACCTGGGTCGACTACATCGTGCGTGGCGGCGTCACCTTCACCTATGTCGACGGCGCCCCGGTCGGGCTGCTCGACGACAAGCCGGTGCACGTGCTCAACGCCAGCGGCGGCATCTACAGCCAGGGCACCGACACCCTGGCCGGCTGGCTGTCGCAGACCCTGGGCTTCGTCGGCCTGAACAGCGTCGAGTTCATCTACGCCGAAGGCCTGGGCATGGGCGAAGAAAGCCTGGCCGCGGGCCTGGCCGCCGCCAACCTGAAGATCCAGCACAGCATCGCCGCCCTCGGCGAGCGCCCATGCCCAAGCCTGGCCACCGCAGTAGGGAGATAAGATGACCCGCAGCCAAGACAACCCGTCGGTCCAGGAGCTGTTCCTCAGCGAACTGGTGGCCGAGCCCAACCGCTACCACCTGTACATCTCCCACGCCTGCCCGTTCTCGCACCGGGTGCACCTGGTGCAGAGCCTGCTGGGCCTGGAAGACGCGCTGGACGTAACCTCGGTGGCGGCGCGCCGCCACGACCAGGGCTGGGAGTTCGACGAGCACGACCAGGACCCGCTGCACAAGGACGTAACCCTGCTGTCGAGCCTGTACGAACGTTCGCGCCCCGGCTTCACCGGCAACCAGTCGGTGCCGGTGCTGTGGGACCGCCAGCAGAACCGTATCGTGCACAACGATTCGGCGGAGCTGGCGCTGCAGATGGCCACCCGCCTGCTGCCCCTGGCCAAGACCCCGATCGACCTGGTGCCCGACCGCTCCAGCTGCGACATCGTCGAGCTCAACCAGTGGCTGCACACCAACATCAACCGCATGGTCTACCACATGGGCTTCGCCCCGGACCAGGCGAGCTACGACGAGGCCTACAAGCAGTTCTTCGCGGCCATGGACACCCTCGAGCACCGGCTGCGCAAGCAGCCGTACCTGGTGGGCGGCAAGCTGAGCCTGTCGGACCTGTTCCTGCTGCCCACGCTGATCCGCTACGAGGCGGTGTACTACGTGCACTTCAAGGCCAACCACAAGACCCTGGCCGAGTACCCGGCGCTGTACCAGTACCTGGTGCGCCTGACGCAGATCCCCGCGATCTACCGCACCATCGACATGGCGCATATCAAGCTGCATTACTACTACTCGCACAACCACATCAACCCGACGCGGATCGTGCCGCAGGGGCCGGCGTTGAGCTGGTTGAACTGAGCAGTTGGCGTTTGCGGAGCAGGACCGCTTTGCGGTCCTTTCGCGGCAAAAGGCCGCTCCTACAGGAGGCCGCATCCCCCTGTACGAGCGGCCTTTTGCCGCGAAAGGGCTGCAAGGCAGTCCCGGCGGCTTAAGTCGAGAGCAAACTCCAAGCATCTTGAACGCATAGCTTACAGATGAGTGCAATTAAGCATTGTACGAAAAGTAGTATGGTGTTTCAGGCCACTTCAAGATCCACCAACCCTCCAGTAGACTGCGCACTTTGGCCGGATTAACCCGCCACGCCATGAGATCTGGAAATTATGGAAAAAAGTGCACCTCAGGTACGAAACGCCCCACGTCCGATGCTAATCACGGTTGCGGTAATCTACTGCCTGCTCATCACCTGCAAAATTGCCTATTGGTTAGTCAGCGAAGGATGGGAAATGGCAAGGGTGGGTGATTTCGCAATGATTATGCTGGTGCCTCCAGCACTGTCATGCATTCTACTCGTCACAAGCAGCGTGTTGTTGTACAGGCGCAGCGCGAAGTCCGTATGGTGCCTGCTTGGGGCACTGCTCTTTGGCCTGACGCTGATCCCGCTCATGTTCCCAGAAATTTCTCGCCTTCCGGCGAGCTTTTACCCGCAGGCTTTTTGGTACGTACTCCCGGGCACCCTACAAGCAATGCTGCTGGTTGCTGTCTGGATCTACAGCTTGCGGATGCGCCAGAACAGTTACCTCAAATAAAAATTGCCGCGTTCAAAGCCCTGCCTCGTGCGGGGCTTTATCCATTTGGAGCTGCAGGTTTCAATCCAGTCCACGCTAGACTCTAGTGATACAGAGCATAAAACCAGAACACGACTATACGATAATTAAAATAGCCATACCGGAATGGCAGCCGCTAACACGTGACCATCTAAACCCCACGTGTTCTGAAATCCCTCAGCAAAAAAAGGGCATCTTTTTGAGCACGACACCGAACCCTCTTGAGAGTTGAATAGTAGTACGCCATTAAGCTCACCGCATTCGGATACTTATATTTCGCAGCCATCAACTCCTTTATAACCACAGCCGTCTTCATTCGATGTACAAACAGCCGCACAACGAACTGCTTGATTGTATTACTTCCACCATCTGCAAGCAGGTTTCTAACCAACTGCACTTGATAATAAACTGGCAAGTGGACTCGAGCTGCAACATCTGCACCCAGACGAACATTAAAGCTGGCCAGTGCCTGTACAACCTCCATTCTTTTACTACCTGACAACGGTCGTATTTCTTTGCAGAGGGCGTTCTCAGAACGACTACTCCTATTGACAGCAAGATCAGAAACTAGGTTTTCAATTCTATCAACCGTTGGTTGCTCTCTCAGCTTTTGATCACTCATTTTTAAACACCCTACAGAAGTTTAGCCACTGGCGAAGAAAAAACAGACAGGTTGGCCTGGTGCTTCTCCTCCTTTTGCATCAGACATCCTGCGTGAATATTTCTATAAGCCTTTCAAAAGCCTGACGTACAGAGCCTTGCTCTTCTGGCGAAAACAAAACATTCATAGTTTTTTCTTCAAGGGCACAGTTATAGATATCAACTCCAACCCAACCCTTGGACCAAAACTCTACAGCTCCAAGCTTACCAAAGCCTTCCAACTCTATCCGTTCAAGATCACCAAAATCCCCGCCAGAGCATGACGAGTACTCCAGAGAGCACCCCTCTAAAAATGGACTTATACATTCATTGAACCATGAAGCAGTCATTAGATCTCTCACTTACGGCTAAAAGGCAAAAGGAGAAAAATAGATCTATCCGCCCCTTTACAGCAAGTCAGCACAATAGCTTTCACTCCACACACTCAACCGAGAATGACGAAAAGCAGAAGGACAACTTCCCATCCTCATGCTCGCAAAACTCATAACGCACCCTATCAAAACCAGCATCAACCTTATTCACGCTCATGTGCATCAACTGCGTTAATCCGCCACCAAGATCTCGGGAGGTAAATTGGCTTACATCAATAAAGCTGATACGTACCGCATCAGCCCCTGCATTTTCAGACGCTGCAATTAATAGAGACAAATCATAGGCCATTGTATTTTCATCAAACTGCATGCTCATGGAACGTAAGCAATTATTGGCAATAAGCAACTCATTCAATTCCGAAACACCAGTCATTATTTACCCTACAAATAAAATTGACA
The DNA here is from genome assembly GCF_026343815.1 of Pseudomonas sp. BJa3. Lineage (NCBI taxonomy): Bacteria > Pseudomonadati > Pseudomonadota > Gammaproteobacteria > Pseudomonadales > Pseudomonadaceae > Pseudomonas > Pseudomonas sp. BJa3. The sequence goes on along the minus strand of NZ_JAOXMC010000011.1, from coordinate 201,258 downwards.
AATAGGTCTGCCCCGTGACAGCGAACGGCAAGAATCAATAATTAAGGAAGAATAAATCTGCCCCCTTATCCGGTCGTCATAACACTCGTTGGCTTCTCGACCCCTTCGACGTCACAAGGGCAGATATTAGATTAGGAAAAATAGATCCGCCCCCTTTTTTCCTTATAACTAATTCAGTGCGAAATTTTTTCAATCCTACCAAATGCATCTATGTAAGCTGCCTTCAACGCAAGACTAACAGCATTTAATGTCTCGGATTTCAGATAGACCAAATCCCGACCAACCAACTCCTGGCCTGCCATTTTTATTTTTACACGCGACTGCCCCGTATATTTGGTCGTTCCAACATACACCGAGAGTCTGGCCTCGCACGCATAATACTCAGGACTTCCCCAAGTCTTGACGAAAATCCGGTCAATCTCGACTCTGGTTTTTATGCTCGCATCTGCATCAGACCCGATAGACCGTTTGGTAAACTCAGACCAATCGGTGACTGGGACGTTAGCAAAACCCTCATACAAACCCGTTTTGTAGTTGGCTGCATGCCACACCACCTTACTACTCTCGGAACAGTGAGTGCAGCGCTCGTCGCCGGATACACTGGTTATCGTTGAGTGAGTAATTTTGTTTTTGATTGAAGATAGCTCTGCGTCTGTAGTGTAGGCGGCAAAATGCAGTTGATTGGTTACGCAGCCTGACAAAGCAAAAAACAAAACCAACATTATATTGAACTTCACTGCCACCCATCCTTTTCTTGCAACAATTCACATAACCAATGGAAAATTGACAAACTCAACTCCCCCACTCCAGTTTCACCCACCACTAATTACTGCTCGCCCCTTCGTCCTCATCGGCACCGGACTCAAAGTGGTAAAACGGTCTTTCCCGAACAGCACATGTATTTTTATTGCGCCAAACTAAACCAATCCAAACTTATCCAAGTAGTCAATGACCTCTCTGGCATCTACCAGCATCACCAATCCATCTTCATTCAATTTATAAAATCCTTCAGTCTGCAAACAGGAATATACTTCCACAAATTCAGAGGAGACATCCTGAGTAAAGGGATCCTCCGTTATAAATTTCAACCCAGCCCTGACGGGAATTATAAACAATGATACATAGGCAGCCAAGGACACACCCTCAGCCTTAGACTGCAAATAGTGATCCATCTCGTCATAGGCGTAACCAAAAGCCTGATACAATGTGAGGCCCCGCTCACTAATACCTCGTTTAAATACCTTTTCCATCTCGGAGCGTATTTCTAAATAATTCACAATCACCTCAGGAATAAATCTCGCGAAAAAGGGCGAAAAAGCGAAAAGGGGGACATATCAATTTTCTCTACTCTAATTTTGGCCTGCCCTGCTTCCTTCGCTCAATACGTTTTCCAGTGATCTGCGCGATCTCGTCCACGAACCGGCTACTACCCGTCAATTGTCCTCGCTGAATAGCGTCTCGAATCAGGCTAAGCTCTCCGTCCGATATCGCCTGCCTCACAAACTCGGCGTAGCGCTTGCGCCGGAGCTCTTCAGTTTCCCCCAATGCTTCAAACAAGGGATTATCATCAAGCCAATTCTGCCGTTTCGCAGCCCCCATCCTGATCGAATAACTCGACCAAGGATAATCACCAGCCTCAACTGTCATCCGCGCCCGGACTGGATTCAATTCGATGTAGCGGCAACAAGCCAACAGGTAGGTGTCAGACTGCACAATGCTGGACTTAAAACGACTTTCCCACAATGTACCGGAACGACCCTCTAGTCGATTACGATAGCGCGTCGCTCGCGCCGCCAGCGTCTTCATCAGCTGGCTAAGGCCTGCGCAAGCGTCATCAGGAACCAACAATAGATGCACATGGTTGGTCATCAAGCAGTACGCATAGACTTTCACTCCAAAGGCATCCTTCAACTCTCGGAGATCGGCTAAGTAGCGTTGAAAGTCCGTGTCTTGCGCAAACACAACCTGTCGATTGTGACCCCGATGGACAATATGATGCGGGCAGTGTGGTAGCAGTACTCGTCCACCTCTAGGCATGACGGCATCCTCCTTGGATCACCTTGACGACTGATGAATCAGGAGAATGACATGACTGCTCGACTCCTTCGACCCCACAAGGGCCGAAATTAGAGTAGGAAAAATAGATCTGCCCCCCTTTTCCCTGTTTTCCCCTTTTTCCTGCCGTCTCTTTTCCGTCCACTTTTCCACTTCTGGATGACAAAGTCACGATATCAATACTTATCTGGGAGTGCTACGATAGAGCCCCATTAACGCCAACTCAGAATCCCAATGAAAGCCATATATTTCACGATAACGATCTTGCTAACTATTTGCGGCTGCCAGAGTCAAAATTCAAACCACTTTGAGACACCTGAAAAATCAAACAAAGATCTCAAGGTGTTCGACAGTGAGTACCAGAATCGCCTGAACCTTTTAATATCCTCAAAACAAAGTCAAGAGACAAATACCTTAAAGCTGATGAACGCCGCTCTCCAAGAATGCATACCCAAGCATAAACACTCCAACTTGGATGGTTCTAAATGCGCATCTGACTCCCTGATGACTGTATACGACTACATGGATAAGAATTTTCAGCTTAGAGATGTCGAGCCTGACTACTATGAAAACTTCAAAACTGCGACTACGGACTGGGTATTGCTTATGACTAAACTAAAAACCGACCCAACCTATATAGGCATCGCACTCCTAACTGTCAAGTCCAAACTCTCCCTGTCTCTTGCATTATCAACCACCCCCCAATCAAATTAGCAGAGTAAAAAAGATCAAAAATTGAGGACCAAAAGGGACCAAAAAGGGGACAAATTTATTTCCCCTACTCTAATCTTGGCCCACCTTCATGACAGCTAGCTCCCTTCGCTGCCAAGAGCCTGAATTAGAGTAGGAAAAATATATCTGTCCCCTTTTTTGCACTTTTTTGCACTATTTTCCTCCTCTTTTTGCCCGATCATAACGGAGTGATATAATCTTCTGGTATATCTGGCCATTTGGCCTCAATCAACAGCCGCTCTGCGTCTTCAGCAATATCGTCAAAAAAGCTGCACAAGCTCATAGCATGTAACCGAACATGAATCAACGCAGACTGTATCGCCAACTCATCCACACCACTTTCCTCAAGTCTTCTAATAGAGCCTCTCAATAGAGACCCGTATTTTGCGAGTTGCAGAAAAAGGTCTTCGCCATGATCTATCCGCAATCCATCCGCTTCGAGACATTCAATTTTATTTTTAGCAATCTCAGCAAATAACACCCTGAGGCTATCAATGCTCGAAAACTCATTCATTTTGGCAACCTTCTTTTCTGTTCCAGCGCCACTTTAGTCTTGGGCTCATTTACAGTGCCATCCAGATTTAATACTACTTTAGCCTTATGGCGACTATTGAAAAAAGGGGATAGATTTATTTCCCCTACTCTAATCTCAGCTTACCTGCGTGACTGCCAGCCCCCTTCGACCACACCGGGCTAGGAAATAGAGTGGAAAAATATGGAAAAATAAATCTGTCCCCATTTCTCCAGTGCCGCAGGGGCCGGCGTTGAGCTGGTTGAACTGAGTAGTTGGCGTTGCTGGGAGCGCGCTCCTTCTTTCGCCTTTTTCCACGGCATGAACAACAAGGGCGACCCGAGGGTCGCCCTTGTTGTTCATGCCGATCACCACACGGATCGGCAGCGCTTACTTGCTCTCTTTGGCGATGGTGCCCAGTGCCGCGTCCTTGACCAGGTAGCGGCCTTCGAGGTCGCTCAGCACCTTGAGGCTGTTACGCGCCATGACCACACCGATCTCGACTTCCTGCTTGAGGTAGATGACCTCGCCGGCCTTCGCATTAACGGTCATGTCGGCCCAGTTCTCGGCCTTGGAGCTGATCACGTGAGTGCCCGGTGTCACGTAGAAATAGATGTACTGGTTGCCGCGGTTGTAGCCCATTTCCGAATCGGCTTCCTTGTCATCGAGGAAGACGTTGAAACGCACCATCATCCCGGCATTGCTGGGGCGGACCACATAGACCAAAGCCTTGTCGGCCACCGCAGCCTTGGGCAACGCGTAGTTGGCGACTTCCGCCTGCATCTTGTTTGCCGAAGGGGTGGAGGCGCAGCCGTACAACAGGGCGACGGAGAGAACGGCGGCAGCTTTGAACAGGGTCTTGATCACAGGGGGCTTCCTTGCGTACGAAAAGGGTAGTCATTTACGGTGGGTGGGCAGAGCGAGGCGATATTAATTTGACATCATCTTGACGTCAATCTGCAGTCTCAGGACGTGGAGCAAAGATTGTATTCGTGGCATGGGCACTATCCAGAGGTCATCGACATGGAGACGGTCGCACGCATTTCATGGAACGTGACCACCGGGCCATACTCCTGATCAGAGTTAATAGCCTCCACGTGGAAGCTCCTATCAGGAAATTGCGCCTTCAACACCATTCGCCAGGACATGGCCAGCACATTGGACAGTTGCTCGAAAACCACCTCGTCCACCGCAGATCCACACCCTGAAAACACATCGTACAGATGGGTGTGATTCAGCATCCTCTCGACACCGGCTTTATCGCCTGAAAAATGATCAAGCCACACACGAAATGCGGGCTCGTCAAATTTCATTTCCAGTATCACCGAATCCTCGAACACGACGAAATCCGGGAACAGCCATTTGCAAAAAATCAAACTGTCCTCTGGGCTGACGACATCTTCAATATAGGAAAACAGGTCAACAGACGCTGGTTCCTGCCAGCCGGCTCGCCAAGCCGCAAACCTTTTAAGCCCTGTCAATTTCGCGAAGGATTTGATTATTTTCATGTTCGTGCGCCAATGTGGAAAAGTGCGGTGAAGAATGGAATAGGCCCACGTCTACGCCTTTTCCTCGATACTGCCAGCAGTATATAACTATCTATATTCCACATGATCCGAATAGGCATCTAGGGGTGTCGTGGCGGCTAAATACTCCGAAAAAGCATCAATTAGCCGTACAAGCTCGCTATCAAACCTATCCGGCAAGAGACCCAGTATGTCCTCCAATTCGCAACATTCCATAACAAGATCGCAGACAACAGCAGAAATCCCTTTCTTTCTAAAAACACTTGACGCTCCGGGCGAGAACAACAAGCGTTCTGCTTCATCCAGTTCGATGACACCAGCCCTGACTGACGAAAGCAACCCAATCGAAGCCATCGCTAGAAATCGTCCAGCTTCATCACCGTTAAAAATTTTTACCTCCAGCGCTACATCGGCCACCTAATACGCCTCCCATCCCCAATCAAGACTTTTTGGAAGTATGAGACTTATCGATCAATACTCTCCGTTTATTTTCTTGCCGATCAGCCCGACTCACACCCTTCATTTCCTCCACCGAAAACCCCAAACGACCACCTAACGCTTCAAAGCGTCTATAAGATTTCTCTCCCTCGGCGAGGTATTCAACCATGAACGGCTGAGGTGGAGCCTCTTTGTTCCGAACGCCAGCCTGTAAAAAAATCATGTAGTCACTCAAAGTGGAAACAGCTTGCTCAATGGTCATTAATACCTGGGATCCCTCACTGTACTCACACACTCTAGATACAGATGACCTGCCGCATATGCCATGTGGTGTGCATTGCCGAACCCCAAGTACTCAGATTGACCACGGAGCTGACAGTCCTCCAGTCGAGTGATCAGCGCTTTTGCGCTAACACTACTACTGACGTCGTCACTCAACCACCCCACAATCTCACGCACACCGAAAGGAGGTCGTTCCTTCTGAACCTTGGCATCAGGCTCATTGGCCGAGAGGTCATAAACCCAAAGCTCGACCAACTTGGATAAACAATAACTAAGTTCATATCTTTCTACTTTTCTAGAAAAGAAAAAAGCAAAGAATAAAGGGGACAGGTTTATTTTCCCTGCTTTTTTCTCCGGTGCAGTTGCAGATGTAGCCGCTACTTCAGCTGCACCAGTTGCTTTTGCACCGAGGCTATCGCCCTTATGCCACCGGCCTAAAATCATCAATCGTCTTGTTTTTCTCTTTCAATAGAGACGCAACGAAATCGGGATTAAAAACCATCAAAAACTCAATAGCATCATAAATTTTCCAGCGATGTATTTCGAGATGATCAATTATGGCGACAAGGTGCTTTTCAACAAGAGGCACATACTCTGAGTAGTTTTCACTACTCAAGAAGTCAAAAATTTTGGCTATTTCAAACGGTTCACTACTCGCCAAAGCAATGATTTTCGATAGGGGGGAATAGATCTGGACTCTCGCAGCCTCGATATCTCCACGATCAACCACGTTGGCAAAATACCGAGTCACAGCCAAGAGTATTTGGTGATAAGTGTCGTCGTATCCGTGTAGTCGATGGAAATAGACTCCTTCGATGCGCCCAGGTTTGTCCATTCTCCCCTCCAAGGCAATCAACCCTTCATGGATGCCCCAACTGGTCAGTAACTTCGCAGCCAAGAAGTGCTCCTCATCGTTATTCGCATGACGAAGCAAATCCAGCACGGCGTCAATTCTAACCGGTGGAATATCCTCTGGATCCAAATCTCCTGCACTCACGGCATAATCCGCATGTTTTGGAATGTGATTCAAAAATTCGTATGTTTTCGACTCCATAAAAAACCTATTTTTATACCGTTTTAATACAGTCGGCCGGCACACAGCCCTTGATTAAACACTCACCATCGCGTGTAGCGTTCCCCAAATCTCTCTCCGCGTTTATCAACGAATCTTTGTTATTTCGAAAAAAGGCGAAAAGAGAAAAAGAAAAAATGGGACAGATTTATTTTCCCTGCTCTAATCTCGCTCTACCTACATGAAGGCTAGATCCGTTCAACGCCAGGAATCGAAATTAGAGTAGGGAAAATAGATCTGTCCCCTTTTTCAGTCCTGCTTTTCCTGTCCTTTTCCTCTCCTTTTCCTCTCCTTTTCCTCTCCTTTTCCTCTCTTTCCCCCCTCTTAGTTATTTTCACGCCAATCGACCAACTCCTTAACATATCTAACTTTATCTAAAATAAAATCAGAAAAATCCTCAGACACCACCTCAACCTCATCAGACTCAGCGCTAACCGCCACTATCCTCCAGCTATTTTTAGCATCAAAAGCATATAATAGGTCACTGGAGTTACCCGCAAACAAATATAGTCCCTCCCCTCCCTCTACGTTTCGATCGGAAATAGAAGCGTATTTTACCGGACCATCATTCACACAAAATGCAGAGTCCAACTCTCCAAATCCAAACTCAGCAAGAAATCTCAAATATTCCGTTGGCACACCACTTCGATCTAAAGCATCAACGCCCTTCAGTATGGATTCAACATCAGATATGCAATCACCATAGTCCCCCTCATAAAAATCAGAGGACTCTATTGCATCTATAAAACTTCGCAGCTCCAGTGAGTATCTCATCGTTACCTACCAAATATTTTTTCCGCTGGCCCCTGCACTCTATGAATGCCGCCCTGGTGTTCTACACCCCGAGAGCAGGTGTAATATTCCACCACTCCGCTTTACCACCAGATTAGAAAGTGGACAGAGTAGAAAAGTAGAAAGAAGTAGAAAGGGGACAGATTTATTTTTACTACTCTAATCTCGCCCTAGCTACATGATGGCAAGGTCCGTTCGCCTCCAAGATCCGAAATTAGAGTAGTAAAATTAAATCTGTCCCCTTTTCCCACTTTTCCCACAGGCTTGCCCAGCCGCTTTTGCAACTCGGCCGCCTCGGTCGTCAGCGCCTTCTTTTCGAAAAAATGGGACAGATTTATTTTCCCTGCTCTAATCTCACCCTACCTACATGAAGGCTAGATCCGTTCACCGCCAGGAATCGAAATTAGAGTAGGGAAAATAGATCTGTCCCCTTTTTCAGTCCCCTTTTTCACAAATTAGACAATTGATCTTTCACCCACCGCTCATGCTCATCTACAACGTACTTATAATTCGATGACGAATGGTACGCATTCTCCGGTAAAGCTTCCACACCTGAAGCCATGGACAATGGCGCGTCAGCTGGCCATTCCCAACACGACCAAAATTTAGACAATTTTATCAACCCATATACTGGATCAGAGTCTATATTTAACAATAACTCCTCCAAAGCAACCGCTCGCCAAACCTTTCTCCGAAAAATGGGACAGATTTATTTTCCCTGCTCTAATCTCGCCCTACCTACATGAAGGCTAGGTCCGTTCGCCGCCAGGAACCGAAACTAGAGTAGGAAAAATAAATCTGTCCCCTTTTCCTCATATACTGGATCAGAGTCTATATTTAACAATAACTCCTTCAAAGCAACCGCTCGCCAAACCTTTCTCGAAAAATGGGACAGATTTATTTTCCCTGCTCTAATCTCGCCCTACCTACATGAAGGCTAGGTCCGTTCGCCGCCAGGAACCGAAATTAGAGTAGGAAAAATAAATCTGTCCCCTTTTCCTCCGTCCCCTTTTCCTTCCCGTCTCTATTGCCCCTCAGAGCTGCCAAAAGTCTCTCGCCGCCTATAAACCACCCTCCCAACTTCCGAATAACCAGGAAGTACTCCACCACCAACTAACACCTCATATCGACTTTTCAACCCCCCGTCTTGGTAAGCCGCATACTGACACATCACCTCTTCAACTTCGTCTATATCCTCCTCATCATAATTCTCCAAGTAGAACCTAGTAACCCACTCCCCGCCCTCCAAAGATATAGTAACCATTCTAAAATTATGGGAAATTGCGCCAACCAATGCCTGAACAAGCATCAAAACTTGATAATTCCAACGTTCGAGACTCTCGCTCACTTCGGACTCCAATTCGGATTGGCCGGAACAATACTGGGGCTTTTAGAAAATGGGGACAGATTTATTTTTCTTGACCTGCATGATTACCTGACCCCTGCGACCCCATAGGGACCAAAATTAGAGTAGAAAAACTAGATCCGCCCAACGTTTAGCCCCTTTCATGCTTTTCATGCCCAAGATCAATAGTAAATCAGCTGGTCATTTGCCTCTTAAATGGCATAATCTTACGAATCGTTGACGACAACCTCACCCGCTTGATTGAGCGAGAACAGTCCACATGCAGCCAGTCATACAACACCCTTGGGATATAACCCCTAGCGAGGCTATCGATCTACAGATACGACTATCTGAACTTGTAGTCAAGCAAGATCAGCTTGGACCGATCTCTAGTATCGCAGGCATTGATGTCGCCTACCACAAAGAAAACGATACACTCATTGCCTCTATTGTTGTGGTTGACGCAGAAAACCTGGAAATCATCGAAGAGCATGCATGGTCGGATACGACTTCGTTCCCCTATGTGCCTGGTCTTTTTTCGTTTAGAGAGCTGCCTTCTATCGTAAAGCTCTTATCAACTATAACCCACCGACCTGACTTGATCATCTGCGACGGGCAAGGTATAGCTCACCCTCGTCGGTTTGGCTTGGCATCGCATGTGGGGGTACTTTATGACATACCCACTATTGGATGCGGAAAAAGTCGCTTCATTGGTGAGTACGCACCTCCCCTTGATGAAAGGGGATGCCAATCAGGCCTGTTCGACGGCGACGAACTAATCGGGAGCGCACTCAGGACTCAAAAAAATGTAAAACCCGTGTTCGTTTCAATCGGCCACCGAATCTCCCTTGAAACAGCCTGCCACTGGGTACTGAACGCCACACGCCACTATCGATTACCAGAAACAACTCGACTTGCAGACCGATATGGAAGGCAGTTCTACGAACAGAACAAACCGCCCATCAAGTCCCCAAACCTACCATTCGATTATTGAAGTAAACATCACATTCCGTGTGAAGCGCCTTGAACTCCGCACACCACTTGCGCCAAAAATCACGCTTCCCCTCATCTTCGGCGACTTTCAGCTCTTTCAGTTGGTCAAGGGTTCTCAAGCGGGCCAAAGTCTCAGGCGAATCGGAGATACGATCCACACACAACTCCTTTACATAGCTTAAATTTTCACTATTTAACAAGTACTTAATAGCTGACTCATCAACACCATCCCCACTTAGCGATAACCGAGAACCGCATATAAGCTCCGAAAGCTCCTTCTTTTCTCTCAACACAGGGAATCTTATGGAGTTACTAACCGTCGACACCTTCCCAAAATAATCCCCCATTAACGTTAAACGCTTCAATCTACTCATTGAAAAGCCCAAAGACATCATGAAGGCATCACGCTTATACAGCATTACATTTATTAAATCGCCGCTCTCATACCACTCATATTGTTGTATGACATCCTCACCCACCTCAAGGGAACGAAGCTGCCCCCCTGAATAATACGTAACCTCCGCAATAACCCAGCCATACTCAAACAGCTGTTCACTGACACAAACCTCACCGGCAAACTCATAAGCAAATCCATTATAGACTTCACCCCCCAGAAAAAATTGTTCACCTGTGTAATCACGTTCAGATTCAATTCCGACGCACTCACCCTCCAAAATAAATTCGCTGCGATAATCACCTATGTAACAGCCATTGTCGTACAAGCCACCCCACATGAGATCTCCGTCCATAAACTCCAATGCCGCCCCAGAGTATGGGGCACCTCGAAAGACCCATGTACCCGCCTCTTCTGTCAACGCCGCTTTCTTTATAATCATAAGTATTCCCTCCCAGTGATTAGATCCACATCCCCTTCCCCGCCTCTTTTCAGCCTTTTCCGTCCTTTTTTCTTACAGCACTAAATTATTAACCTACAAAAAGATACTGCCCACCACCTTGGTCAAACAAGTGCCCACCCAGGCACATCTCATTTAACAGCAGCGAAACTTTAGTCTCATCCACGCACTCTCCAGATGATTCAAAGAACTGAAGCAGCCGCCAATCATCGATTATCCTGGGATCACCAAAACACTTATGAATATCCACAACCCAGCACAACTTACCCGTCATCTTTTCAAAACGCAGACCTGAACCATGCCTAATAAATCGCCATTTATCGCCACCAACAAAAACCTCTCCAGCCCTAGGGAAGTCTAGTAGCCATATCAAATCTTTTGCATCGGGGTGTGTCCGCATAAATTCAAGCACCAACTGACACTGAAGCACTACAAAACGAAAAACACTATCCACATTTATTTGCCCCATGGATTAGTACCTCACTCGAGCTTCAGCAGCTTCTCGCATAAGCTGATCTGCCTGCTCTCTAGTCACACCATGCACATTGACTGGCACATTTTTAAGAAAAAAGGGGACAAATGGGCCTGTCCCGTGACAACGGACGCCAAGAGCCTGAATTAGAGTAGAAAGGGAGAGTAGAAAGGGGACATATTTATTTTTTGCTACTCTAATCTCGCCCTAACTACATGATGGCAAGGTCCGTTCGCCTCCAAGATCCGAAATTAGAGTAGTGAAAATAAATCTGTCCCCTTTTCCAACGCCCAGCTGGCGCTCGGTGATACGGGTGCTGGAAACGTCGATCAGGGTGTCGTCCAGGTAGTTGCGCGCCCGCAGGTGGCTGACGCCGACATTGACCGCGGTCTTGCTCAGGCTGTCGCGGTGGATCACCCGTTCGGCCTGGAACTGGTGCACGCTGTTGTCGCCGTCGAGCTTGAAGGGGAAACCGCTGGAGGTGTCGCGGGTGCGGTAGTAGTTGTGGTTGTAGCTGTAGTTGAAGGTCCACCAGCCCCACGGCAGGCTGTAGTTCAGGCCATGGCTGTCGGAATGGCGCCAGTGGTCGCTGACCACGTCGCGCCCGCCACGCAGGCTCAACTGATCGGCCAGGCCCAGCGGGCTGTCCCACTCCAGGCCAAGGTTCATCTGCTGCTCGCCGCTGCTGGCGTCGCCGTTGTTGTGGCGGCTGGCCGAGACCCGCCAGGGCTTGTCACGCTGGCCCTTGAGCTGGACGCGGCTGCCGCCGACCTCCTGCCCCGGCACCAACTCCACCTCGACCTGGCGCGAGGGCAGGCGGCCGAGCTGGTCGACCATCTGTTCCATTTCGCGCAGGTTGAGCACCTCGCCGGTATTGCCGGGGAAGGCCATGGCCATTTCCCGAGGGCTGGCCAGGGCGGAGCCGTCCAGCCCTTCCAGGCGGCCTTCGACGATGATGATCTGCAGCACGCCGGAGCCCAGGTCCTGCTGGGGCAGGTAGGCACGGGTGGTCAGGTAGCCACGGTTCAGGTAATGGTCGGTGATGCGCTTGAGCAGGTCGTTGAGCTGGCCGACCTGCAGGCACTTGCCCTCATAACCTTCGAGCAGCGCCTTGCGCTGTGGCTCGTCGAGCAGGCTGGCGCCTTGCAGGTCGATGCGCTGGATCTGGAAGCAGCGCCCTTGCTCGGTGGGCTGGGCAGGCGCCTGGGGTGCCTGCCTTCCCGGCAGTTGCTGGAGCTCCTCGAGACGCTTGCGCTGCTCTTGCAGCAGGTTTTCCTGGCGATCGCGAATCAGGTCACGGTCGCCGGGTGTCTGGAACGGTGCGGCACCGGCGAGCAAAGGCAAAAGTGCCAGGCCTGCGGCCAGGAAGCGGGTAGGAAGGGGCATGGGGCGTGTCCATCACTTAAAGCCGAGCGCATCACTGCGAAATAGCCGCGCAGGGTACTAAAGGACAGCAATGCTATCAATAAGCCACCTTTCTCCTGTATTACCGGATAAGTCCTTTACGCCGGTAAGCCGCCCTTCATTGCTTTACTGTTGTCGCGCAGGCTTGCCGGCAGGCCGGAACCACCACCCCTGCTGCATGCCCGCCGCCGCCAGCAGGATCAGCCCCACCCCCAACCACTGCAAAGGCGCCAGGCGATGGTCGAAGGCCAGCCAGTCGACCAGGATCGCGGCGATCGGGTAGATGAACGACAAGGCCCCGGTCAACGCCGTGGGCAGGCGCTGGATGGCGCTGTACAGCAGCACGTACATCAATCCGGTATGCACGATGCCCAGCGTGACCAGGCTGCCAAGCGCCGGCAGTTCACCGGGCAGTCCGCCCAGCTTCACCCAGGGCGCCAGCAGCAAGACGCCGGTACTCACCTGGATCAAGGCGATCAGATGCGGCGGCGTGCCGGTCAGGCGCTTGATGATCAACGCCGCCACGGCATACAGAAACGCCGCGCCCAGCGCCAGGGCGATGCCCTGCAGGTACTCGCCGCCACTGGCCTGCCCCACGCCATGGGCGCTGACGATGGCCAGCATGCCGAGAAACGCCACGCTCAGCCAGGTCAGCTTGGCCAGGGTGATCTTTTCGCCCAGGAACAGTGCCGCCAGCCCCACCAACATGAACGGCTGGACGTTGTACACCGCGGTACCGATGGCGATCGATGCCCGCGAGTAAGAGGCAAACAGCAGTACCCAGTTGCCGACGATCGCCACCCCGCTGACCACCGCCAGCAGAAAAGTGGCACGGGTCAGCACGCCCGGTTTGAGGAAGCCCATCGCCGCGCAGATCAGCAGCAAGGTGCCAGCACCGAACACGCAGCGCCAGAACACTACTTCCAGCACCGGTTGCCCGGACACCAGCACGAACCAGCCGATGGTCCCGGAGATCAGCATGGCGGCGATCATTTCCAGCGAACCACGGCGCAACGAATTGTCCATCTCACACCTCCTGTCGACGATGGCCACAGTATGCGGAGGGTAGAGGGCAGCCTTCCAGCGGATAACCAAGGCACATCGCTGCATGCACCTTTACTATCAAGGCAAATTTTGCAAATCACCTAATGAGGTAGCCATGACCGATGCCATCGACCAGTTGCTGATAAACGCCCTGATGGAGGACTCGCGCCGCTCGCTCAAGGCCCTGGCGCAGATCAGCGGCCTGTCGGCGCCCAGCGTCAGCGAGCGCCTGCGCCGCCTGGAGGAGCGCGGCGTGCTGCGCGGCTACACGGTAGAGGTGGACCCGCGCTGTTTCGGCTACCAGTTGCAGGCCATCGTGCGCATCCGCCCGCTACCGGGGCAGTTGCAGGAGGTGGAACGGCAGATCGTCGCCATCCCCGAGTTCACCGAGTGCGACAAGGTTACCGGCGAGGACTGCTTCATCGCCCGCCTGCATGTGCGCTCGATGGAGCAGCTGGACACGCTGCTCGACCGACTGAATGTGCTGGCCGAGACCAATACCGCGATCATCAAGAAGACGCCGGTGAAGCGGCGTCTGCCGCCGATGGAGTGAGGAAGGTTCTGCAGTTGCAGACCCTATCGCGGGGCAAGCCCGCTCCCACGCGACGGGATTGCCAGCCATAAGGCCAAAGGCTGCGAGAAAACATGTACACAAAATTGTCACCATAGGTGCCATTTTTGTGTGCACTTATCGCAGGTAACGCCCCATTAGGTTACACACTTCAGCCAAATAAATCTGACCATTCGATCAACTAACAGACCCGACAAAAAATATAACCTGTTCATTTGGTCAGTTTATATTTCCTTTATTTCATTCACTTAACTTTCAAATAGATAGATTCAAAATAATGGCAACCTGAAAGCGAGTTGATCGCTGGCATGGAACTGGCTTTTGTGTGTTCGTGTTTTGTATACAAATTCAACAAAACATAAATACACAAGAACTCGCAGCGCCGCCCCATCGGCGGCCGTTGCGCCCAGAACCCAGTGATGCCAACGCCTGCACCGACGAGATGGCGAGCCCGTGCGCCAGCGCCCGCTCATCGCAGTCACGCGCATCAGGAGCCGCCGGAATGAGTAGCAGCCTCCCCCTTGCCCCTGAACTTTCCGTTGCCAGCACCCAACCCTCGACCACCAGCCTCGAAGGCCACCCGGCCGACCTCGAACTGAGCCCACGCCTGCACAACCGCGACCTCGCCCCGACCAAACTTGAGGGCCGCCGCTGGGGCGGCTACAGCATCTTCGCACTGTGGACCAACGATGTGCACAACATCGCCAACTACTCTTTCGCCATGGGGCTGTTCGCCCTGGGCCTGGGCGGCTGGCAGATCCTGCTGTCGCTGGCGATCGGCGCGGCGCTGGTGTACTTCTTCATGAACCTGTCCGGCTACATGGGGCAGAAGACCGGCGTGCCGTTCCCGGTAATCAGCCGTATCGCCTTTGGTATCCACGGCGCGCAGATCCCGGCGCTGATCCGCGCGGTGATCGCCATCGCCTGGTTCGGCATCCAGACCTACCTGGCCTCGGTGGTGCTGCGTGTGCTGCTGACGGCGGTGTGGCCGCAGGTTGCGGCCTTCGATCACGACAGCATCCTCGGCCTGTCGAGCCTGGGCTGGGTGTGCTTCGTGGCGATCTGGCTGGTGCAGCTGGTGATCCTCGCCTACGGCATGGAAATGGTGCGCCGCTACGAGGCGTTCGCCGGACCGGTGATCCTGCTCACCGTGGCCAGCCTTGCCGTGTTCATGTACTTCAAGGCCGATGCGCGCATCGCCTGGTCGGTGGCCGAGCCCCTGAGCGGCTACGAGATGTGGCGCAACATCTTTGCCGGCGGCGCGCTGTGGCTGGCGATCTACGGCACCCTGGTGCTCAACTTCTGCGACTTCGCCCGCAGCTCGCCATGCCGCAAGACCATCCGCGTCGGCAACTTCTGGGGCCTGCCGGTAAACATCCTGGTGTTCGCGGCGATCACCGTGGTGCTGTGCGGCGCACAGTTCCAGATCAACGGCCAGATCATCGACAGCCCGACGCAGATCGTCGCCAGCATCCCCAACACCGCGTTCCTGGTGCTCGGTTGCCTGGCCTTCCTGATCGTCACCGTGGCGGTGAACATCATGGCCAACTTCGTTGCCCCGGCCTTCGTGCTCAGCAACCTGGCGCCGCGACACCTGAACTTCCGCCGCGCCGGGCTGATCAGCGCCACCCTGGCGGTGCTGATCCTGCCCTGGAACCTGTACAACAGCCCGCTGGTGATCGTGTACTTCCTCTCCGGCCTCGGCGCTCTGCTCGGCCCGCTGTACGGGGTGATCATGGCCGACTACTGGCTGCTGCGTAAGGGCCGTATCAACGTGCCCGAGCTGTACAGCGAGAATCCCGCCGGCGCCTACCACTACACCCGCGGCATCAACCTGCGCGCCGTGGCCGCGTTTATCCCGGCCGCGCTGCTGGCGATCATCCTGGCCCTGGTACCCAACTTCCACGGTATCGCGCCGTTCTCCTGGCTGATCGGTGCCGGTATCGCCGCCGCCGTCTACCTCCTGATTGCGCCACGCCACCGCCAATACCTCGATGTCAGCGGCGAATGCATCGCCGTCGACCACAGCAGCCACTGAATTCAGGGAGATCCGTCATGCGTATTCTGATCGCCAACGTCAACACCACCGCCGCCATCACCGAAGCCATTGCCGAACAGGCGCGCAGCGTGGCCGCGCCCGGCACCGAGATCGTCGGCCTGACCCCGTGGTTTGGCGCCGAGTCGGTGGAAGGCAATTTCGAAAGCTATCTGGCCGCCATCGCGGTGATGGACCGGGTGCTGGCCTACGACCAGCCCTTCGATGCCGTGATCCAGGCCGGCTATGGCGAGCATGGCCGCGAAGGCCTGCAGGAGCTGCTGGATGTGCCGGTGGTGGACATCACCGATGCCGCCGCCAGCACGGCCATGCACCTGGGCCACGCCTATTCGGTGGTGACCACGCTGGACCGCACCGTGCCGTTGATCGAGGACCGCCTGAAACTGTCCGGGCTGTACGAACGATGCGCCTCGGTGCGCGCCAGCGGCCTCGCGGTGCTGGAGCTGGAAGCCGATCCACAGCGTGCGGTGGAAGCCATCGTCGAGCAGGCCGAGCGCGCCGTGCGCGAGGACAAGGCCGAGGTGATCTGCCTGGGATGCGGCGGCATGGCCGGGCTCGACGAGCAGATTCGCCAGCGCACCGGGGTGCCGGTGGTGGACGGCGTGAGCGCGGCGGTGACCATTGCCGAGTCACTGGTGAGGTTGGGGTTGAGCACCTCCAAGGTGCGTACCTATGCCACGCCGAGGGCGAAGAAGGTGGTGGGCTGGCCGATGCGCTTCGGGCGCTGAAAGACTCGGCGCCTGCTTAGGCCCTATCGCCGGCAAGCCGGCTCCCACAAGACACTGCAGCCCTTGTGGGAGCCTGCTTGCCGGCGATAGGGTCAGCTTCGTCAGCGCAACAGCCTCGCCAGCCGCTCGCCACTGCCAGACGCCAAGGTGAACCCCAGCGCGCCATGCCCCAGGTTCAGCCACAGGTTGCGATACCGCGTGGCCTCGATGATCGGCACCCCGGTCGGCGTCGCCGGCCGCATCCCCGCCCACTCCACCGCCTGCCCATAATCAGCGGCCCGCGGCAGGGTCTCGCGCGCCAGCCGGCGCATGCTCGCGAGCCTGCCGGCGTCCACCGCCTCGTCATAACCGACGATGTCCACCATCGCCGCCACCCGCAGTTGATCGTCCAATCGGGCATAGACAATCTTGCGTTCGTAGTCGGTGATGCTCACCTCGGGCGCGCGGTGCGTGGCACCGACCGGCGCGGTCAGGCTGTAGCCCTTCAGTGGGTAGACCGGCAGTTGCAAGCCGGGCAAGGCCAATCCGGCGCTACGGTGCCCGGCGCTGAGCACCAGGCGCTGCACCTCCAGCTGCTCACCGCCCAACTCCAGCGCGGCCACGCGATCATCGCGCGCTATCAGCCGGGTCACCGGCCGCCCCAACAGCAACCGGCACTGCCCTGAGGCCTGCAGGCGCTCGGCCAGGCGCAGGCAGAAGCGGTGACAGTCGGCGACCTCCTCGTCTGCCGTGAACACGCCGCCCACGAAAGGGGCTTCGCCAAGCGCCGGGTCGAGCCCGCGCAGATCGGCGGCATTGAGGACCCGTTGCGTGTCGGGGTCCAGCAGGTGTTGGCGACCGTGCTCGAATGCGCGCTGGGTTCGAAACGCGACCAGCTTGCCATTGCGTCGCCAGGCGAAGCCATCGAGGCCGTCCTCTTCACGCCAGCGGGCGAGTACGGCCTGGCTTTGCAAGGCCAGATCCAGCAACTGGGCGGCATTGCGCCGATTGACCCGGGTACGGCAGGCCATGACGAAGGCCGCCAGCCAGCGCCACTGCGCGGTATCCAAACGTAGCCGAAGACGTAGCGGCGAATCGCCGCGCAACAGCCAGCCCAGCGCTTGCCATGGCACCCCGGCATCAGCCAGCGGCGCCACGTAGCGATATGACAACTGCCCACCATTGGCGAAGCTGGTCGCGCTGGCCAGAGTATCGCGGGCTTCGACCAGGTCGACCTGCCAGCCTTCGCGCACCAGTGCATAGGCCGTGGCCAGCCCGACCACGCCGCCACCGATCACCGTTACCCGCTCCATCGGCACATCCCTGCCCAGCCCAGAAAGCCAGACAGTAACAGCAGGTCAGGTCGGGCAGCCAGGCTCGCCGTTATCCAGGCCCTGACGCACGTTACGGCTGAGCAGGGTCGCCTTGCCATCGCGCCAGGTCAGCGTCAGCACGTACAGGGAGTCGAAATCGTCGCGATGCCAGTCCTCGGTGAGCACCCGGTCTTCGCCCAGGGCCTTGCCGGCCACGGTGTTGATCAGCTCGGGCAGATACCCCCGGGACCAGGCCGTGTAGACCGTCGCATTGCGATACTTGTCACTGAGCAGTTCGTCGGCCAGCGCGGCTGTATCATTGGCGCCGTAGTCGATATTGACCGGTAAACCGAGGCGGATGGCGGCGGGGCTGATGGTCATCAGCGGACGGATGTAGCTGTAGCGCTCGTCCTGGCTGCCCTCCTCGACACCTCGTGAAGGGTTGGCGGCGAAGACGTAGTCGGCATCGCCGAAACGCTCGGGCAACAGGGTGGCCAGATCCAGGGCGCGGTTCAGACCCTGGCAGTTCAACTGCCCGAGGCCCTCGCCGGGTTTCTCGGCGTGGCGCAGGAATACCAGGGTCTGGGTCCCGTCGACCGGCTGCGCCCGGCTCTCGACCACATCCAGGGCCAGCGGCACGGCGGCGGCAACAAGCGTCAGGCTCAACAACAGGTGGCGGCGACGGCGAAGGAAAGCTGGCAGCTTCATAACAGGGCGGACTCTATGCGGCACTGGATATCGGGTTGCCCCGCCACATGTCCCTGTCGTGATCGCCATCCTTGGCAGCGAGTGAGGCTCAGAGTGCCTACGGCCCGTTTGGTTCCTCCCTGACTGCACATACCTTCCCTGGACAATCAGTACCTTAGCGCATCGGTGTTGCTGAATTATTGCGCGCGGTTCAGTCGTCGCGGGTCAGTACTTCCAGCAATTCGATCTCGAAGGTAAGGTCCGAATTCGGCGGAATCGCACCGACCGAGCGTTCGCCATAACCCAGGTGCGCCGGTACCTGCAGCTTGCGCTTGCCACCCACGCGCATGCCCATCAGGCCCTGGTCCCAGCCCTTGATCACCCGCCCGGTACCGATGACGCACTGGAACGGCTTGCCACGCGCCCATGAGGAATCGAACTCGCTGCCGTCGGCCAGGGTGCCGCGGTACTGGGTGGTGATCAGCGCACCCTTGACCACGGCCTTGCCGTCGCCTTCCTGTAGATCGATGACTTGCAGTTCACTGCTCATGGCAGGTTCCTCGAAACGGTTTTTCGTGGCCGCCGTTTTCTCAGGAATGCGCAGGTTTGGCAAGACGGACCGTGTCAGGTAGGGGCGAACTGATCGTAGACCTGTTGACCGGTGAGGTTGCTGGTCTCGTTCTTGAAGCAATACCAGGCGGGCTGTTCGTCGACGAATATCTGCTCGGTAAAGCGCCAGTCACCCTCGCCATCAAGCAGGCCGACCGGTACGACGTACATGTCGCTCTCTTTCAGGCGGTAGAACAGATGCGTGCCGCAATGGCCGCAGAAGCCGCGCTGGGCCCAGGGAGAGGAGTCATAGGCGATGGGGGTCGGGCCTTCGATGGCTGGGGGCTCGGTGCATTGCACTGCCAGCAGCGGGCCGCCGGTCCATTTGCGGCACATGCTGCAATGGCAAGCGCTGACATGGTTATCCTCGAGTTTGACACTCAGTCGGGTTTTGCCGCAAAGGCAACTGCCTTGCTTTTCCAGTGACATGGCCCGGGCTCCTTGCTGTTGTTCTTGGGGACTTGGAGTATAGAGTCCGGCCGGTCAAGAGCAAAAACGCGTGTCGATGGGGCTGGACGGCCCCGACAACGCCATCGTCAGGCAGCACGCCCAATCGGATAGAACGTGCCCCGGCTCCAAACCCCAAGCCACTCCTCCCCGTCGATCTCGCGCGGCACCGCCAGTTCGACCAGCTGGTAGAACACGTTGCGATGGACCAGCGCCTCGAGATTGCCGCGCATCAGCACATAGGGCGAAGGCTCTTGGGTGACCGGATCGAGCTCGACCCGCAGCGGATGCTCCGGCCCGGCCTCGACCTGGTCCTCGACGTTGCTGGTGAAGCGCAAGACCTGCTGCTCGCCACTGCCCTGCACGTCGAGCAACACAGCCACAAACGGCGCATCATCCACCGTGATACCGACCTTCTCCACCGGCGTGACCAGGAAGTAGTCGTCGCCATCGCGGCGAATGATGCTGGAGAACAGCCGCACCATCGGCTTGCGGCCGATCGGCGTGCCCAGGTAGTACCAGGTACCGTCACGCGCGATGCGCATGTCGATGTCGCCGCAGAAATCCGGATTCCACAGGTGCACCGGGGGTAGCCCCTTGTGCGCGGGGATCTGCGCCAGCAGATCGCTGGCCTTGCCGGAATCGCTCATGACTCGCTCGCTCAGTTGCTCATGCCCAGGAGGCTACGAGCGTACTCGCGCATTGGCGCGGCAAGCAAATCCTGTGGCGTGTTATCGTGGAACGTCAACAAACCGCCGCGACTCTTGATCCTGGCCGTGTCGATCAGATAACGGGTGCTGGTCTCGATCAGCATCATCTGTACCACGCCACGGTCCCAGCCCAAGCGGTCGACGGCCTGCTCGTCATACCATTCGTCACCGTTGCCGATACGGTCGTCGGTGCGCGCGAAACGGGTGTACAGCACGTAATCGGCGCCGACCGAACGGGCTTCGGCGATCGCGTCCTCAAGCCCCAGGGGGCCTTGGGCACGCCGCACCAGCGGGAAGTACTCGACGAAACTCTTGAAGGCCTCCTCGGCCACTGCGTTCTGCCGTGGCACAGGCCCCTTGCCCGGAGGCACGAAGGCGCCCTGGCCGATGAAGATGAACGAATCGGGCTGCAAGCGGATCGACAGGGTACGGGTGGTGTTGCTGTGATCCAGCAGGCCCGCATCACTCATGTGGTAACGGACGCCCTCGCCCATATCGCTGACATTCATGCAGCCGCCCAACGCCATCAGCGCCAGCAGCAAGACCAGGCTACGCATCTTTCCTCCAGAAACCGGTGACGAAAAACCGGCGAATAGCCGCAGGATGCAGCTTTTGCGCCAGAGTCAGCCGCCGATCACTTTCATCACCATCACATCGCCGGAAAATGCCACCTCCTGCTTGTCTGCCAGGGCCTTCACCAGTAGCCGCTGCAATGCAGGAAGCGCTTGATGACGGGGCTTGTCGAGCAGGTCACCGACAAAATGACGGTTACTCGACGACAGGCAACCATGCAGCCAGCCGGTGGACGACAGGCGCAGGCGCGAACAACTGCGGCAGAATGGCACGCTCTCGTTGGCGATCACCCCGAAATGACCTTTGCCGGGAATGCTATAGCGCAAGGCCGTGGCATCCAACGGGCGTGGCGCCTGTTCATAGGCATGGGACTGCCCGATCAGCGCCAGCAGTTGTTCCAGGCCTACGAATTGCTGCAGGAAGGCGTTGCCATCACGCGCCAGGTGGCCCATGCGCATCAGCTCGATGAAGCGCAGCTCGTAGCCGCGCGCGAGGCAGTAGTCGAGCAGCGGCAGCACCTGGTCGAGATTCTGCCCACGCATGGGCACCATGTTGACCTTGATCGCCATCCCCGCGTCACTGGCCTGGGCCATGCCCGCCAGCACGCTGGCCAGGTCGCCGCCGCGGGCGATGCGGCGAAAGGCCGTGGCATCGAGGGTGTCGAGCGAGACGTTGAGCCGGCGGATACCTGCGTCGCGCAGCAGCGGGAGCTTGCGGGCGAGCAACTGGCCGTTGGTGGTCAGGCTGATGTCTTCGAGCCCCAACCCGGCCACCGCGCCGAGGAAGGCCTCCAGGCGCGGGCTCACCAGCGGCTCGCCACCAGTAATGCGCAGCCGCTCCACCCCGGCCGCCTCGACCAGGTACGCCACGCCGCGGGCCAGGGCATCCGCCGTAAGCTCGTCCTGCGCCGCCACCAGGCGCTTGCCGTCAGGCACGCAGTAGGTGCAGGCATAGTTGCAGGCAGCAGTCAGGCTGACGCGCAGGTTGCGAAAGCGCCTGCCTTGACGATCGACGATCATGGATGACTCCGGCATGGATGAATCGGGCCGGCAAAACCTGACTCAAAAATCAGGTTTTTGCAAGCCTTCCTGTCGAAGCCATGAAGCGAGGATGCCTGGCGAAGGTCGACAGGCATCGGGGGAACACCTTTAGTTCGCGCCTTCCGGATCGCGCTTGCGCTTGTTGCCCATGCGCACGCCGATGTCCATGAGGAACTGGAAGAAGCCCTCCTGGTCCTCGAGCACGTTGCTCCAGAACGGCGAGTGATACAGCGCCACGGCGCCATGGACCAGGGCCCAGGCCGCGCAATAATGGAAGTAAGGCGGCACGTCCTCGAGCTTGCCCTCGCTGATGCGCCCCTTGATCAATTGCGTGAGGCGGTCGAAGTTGGAGGCACGGATGCTGTGCAACTGCTCGACCATTTCCGGCACCTGGTTGCCCTTGACCACCTTTTCTTCCAGGCGGTCGAACAGCCGGTAACGCTGCGGGTCACGCATGCGGAACTCGAAGTAGGCGCGCGACAGGGCCTCCTTGTCGCGGTCGACGTCAGCCGAGTGCAGCAGCGCGTTCAGGTCGCGCTCGTAGTCGAGCATCAGGCGCAGGTAGATCTCCGCCTTGGACTTGAAGTGCTTGTAGATCGTGCCTTTGCCGATGCCCACGGCGTCGGCGATCATCTCGACGGTGACGCTGTCTTCACCTTGTTCGAGAAACAGCTTGAGCGCCGTGTCGAGGATCTCTTGTTCGCGACGGCGAAACTCACGGACCTTGCGAGGTTCTTTCTGCATAAGAAGGACTGGGATGACAATCGAAGCGGATTATTATGCCTAACTGGCGGCAAAATGCACGGATCTTCCAACCATGTCTGTGTTTCTTGATGAGTTCGAGCAGGCGCCGGGCCTGTGTTACCTGAACTACGCGGCAATCGGCCCCTGGCCACGGCGGGCCGCCTGCCGCCAGCGCGGCGTTCTACTGTGCATACACGCGGTCCAGCAGGCGGGCGCCCTGCCCTTCAATGTAGAGCGTTATCAGTGCGACTTCGCCATGGCCGACGGCCACAAGTGGATGCTCGGCCCAGAGGGGGCTGGGCGTGTTCCTTTGCCGTGGCGAACTGCGCAGGCAGTTGAAACTGCACGCCTACGGCTGGCATATGCTGGACCACCTCGGCAACTTCGAGCGCCGCGAGTGGCTACCGGCACGCAGCGCGCGACGCTTGGCATGCGACATGCCCGAACATGCTCGGCGCCTGCACGCTGGAGGCGAGCCTGTCGCTGCTGGTCCTAGCGTGCGGTTTTCCCCACATTTCTATACCAGCCAGCGCCTGATCGACGAAGTACTGCGCCAGGTTCGCCAATTGTCAATGCATTGATCGCGCAAGGGGCTGCGAACGTATTCCAAATCTGTTTAAAAAACGATCAACAGCCGCTGGCAGCGCGCCAATCCTGGCCAATACTTGAAGTGTTGGCGCGGCACATCCCCCCCAAGTGGCGCGCCGATAAAGGTGCCCAGGGACCGTGTACCTTTGTTTTACTCCTAATGGTCTTAACCCGGATTCCCCCCCCAGAACCCGGGTTTTTTTTATCCGGGCCTCAAGCTTTTTTGGGGGGTGAAATCTTCAGGCCACCCGCGCCAGTGGGAACAAGCGCTTGAAGTTCTCGGTGGTCTGCTCGGCCAACTGCTCATAGCTCACCCCACGCAACGACGCCACGTACTCGGCCACTTCCCGCACGTACTGCGGCAGGTTCGGCTTGCCGCGATGCGGAATCGGCGCCAGGTACGGCGAGTCGGTCTCCACCAGCAGGCGATCCACCGGCACCTGCCGGGCCACCTCGCGCAGGGCATCGGCATTGCGGAACGTGACAATGCCGGACAACGAGATGTAGTAACCCAGGTCCAGCGCGGCCTTGGCCATCGGCCAGTCCTCGGTGAAGCAATGCAGCACGCCGGCCTGGGGCAGGCCGGCCTCGCGCAGCAGCGCCAGGGTGTCCTCGCGGGCCGCACGGGTGTGCACGATGACCGGCTTGCCGGTCTGCCGGGAGGCTTCCAGGTGCAGGCGGAACGAAGCCTGCTGCAACTCGGCGGCTTCCGGCTCATAGTGGTAGTCCAGGCCCGTTTCGCCAATGGCCACCACATGCGGATGGGCCAGTTCACGCAACAGCCACTCCAGGGCCGGGGTCTCACCGGGCGCCAGGTCGAGCGGGTGCACGCCCACCGAGCAGTCGACATCGGCGTAACGCTCGCTCAACGCCTTGACCGCACCGGCATTCTCGGCACTGACGCCGATGCACAGGAAATGCCCTACCCCACGCTCGCGGGCCGCCTGCAGGGCGGTGTCGAGGGAACCCTGGTGGGCACTGAGATCGAGACGGTCGAGGTGGCAATGGGAATCTACGAGCATGGGAACACGACACACATTAGGAAACGGTGGAAATCAACGCATGCCCGGCAGCTGCACCCAGTGGGCGAGCAACGCTTCGAGCAGCAGTACACGATTGAGGTTGGCCTTGCCCAGCACCTTCTGGCGCTGCTCGAGAATCCACGCCTGGACCTCGAGCACCTTGGCCTGCCGGCTCTTCTGCGCCAGGTACTGCAACACCTTGCGCATGTCAGGCAAGCCTAAACCCTCTTCGTCCTGGGTCAACTGATAACGCAGGATCAAGTGCGACCAGTCGCAGAACCAGTCGAACAGCAGCAACAAGGGCACCGTGTTCCAGGCTTCGGCCAGCTGGGTAGGCGACTGCTGCTGCTTGAGCAACTTCTTCACCCCTTCGGTAACCAGCGCCCGCTGCTCAAGCACGCCCTGGGCCTGCAAGCTGACCGCCATCAGTGGCGAACCCGCGGCCAGGGTCAGCAACTCTTCGCGCTCCTGCTCATCGCTGCCTTCGAGCGCCCCAGCCAGCCAGGCACGACTCTGCGCCAGGCTTGGCTGCGGGCAGGCGACCTGCTGGCAGCGACTCTTGATGGTCGGCAGCAGGCGGCTGGGCTGATGGCTGACCAGCAACAGCACGGTATCGCCGGAGGGCTCCTCCAGGCTTTTGAGCAAGGCGTTGGAGGCATTGATGTTCATCGCCTCCACCGGCTCGATCAGCACCACCTTGCGCCCACCCTGCTGGGCGGTCTGCACCACGAACGACACCAGTTCGCGGACCTGGTCGATCTTGATCGGCTTGTCGGCCTCCTCCGGCTCCAGCACGAAGTTGTCCGGGTGGCTGCCGGCCTTGAGCAACAGGCACGACTTGCACTGGCCGCAGGCATCCAGGCCCTGTGGCTGCTGGCACAACAGCCGCGCCATCAGGCGCTCGGCCAGGGCCCGCTTGCCGATGCCCCGGGGGCCGTGCAGCAGGTAGGCGTGGGCGTGCTGGGCACGCCCGGCCAGTTGCTGCCAGAGAGCCTGCTGCCAAGGGTAGGCCTCAGCCACGGCAACGCTCCAGGATGCCCGGCACCAGGGCGTCGATGGCCTGTTGCACCGCGCTCAAGGGCTGCGCGGCGTCCAGCAGGCGATAGCGCTGTGGCTGCTGGCCTGCGCGCTGCAGGTAGGCCTGGCGCACCGCCTCGAAGAAGGCCTGGCCCTCCTGCTCGAAGCGATCCAGCCGGCCACGGGCTGCCGCGCGGGCCAGGCCGACCTCCACGGGCAGGTCGAAGACCAGGGTGAGGTCCGGGCGCAGCTCGCCCTGCACAAAACTCTCCAGGATGGCGATACGCTCTACCGAAAGACCGCGGCCGCCGCCCTGGTAGGCGTAGGTGGCGTCGGTGAACCGATCGCACAGCACCACGGCACCACGGGCCAGCGCCGGGCGGATCACTTCGGCCAGGTGCTGGGCGCGAGCGGCGAACATCAGCAGCAGCTCGGTGTCGACCGCCATGCGCTCCTCGCTCGGCGCCAGCAGCAGTTCACGGATGCGCTCGGCCAACGGCGTGCCGCCGGGCTCGCGGGTCATGACCACATCGGCGCCCTGCTCGCGCAGGCGCGCTGCCAGATACTCACGATTGGTGCTCTTGCCCGCGCCTTCGGGGCCTTCCAGGGTGATAAACAAACCGCTCACGAGCGTTCCTTAGGGTCTTCTGGCACCGACGTATCAGCCGGCGCGGATTCATCGGTGGGGGCCGGCGCGTCGCTTTCAGGTGCGGGCGCAGGTGCCGCTTCAGGAGTCGTCTGCGGTTCGGGCGTTGTCGGTTCGGCCTGCGGCGCAGGGCTCGAACGATAATCCGCCCGCCGCTTGATCTGGAACTCACGCACCGCGCTGTTGTGATCGTCCAGGTCATCGGAAAACACATGGCTGCCGTCGCCACGGGCGACGAAGTACAAGCTCGAGCCATCACTTGGGTTCAGCGCGGCATGGATTGCCTCGCGCCCGACCATGGCGATCGGCGTCGGCGGCAGGCCGGTCATGGTGTAGGTGTTGTAGGGCGTCGGCTCACGCAGGTCGGCGCGGGTGATCTTGCCGTTGTAGCGCTCG
Source organism: Pseudomonas sp. BJa3 (assembly GCF_026343815.1). Taxonomy (NCBI): domain Bacteria; kingdom Pseudomonadati; phylum Pseudomonadota; class Gammaproteobacteria; order Pseudomonadales; family Pseudomonadaceae; genus Pseudomonas; species Pseudomonas sp. BJa3. Next base: position 174,612 of record NZ_JAOXMC010000011.1, on the reverse strand, counting down.
CCCATGCCGTAGATGACGGTGGGGTCGGTCTGCAGCATCATGCCCAGGCGCATGCGCCGCACGAACACCCCGGCGATCTGCCCGCGTTCCTGGGGAATGCCGGTTTCCTTCTCCACCAGCGAGGCCATGATCAGCGCCTGGTACGGGTCGCGATACGGCAGGTCGGTGCTGCGCTCGGCCCATTCCTTGGCCAGCACTTCGTCCAGGCGCATGTAGGCCTGCTGCAACAGCTCGACATCGCTCATGCCGCGCACGAAGCGATAGGTATCAGGGAAGAAACGGCCCTCGGGGAACACGCCGGTATGACCAAGCTTGTCCATCACCTCGGTATCGGACAGGCCTTCGAGGGTGTGCTTGAGCTTTTCATGTTTCGCCACCGCGGCACGCACCTGGCGGAAGGTCCAGCCCTCGACCAGGGTGAGGTTGTACTGCACCACATCGCCACGCTTCCAGGCGTCGAACAACTGCCCCACGGTCATGCCCGGGGTCAGGCGATATTCACCTGTATGCAATGCCGTGCCGGCCATGTTGAAACGCCAGTACAGGCGCAGCCACAGAGGGTCATCAAGCAGGCCTTCGCCCTGCATCCGATAGAACATGCGGTTTGGCGTCGTGCCATTGGGCACATCGAGCATGCGCTCCTGGGCCACTTGCAGCGGCTGCTCCAGGACCGAGTTGACTTTCCAGGCGGCCCAGCCCAGTGCCAGGCCGGCGAGGATCAAGCTCATTTCCAGCAGCAGCAGGAATTTGCGTCTCACGAATCAGGTATCCAGTAACGTACGGGCAACGGCCTGCAGTTTACGGGTGAGCGGCCCTGCCGGCCAGTTCAGCGCGGCGAATTCACGCACGGGCCAAATGCCGTAGACACTGTTGCAGACGAATACCTCGTCGGCTTGCTCCAGCGCCTCCATCGGCAAGTCCCGCACCTGCGTAGGGATACCCAGCAGCGCAGCCTGTTCCAGCAATGCCGCGCGCATCACCCCGGCCACGCCGCAACGGCTCAGGTCGGCGGTGAACAATGCACCGTCACGCACCAGGAACAGGTTGCTGTACACCCCTTCGATCAACCGCCCTTGGCCGTCACGCATCAAACCTTCGGCAAACGCGCTGTCCTGCCATTCGGCACGGGCCAGCACCTGCTCGAGGCGGTTGAGGTGTTTGAGCCCGGCCAGCAGCGGTTGTTCCGCAAGGCGCGTCTCACAGGGGAACAGCCGCACGCCGACCTCGGCATGCTGCGCCGGGTAGGCCGGCAAGGGGCCGCCTTGCAGGATACGCCGTGCCTGCGCGCCGGCCAGCGGGGCATAGCCGCGCTGGCTGTCGCCACGGGTCAGGATCAGCTTGGCGACGCCTTCGCCCAGTTGCCGGGCGAATTGCAACAGTTCATTGCGAACCAGCGTCAGGTCGGCTTCGATCGCCAGGCGCTGGCATCCCAGCGCCAGGCGGTCGAGATGCTGCGCGAGCAGGCTGGGCCTGCCGCCGCGCACGGCGATGGTCTCGAACAGGCCATCGCCGTAGGCCAGGCCACGGTTCTGCAGATTGACCGCAGCCGCGTCCTGGCCATCGATCCAGCTGAGCATCAGCCGGCGAACCGGCGGAACACCAGCGAACCGTTGGTCCCGCCAAAGCCGAAGGAGTTGGACAGCACCACGTCGATCGGCATGCTACGCGCCTGGTGCGGCACGAAGTCCAGGTCGCAGCCTTCGTCCGGCTCATCCAGGTTGATGGTCGGCGGCGCCGTCTGGCTGTTGATCGCCAGGACGCTGAAGATCGCCTCCACCGCACCAGCGGCGCCGAGCAGGTGGCCAGTCATCGATTTGGTCGAACTGACTGCCAGCTTGTAGGCATGCTCGCCGAACACCCGCTTGATCGCAGCCACTTCAGCCACGTCGCCAGCCGGCGTCGAGGTGCCGTGGGCGTTGATATAGCTGACCTCTTGCGGCTGGATACCGGCATCGCGCAGGGCGTTGGCCATGCAACGGGCGGCGCCTTCGCCGGAATCGGGTGGCGAGGTCATATGGTAGGCGTCACCGCTCATGCCGAAACCGACCAGCTCGGCGTAGATGGTCGCGCCGCGGGCCTTGGCGTGCTCAAGCTCTTCGAGCACCAGGGCGCCGGCGCCATCGGACAGCACGAAGCCGTCACGGCCCTTGTCCCAGGGACGGCTGGCGCGGGTCGGCTCATCGTTGCGGGTGGACAGTGCCCGGGAGGCACCGAAACCGCCCATGCCCAGGCCGCAGGCGGCCATCTCGGCGCCACCGGCGATCATCACGTCGGCTTCACCGTAGGCGATATTACGCGCGGCCATGCCGATGCAGTGGGTACCGGTGGTGCAGGCGGTGGCAATGGCGTAATTCGGCCCCTGCGCACCCAGGTGAATCGACAGGAAACCCGAGATCATGTTGATGATCGAGCCTGGCACGAAGAACGGTGAGATACGACGCGGCCCCTTCTCGTGCAAGATCTTGCTGGTTTCTTCGATGTTGGTCAGACCACCGATACCCGAGCCCATGGCCACGCCGATGCGTTCACGGTTGGCATCGGTGACTTCCAGCCCGGCATTGCGCACTGCCTGGAAACCGGCCGCCAGGCCGTACTGAATAAACAGGTCCAGCTTGCGGGCTTCTTTCTGATCAAGATACTGCCCGACCTCGAAGCCCTTCACCGAGCCGCCAAAACGGGTGGAGTAGGCAGACAGATCCGTATGTTCGATCGGACCAATGCCACTGCGGCCAGCCAGAATGCCCTGCCAGGTGCTCGGTACATCGGTACCCAGTGGCGACAGCATACCCATACCAGTGACCACGACGCGTCTACGCGACACAGTACTCTCCTCATTTCCAAATAACAGAGTCTCTTGCCAGTGCACTTGCCATGGCGAATGGAATGGCAGCAAACCCCGGCTCTCGCAAAGAAAAAACCGCACGCCGGCAAAGGCAGTGCGGTTTTTCCCGACAAGAAGCGTCGACTACAGCGTCTTAGGCCTGGTGGGCGTTGACGTAGTCGATGGCAGCTTGAACGGTAGTGATCTTCTCGGCTTCTTCGTCAGGGATTTCGGTCTCGAATTCCTCTTCCAGAGCCATCACCAGCTCAACAGTGTCAAGCGAATCGGCACCCAGGTCCTCAACGAAGGAAGATTCGTTCTTGACTTCATCTTCCTTGACGCCCAGTTGCTCGGCGACGATTTTCTTGACGCGTTCTTCGATGGTGCTCATACCTAGTTTTCACTCCTAATGGACATATGTCAGGTAGCTGGCCGGTGACCAAGTTTATAGGAAGACGCCTGCTTTTCAAGCGTAACGCGCCTTCCACCAAGTCACCGGGCCCTCTGCCCGGAATCTGGTTGCAGCTTTATAACGGATTTTAGGCTCGGAGTATGACTCTTTTTTGAAGCAATCCGTCACATTGAGTTGCGGTTTTACATGTACATCCCGCCGTTCACCGGCACGGTGGCACCGGTGACATAGGCTGCGCCGTCGGAAGCCAGGAAGGAAACCACTTTCGCGATTTCCTCGGCCTGGCCCAGGCGGCCCAGCGGAATCTCTTTCTGCAGGGCCTCGCGCTGCGCTTCGGGCAGTTCGCGGGTCATGTCGGTGTCGATGAAGCCCGGGGTCACCGAGTTGACGGTGATACCACGTGAGCCCACTTCGCGGGCCAGGGCACGGCTGAAGCCTTCCAGGCCTGCCTTGGCGGCGGCGTAGTTGGCCTGGCCGGCGTTGCCCATGGCACCCACCACCGAACCGATGCTGATGATACGGCCCCAACGGGCCTTGGTCATGCCGCGCAGCACGCCCTTGGACAGACGGTAGAGGCTGTTGAGGTTGGTGTCGATCACATCGAACCACTCATCGTCCTTCATGCGCAGCATCAGGTTGTCGCGGGTGATGCCGGCGTTGTTGACCAGGATGGCCGGCGCGCCGAACTGCTCGCCGATGGCGCCCAGCACCGCATCCACGGACTCGGCGCTGGTGACGTTCAGCTCAAGGCCGGTACCGTTGATGCCGTGCTCTTTCAGGGTGGCGGCAATGCGCTCGGCACCGGAAGCGGTGGTGGCGGTACCGATCACGGTAGCGCCCTGGCGGCCCAGCTCGAGGGCGATGGCCTGGCCGATACCACGGCTGGCGCCGGTGACCAGTGCAACTTTACCTTGCAGGCTCATGCAAGCTTCTCCGAATTCAGGCCAGCGCCGCACGGGTGGCGGCGACAGCGTCTGGGGTGTTGAGGTTGTAGGTGGTCACGCCGTCGGCGCAACGCTTGTTCAGGCCAGCCAGGACCTTGCCCGGGCCGCATTCGACCAGGTTCACCGCACCGCGCTCGGCCAGCGCCTGCACGCACTCGACCCAGCGTACCGGCTGGTACAGCTGCGCCAGCAGGTCTTGCTTGAGGGCATCGAGGTCGGCGGCGATGGCCGCGGTGACGTTCTGCACCACCGGGATCTGCGGCGCTTTCCATTCGATGGCGTTGACCGACTCGGCGAAGCGCTCGGCGGCCGGCTTCATCAGGGCGCAGTGCGATGGCACGCTGACCGCCAATGGCAGGGCACGCTTGGCGCCCTTGGCCTTGCACAGCTCGATGGCACGATCGACCGCAGCCTTGTTGCCGGCGATGACCACTTGGCCCGGCGAGTTGAAGTTCACCGCGCTGACCACTTCGTCTTCGGCGGCTTCGGCGCAAATCTCGACCACCACGGCGTCGTCCAGGCCAAGGATGGCGGCCATGGCACCATGGCCGGCAGGCACGGCCTCCTGCATCAGCTGGCCACGGCGCTCGACCAGGCGTACGGCATCTTTCAGCGACAGGCTGCCAGCGGCGACCAGGGCGCTGTATTCACCCAGGCTGTGCCCGGCGACGAAAGCCGGCTGCGCACCGCCCTCTTCCAGCCACAGGCGCCACAAGGCGATGGAGGCGGTCAGAATGGCCGGCTGGGTCTTGTCGGTCTGGTTGAGTTGTTCTTCCGGGCCTTCCTGGACCAGTTTCCACAGGTCGTAGCCCAGGGCCTCGGACGCTTCCTTGAAGGTCTCGACGATTACCGGTTTTTCGGCGCCCAGCTCTGCGAGCATGCCCAGCGACTGGGAACCTTGACCAGGAAAGACGAATGCGAGGGATGCAGACATTGAACAAGCCCTTATGATCTTGTCGTCGGATAGGGTGCGCCAGGCCGCGGGCCAGACGCGCAATCTGAAAGCTTGGATGGAATGGCGGACCAAGCGGTCACATTTAAGCACTTCATCGCGGATATGCCTAAGACCTGTTTTGGCCGCATCGCGGATGAATCCGCTTCTACAAGCGAACCTACCCCCCGCAGGAGCGGATTCATCCGCGATGAAGCCCACGCCGACATCACGGCAACAGGTCTTCGAGACGCCCATGCAGGCGCTGCGGCAGGTTTTCCTGAATCTCGATCAAGGCACGCTGGATCGCGCTTTGGAAGCCCTGCACGCCCGCAGAGCCGTGACTCTTGATGACAATGCCCTGCAATCCCAGGAAACTCGCGCCATTGTGTCGCGCAGGCGCCAGGTCGGCCTGCAGGCGCTTGAGCAGCGGCAAGGCCAGGGCACCTGCGGCTCGCGCCAACAGCCCGCCACGGAACAGCGCCTCGATACGGGCACCGATCATGGTCGCCAGGCCTTCGCTGGACTTGAGCAGGATATTGCCGACGAAACCGTCGCACACCACCACGTCCGCCTCGCCACGGTACAGCCCGTCACCCTCGACGAAACCGATGTAGTTCAGCCCCCGGGCGTTCTGCAACAGGCTGGCGGCCAGCTTGACCTGCTGGTTGCCCTTGATGTCCTCGGTACCGATATTGAGCAGCGCCACACGCGGCCGATGCACGCCCAGGGCCTGGGCGGCCACCGAGCCCATCACGGCGAACTGGTAGAGGTTTTCCGCGCTGCAGTCGACGTTGGCGCCGAGATCAAGCAACTGGCAGTAGCCGGCCTGGGTCGGGATCGCCGCCACCATCGCCGGGCGATCGATACCGGGCAAGGTCTTGAGCACGAAACGCGACAAGGCCATAAGCGCGCCGGTATTGCCAGCACTCACGCAGGCCTGGGCCTTGCCATCACGCACCAGTTCGAGGGCGATGCGCATCGACGCGTCCGGCTTGCCCCGCAACGCCTGCGATGGCCGCTCGTCCATGCTGATCACTTCGCTGGCCGCGACAATCTGCAGGCGCGCGCGATCCGCAGCCGCAAGGCCGCCGACAAGATCTTCAAGGAGGGAGGGTTGACCGACGAGGGTCAGGTGCAGCGAGGGGGTAGCCGATAGGCAGGCAATGCTAGCCTGGACAATGCTGCGGGGACCGAAGTCCCCGCCCATTGCGTCGATCGCGATGATCTGAGCGGACAAGGATTACTCGTCAGCGCCCTTGTCGATCACTTTGCGACCACGGTATACGCCTTCTGGCGAAACGTGGTGACGCAGGTGTACTTCACCGGTGCTCTTCTCTACGGACAGGGCGTTTTCCGACAGGGCGTCGTGCGAACGGCGCATGTCACGGGCAGAGCGGGATTTTTTGTTCTGCTGAACAGCCATAATTGATTAACTCCTAAACGTTTGGGTCACGCTTTAACTGCGCCAATACACTGAACGGGTTGGACCGCGATACCTCGTCCTTGCTCGGCTCGGGCTCATCGAGTCCCGCCGGCTGCTGGCATTCTTCCGGATGATGAGCAGGCACGATCGGCAGGGCGAGCAACAGCTCTTCCTCGACCAGCGCCTGCAGATCCAATGGATCTTCGCCCAGTTCCAGCACGTCATAGCCTTTCGGCAACGACTGGGTGTTCGCACCCTCCTTCACCACGGCGTACGTACATTCGCTGTGGATCGGCAGGGTGACCAGCTCAAGACAACGCTGGCAAACCATCTTGACTTCGACATCCAGCGCGCTGTGGATAACCACCACGTGCTGTTCATCTCGTTCAAAATCGAACTTCGCCTGCACCGTACCGACACTGTCGGAAAGCGGGTCGCAGAGTCTTTCCAAATCAGCGAGTTGCAGCGAACCTTCGAGGGTTACGCCGCGATCAGCCAATTTGCGCGGGTCAACGTGAGGTGGAATCGGGTCATTCAACATAGGCGCAGCATTCTAGGGATGCACCCCCTCCCTGTCAAAGGAAATTAGGTGCCATCTCGCATGTTAGAATTCGGGGCAATTGCCCAGGAGTCTACCATGCTTCCCTTGTTACTGGCTTCCAGCTCGCCCTACCGCCGCGAACTGCTCACCCGCCTGCGCCTGCCCTTCACCTGGGCAAGCCCCGACCTTGACGAACGGCGCCTCGATGGCGAGCCCGCCGTCGAGCTGGTGCGCCGCCTGGCCCGACAGAAAGCCGAAGCCCTGGCTGCCAGCCACCCCGACCACCTGATCGTCGGCTCCGACCAGGTGGCGGTACTGGGCGAGCAGATCCTCGGCAAGCCCCACACCTTCGAACGTGCCTGCGAGCAGTTGCTGGAGGCCAGCGGGCAGCAGGTCACCTTCCTCACCGGGCTGGCACTGCTGAACAGCGCCACGGGGCACTGCCAGGTGGATTGCGTGCCGTTTACCGTGACGATGCGCGAGCTGGATCGAGAGCGCGTGGAGCGCTACGTGACGGCCGAGCAGCCACTGGACTGCGCCGGCAGCTTCAAGGCGGAAGGATTGGGGGTCAGCCTGTTCCAGAGCACCCATGGCTGCGACGCCACGAGCCTGATCGGGCTGCCGCTGATTCGGCTGGTGGACATGCTGCACAAGGAAGGCGTGCAGGTGCCTTGAAAATGCAATCGCGGGGCAAGCCCGCTCCCACGTGGCCAATGAGCGACCCGTGGGAGCGGGCTTGCCCCGCGATGAATGCCACGCCGACTTCAGATCAACGCAACGAAGGCCCCTGGAAGCCCATATACAGCGCCAGGCGCTCCGCCACACTGGCACCGATGCGCTTGGAGAAACGATCGAACGGCGACTCCTGCACGGTGAAGTCCACCAGTTCCCTCTCGCCCACGATCTCGCGAGCGACATAGCTGGCGCTGCCCAGCCCGTCCACCAGACCCAGTTCCTTGGCCTGCTCGCCCGACCAGATCAGCCCGCTGAACAACTCAGGGTGATCCTTGTCTTTCAGGCGCTCGCCACGCCCCTGCTTGACCATGGCGATGAACTGGCGGTGCGTGGTATCCAGCACGCCCTGCCAGAACGCGGTCTCTTCCGGCTTCTGTGGCGAGAACGGATCAAGGAAGGCCTTGTGTTCGCCCGCCGTGTAGGTGCGCCGCTCCACGCCCAGCTTGTCCATGGCCCCGACAAAGCCGTAGCCCGCCGCGGTGACGCCGATGGAGCCGACCAGGCTGGCCTTGTCGGCATAGATCTCGTCGGCCGCGCTGGCAATGTAGTAGGCGCCGGAGGCACCCAGGTCGGCAATCACCGCGTACAGCTTGATGGCCGGATACTCGGCGCGCAGACGGCGGATCTCGTCGTACACATAGCCCGCCTGCACCGGGCTGCCGCCCGGGCTGTTGACGCGCATGACCACAGCCTTGGTTTTGGGATCCTTGAAGGCTTCGCGCAGGCTCTTGACGATATTGTCGGCGCTGGCAGGTTCCTGATCGGCGATCACCCCGCGCACCTCGACCAGCGCAGTATGACTGCCGCTGCGCGAGGCGGCCTTGTCCACATCCATCAATGGCGTGAACAGGAACAGGATGCCGAACAGGTAAATAAAGGTCAGCAGCTTGAAGAAAATCCCCCAGCGCCGCGCCCGACGCTGCTCCTGGACACCCGCCAGCAAGGTCTTCTCCAGTAACTTCCAGCTCTTGCGCTCCTCGCCGGCCTCATCAGCCTCGGGCGCCTTCCACTCGTCAGTCATGCTCACCTACCTTGGAAATTGATCTGCGCAGGCCTGTCCAGCCATTCGCGCAACTGGGAAAAATGTTCGATGCACACTTGCGGGCCAAATTCGGCCAGGGCCTGCAGCGACATGGCGCCATAGCCCACGGCGACCGAATGCATGCCGGCATTGCTGGCCATCTGCAGGTCGAACGCCGAATCTCCGACCATCAGCGCCCGCCCGGGTTCGACCTGGCAGTGGGCGAGAATCTCCTCGAGCATCAGCGGATGCGGCTTGCCGCGGGTTTCGTCGGCAGCCCGGGTAATGTCGAAGTAGCCTTCCCAGCCATTGGCCTTGAGCACCCGATCCAGACCGCGTCGCGCCTTGCCGGTGGCCACCGCCAGACGATACCCCTCGGCACGGAACGCTGCCAGCGACTCGACCACACCGTCGAACAGCGGCGACGGCTGTTGATCCAGCGCCATGTAGACATCGGCGTAATGCTGGCGGAATGTTTCCACCTGCGGAGATTCAAGATGCGGATACAGGGTGGCGATCGCCTCCCCCAGCGCCAGGCCAATGATGCCCTTGATCGCCTCGTCGTTGCTGGCGGCCTCCCCGGCACGCCCGGCAGCAACGTTCATGGCCTCGACAATGCGCCCGATGGAATCGGCCAGCGTGCCATCCCAGTCGAAGATCAGCAGGTCATAGCTTTTGTTCATGGCTCAGGACGCCAACCGCGCAATGGTCTTGGCCCACATCTCGTCCACTGGCGCCTCGAGCTTGAGCTCGCCGCCGTCGGGCAGCGGCACGGTCAGCTGGTAGGCGTGCAGGAACAGGCGCTTGCCACCCAGGTCGCGAATCTCGCGGCTGAAGTCTTCATCGCCGTACTTGCTGTCGCCGGCGATCATGTGCCCGGCATGCAGGGTGTGCACGCGGATCTGATGGGTGCGCCCGGTAATCGGCCGCGCCTCGACAATCGTGGCGAACTCGCCGAAACGGCGCAGCACGCGGAACATCGTCAAGGCCTCCTTGCCCTCGTCGTTGACCTCGACCATGCGTTCGCCGGAGCGCAGATTGCTCTTCTGCAACGGCGCATTGACCTGCTTCTTCGAAGTCGGCCAGTGGCCACGCACCAGCGCCATATAGCGCTTGTCCACGCCATCGCCGCGCAATGCGGCGTGCAAATGGCGCAACATGCTGCGCTTCTTGGCGATCATCAAAAGGCCTGAGGTGTCGCGATCCAGGCGGTGCACCAATTCCAGTTCCTTGGCATCAGGACGCAACTGGCGCAACGCTTCGATCACTCCGAAGCTCAGCCCACTGCCGCCATGCACGGCAATACCGGCCGGCTTGTTCATCACGATAAGCGCCTTGTCTTCATAGACAATCGCGGCCTCCAGGCGCTGCAGCAGCCCCTGGGCGACCGGCGCGGGCTCATCGCGCTCAGGCAGGCGCACCGGCGGCACCCGCACGATGTCGCCGGCCTGCAGCTTGTACTCAGGCTTGATCCGGCCCTTGTTGACCCGCACCTCGCCCTTGCGCAGGATGCGGTAGACCAGCGTCTTGGGCACGCCCTTGAGCGCGGTGATGAGGAAATTGTCGATGCGTTGGCCGGCAAGCTCCGGCGCGACTTCGATCAGCTGAACGCCGGAAGTCGGAGGGGTATTGGTCGTCATGGCGGGATCATAACAATTTTTTATGGAATTGAAGCACTTAATCATAACTGCTATAGTCGCGAACGCCGCCAAAAGCGGCAGGCCAGCGGCATCAGGCTCTACGCCGGCCCTGACCATCGCAATTCCGAGGACGCGAGGCCGTCCTACGGAGCGTTTGCCAGTTTAACTAAATGCCTGGAATCGCCACCAGCGCTGTGTAGAGAAGACCGAAAAAAACGACAAGTGCGGTGTTTCACCTGCTTACCCGCTTCTTTTCGCCGTACCTCTGCCCGCCACCGTCGTTTCCGCGCATTCGGGCGAATGCTTCGGAAATACCTGCCTTGGATATGTCATGGCGCCAGCCCGGAACCGGGCTGGCGAAAAATGCAACCCGTTGCGGATTCAGCGCGCGGCAGCACCGAATTTTCAGGGATACGTGCAGGGTGGAGATGCACAGCCTTCGGACCGTGTGGCACCGAACCCGACCCAGCGCCCCACTCAACGGGCGATGAGCGGGCAAGGTCCTGAACAGACGCCCTCGTGGCATCCACGGACGACCGGTTGATTCCTCCTCCTGACTGAGTGCACCAGGCCCGCTCGATTGATTCGGATAACCTTCGAAAAGCTCGACAGGTCTTTTGGCACCGCAAAACAGGACGCGTCGTCGCGACAACGGCAGGCTGGGCAACCGGCTGGTGCCGAACGTCGTCAGACACGGGGGTGGTTCGCCACCCTTTGCGCACCTTGGCACCGATCATGAAAAGTCGTGTGTGCCGAACGCCGTTTCCGGCAGCCCGGAAACCGACGGTACAACATGAAAAGAATGCTGATTAACGCAACTCAACCCGAAGAGTTGCGTGTAGCCCTGGTGGACGGCCAACGCCTCTACGACCTGGACATCGAGTCCGGTGCCCGTGAGCAGAAAAAGGCCAACATCTACAAAGGCAAGATCACCCGGATCGAGCCCAGCCTTGAAGCCGCCTTCGTCGACTTCGGCTCCGAACGTCACGGCTTCCTGCCGCTGAAGGAAATCTCCCGCGAATACTTCAAGAAAGCCCCTGAAGGCCGGGTCAACATCAAGGAAGTCCTGAGCGAAGGCCAGGAAGTCATCGTCCAGGTCGAGAAGGAAGAGCGCGGCAACAAAGGCGCCGCCCTGACCACCTTCATCAGCCTGGCCGGCCGCTACCTGGTGCTGATGCCCAACAACCCGCGCGCTGGCGGCATCTCCCGCCGCATCGAAGGCGAAGAGCGCAACGAGCTGCGTGAAGCACTGAACGGCCTGACCGTTCCGGGCGACATGGGCCTGATCGTGCGTACCGCGGGCCTTGGCCGCAGCAGCGAAGAAATGCAGTGGGACCTCGACTACCTGCTGCAGCTGTGGACCGCCATCAAGGAAGCCTCGCTGGACCGTACCGCGCCGTTCCTGATCTACCAGGAAAGCAACGTCATCATCCGCGCCATCCGCGACTACCTGCGCCAGGACATCGGCGAAGTGCTGATCGACAGCATCGACGCCCAGGAAGAAGCCCTGACCTTCATTCGCCAGGTGATGCCGCAGTACGCCAGCAAGGTCAAGCTGTACGAAGACAGCGTGCCGCTGTTCAACCGCTTCCAGATCGAAAGCCAGATCGAGACCGCCTTCCAGCGCGTCGTCGACCTGCCGTCCGGCGGCTCGATCGTGATCGACCCAACCGAAGCCCTGGTTTCCATCGACATCAACTCGGCGCGCGCCACCAAGGGCAGCGACATCGAGGAAACCGCCCTGCAGACCAACCTGGAAGCGGCCGAAGAGATCGCCCGCCAGCTGCGCCTGCGTGACATCGGCGGCCTGATCGTCATCGACTTCATCGACATGACCCCGGCGAAGAACCAGCGCGCCGTCGAAGAACGCGTGCGCGAATGCCTCGAGGCCGACCGCGCCCGTGTGCAGGTCGGCCGCATCTCGCGCTTCGGCCTGCTGGAAATGTCCCGCCAGCGCCTGCGCCCATCGCTGGGCGAGAGCAGCGGCATCGTCTGCCCGCGCTGCTCGGGTACCGGCATCATCCGTGACGTCGAGTCGCTGTCGCTGGCAATCCTGCGCCTGATCGAGGAAGAAGCCCTGAAGGACCGCACCGCCGAGGTGCGCGCCCAGGTACCGATCCCGGTGGCCGCCTTCCTGCTCAACGAGAAACGCAACTCGATCACCAAGATCGAGCTGCGCACTCGCGCGCGCATCATCATCCTGCCGAACGACCACCTGGAAACCCCGCATTTCGAAGTCCAGCGCCTGCGCGACGACAACCCGGACGTGCTGAACAACCAGTCCAGCTACGAAATCGCCTCGGCCGAAACCGAAGAAGCGCCGCTGCCGACCGCCACCCGCACCCTGGTACGCCAGGAAGCCGCGGTGAAGACCGCACCGGCCCGCGCCAACGCACCGGTACCGGCCGCTGTCGAAGAGCAGCCAGCCGCACCCGTGGCACCGGCGCCTAGCGTACCGGAGCCAAGCCTGTTCAAGGGCCTGGTCAAGTCGCTGGTCAGCCTGTTCGCCGGCAAGGAAGAGCCTGCCGCCGCACCGGCCGTCACCACCGAAAAACCGGCCACCGAGCGTTCGCCACGCAACGAGGAGCGCCGCAACGGTCGCCAGCAGAGCCGCAACCGCAATGGCCGCCGCGAGGAAGACCGCAAGCCGCGTGAAGAACGCAGCGAGCGCGCCCCGCGTGAAGAGCGCCAGCCACGCGAAGAGCGTGCACCGCGTGAAGAACGCGCCCCACGCGAAGAGCGTCAGCGCCAGCCGCGCGAAGACCGCCGTGGCAACCGTGAAGAGCGCGTGCGCGAACTGCGTGAGCCCCTGGATGCCGCACCGGCCCCGGCCGCCCGCGAAGAACGCGCCCCGCGTGAAGAGCGTGCGCCACGTGAGGAACGTGTAGCCCGTGAAGAGCGTGCACCACGTGAAGAACGTGCCCCTCGCGAAGAGCGCGCGCCGCGTGAAGAACGCGCACCACGTGAAGAGCGTGCACCGCGTGAAGAACGCGCACCACGTGAAGAGCGTGCACCGCGTGAAGAACGCGCCCCTCGTGAAGAGCGTGCGCCACGTGAAGAACGCTCTCCGCGCGAAGAGCGCCAGCTGCGCCCTGAGGCGCAGGCCGTCGAACAGGCCGCCGAGCTCGCCGAAGAGCAACTGCCGAACGACGAGCTGCTGCAGGACGAGCAGGAAGGCACCGATGGCGAGCGTCCGCGCCGCCGCTCCCGTGGCCAGCGTCGTCGCAGCAACCGTCGTGAACGCCAGCGCAACGCCAATGGCGAGCTGATCGAAGGCGACGAAGACGCCGGCGAAGAGCAGCAGCCACAACAGCACCAGGCCACCGAGCTGGGCGCTGAACTGGCCGCCGGCACTGCCGTCATCGCCGCCGTTGCCACCAGCAACATCAGCGCCGATGCCGAAGCCCAAGCCAACCAGCAGGCCGAGCGCGCCAGCGCCGCTGTCGCCGAAACCCAGGTGGAAATCACCGAGGTCGTGGCCGAGCAGGTCGCCATCGCCCCGGTGGTCGAGCAACCGGTCAGCGAGCCAGTGGTCGCCGTCGAGCCGAGCATCGAACCGGTGGTCGAAGTAGCGCCGCAGCCAGTGGTCGAAGAAGCCCCTGCCGAGCAGCCTGCCGTCGTCGCCGAGGCGCTGCAAGCCCCTGCCGTGGAAGCCGGTGAAATCGAGCAGCCGCAGGTAGTCGAAGCCACCGTGGTCGAAGCCCCGGTAGCCGAGCAGCCTGTAGCGGTCGTCGAGCCAGTGGTCGAGGCCCAGCCGGAAGTGACTGAAGCACCTGCCGCCGAGCCTGCGCCGGTCGTTGCCGAGCAGGCGCCCGAGGAAGCACCGGCTCCGGTCGAAGCGCCTTCGGCGATGCTGGCCAACGGCCGCGCCCCGAACGACCCACGTGAAGTGCGTCGCCGCAAGCGCGAAGCCGAAGCTGCAGCCGCCGCTGCCGCCCAGGCCGCTGCCGAAGCCGCCCCTGCGCAAGCGCTGGAAACCGCCGACGAGCACAAGCCTCATCACGGTTGATAGCCTCGGCTGAATGAAAAAGCCCCGCCAGTGCGAACTGGCGGGGCTTTTTCTTTGCCGGGATGGTAGCGGCTCTATTGGTGATCCGGGCTTGCCCCGCGATAGAGTCAGTACAGGTTCGGCTCCATCTCCAGCTCGACCCCAAAGCGCTCAAGGATATCCGCCTGGATCCGCCGAGCCAGCCCATGCAACTGCGCCCCGCTCGCCTGGCCGTAGTTCACCAGCACCAGCGACTGCAAACGGTGCACACCGGCATCGCCATCGCGATACCCCTTCCACCCCGCCTGCTCGATCAACCAGCCGGCCGCCAGCTTCACCTGGCCGTCGGCCTGCGGATACGCCACCACACCTGGATGCTCGGCACGAATGCGCTCGGCCAACGCAGCAGGCACCACTGGGTTCTTGAAAAAGCTCCCGGCGTTACCCAGCTCAGCCGGATCTGGCAGCTTTTCCCGACGAATACTGCAGATCGCATCGCTGATCGCCTGCGCGGTCGGCTGCTCGACACCCTGCTCCGCCAGGCGCTGACGCACCGGGCCGTAGTCCAGGTGCGCCTGCAACGACCGGCTCAGCGCAAAGCGCACGCGCAGGATCAGCCAACGCCCCGGATTGCGCTTGAACAGGCTGTCGCGATACCCGAAACCGCACGCCTCCAGCGAGAAGTCACGCAGCTCGCCGGTCTCGCGGTCCAGCGCGGTCAAGCCGGCGAACACATCCTTGATCTCCACGCCATAGGCGCCGACGTTCTGCATCGGCGCAGCGCCGACGGTGCCGGGGATCAGGCTGAGGTTCTCCAGCCCGCACAGCCCCTGGTCGAGGCTCCACTGCACGAACGGATGCCAGGGCTCGCCGGCCTCGGCCTCTACCACCACGCGCTCGCCGTCGTCGCTGAGCAGGCGCCGCCCACGGCTGGCCATATGCAGCACCAGGGCGTCGACATCGCGGGACAGCAGCAGGTTGCTGCCACCACCAATGACCAGCACCGGCACCTGCCGCGCAGCGGCCTGGGCCAGTGCCTGGCGGGCCTCGTCGTCGTCATGGGCCTGGGTGAAATAACGGGCACTGACGTCGATGCCGAAAGTGTTGTAGGGCTTGAGCGATACCCGCTCCTGCCAGTTAGCCGTCATAACCGCCCCTTGATTTCCACGACCAACTCACGGCACGCCGCCTCGATCAGGTCCAGGACCTGCTCGAAACCTTCGGCACCGCCGTAGTAAGGGTCAGGCACTTCGTCCAGGGCCGCGCCATAACGGCGCAGGAACAGGTCGAGCTCGCCCGTGGCGTTGTGCGGGCGCAGGGCCTGCAGGTTGCCGAGGTTGCTCTTGTCCATGGCCAGGACCAAGTCGTACTCGGCGAAATGCGCCGCCTTGACCTGCTGCGCACGCTGGCGCGACAGGTCGTAGCCGCGGGCCAGCGCGGCCTTGCAGGTACGGCTGTCGGGCGCCTTGCCGACATGCCAGTCGCCGGTACCGGCGGAGGCCACGTGCACCACGTCACCGAGGCCGGCGGCCTCGAGCTGATGGCGCAGCACGCCTTCGGCAGTCGGCGAGCGGCAGATATTGCCGAGGCAGACGAACAGAACGCGCATCAGGCCTCCAGCAAGCGCCGTACGCGCTCCAGGTCTTCAGGGGTATCCACGCCCACGGCCGGGGCCTCGATGGCATCGGCAACGTGGATGCGCACGCCGTGCCACAGGGCACGCAGTTGCTCCAGCGACTCGGTCTGCTCCAGCCAGCATGGGCCCCAGGCGACGAAGTCCTGAAGGAAGCCCACGCGGTAGGCGTACATGCCGATATGGCGGCGGTAAGGAACGCCTTCGGGCATGCGCTCACGGTCCTTGGCAAACGCGTCGCGGGCCCATGGCAACGGGGCGCGGCTGAAGGTCAGGGCCAGGCCGTTCTTGTCGCTGACCACCTTCACCGCGTTAGGGTTGAAGATGGTTTCCGGCGTGTGGATCGGCTCGGCCAAAGTGGCGATGCCGGCCTCGGGGTGCGCGGCGAGGTTGGCCGCCACCTGGTCGATGATCACCGGCGGAATCAGCGGCTCGTCACCCTGCACGTTGACCACGATGGCATCGGTGGCCAGGCCCAGCTGGGCAGCCACTTCGGCCAGGCGGTCGGTGCCAGACTCGTGGTCGGCGCGGGTCAGCAGCACTTCGGCGCCGAACGCCTGGCAGGCCTCGACGATGCTGGCATCGTCGGTGGCAATGACCACGCGGCTGGCGCCGCTCTTGCGCGCCTGCTCCCACACATGCTGGACCATCGGCTTGCCGGCGATCGCCAGCAGCGGCTTGCCCGGCAGGCGCGTAGAGCGCAGCCGGGCGGGGATCACCACGGTGAAGTCCAGGCTCATTTGTCCAGGCGCTCGTCGTCGGTCAGGGTGCGCGCCTCGCTTTCCAGCATCACCGGGATGCCATCGCGAATCGGATAGGCCAGGCCCGCGCCCTTGCTGATCAGCTCGGTCTTGTCGGCGCTGAGCTTGAGCGGGCCCTTGGTGATCGGGCAGGCCAGGATATCGAGCAGTTTGGTGTCCATGGGAGCTTCCTTGAAACGGAAATTGAAAAAGGCTCAGGGCCTGGGGCGGCCAGGCAGCAGGCGATCGAGCTCGGCGTCGAACCAGGCGACGAACGCCTGCGAGGGTACGGCGTCGACCGCCAGGTACCACCAGTCGTCGGCAGCGAACGGCCGGCATTTCACCGCATCCTTCTCGGTCATCACCAACGGCAGCGGCGGGCTGAACGACAGCACTTCGCGGCTGTACGGCGCATGGTCGGCAAAGGGGTGCGGCACCGGCTGCCAGTTTAGCCCCAGCAGGGTGTTGAAGAAACGTTGCGGGTTGCCAATGCCGGCCACGGCGTGCAGCGCCTGGCCAGCGGGAAACAGGTCGAGCTCGCGGCGCTCGCCGCTGCGCAGGTTGATCAGCGCCGACGGCTGCAGGCGGAAGGCAAAGCCGTCGTCGCGGTCAGCCTCGGCGCCATTGAACAACACCGCGTCGGCCTCGGCCAGGCGCTCGGCGGGCTCGCGCAACGGGCCGGCCGGCAGGCAGCGACGGTTGCCCAGGCCACGGACGGCGTCGATCAGCACCAACTCCAGGTCGCGGGCCAGGCGGTAATGCTGCATGCCGTCGTCGCACAGGATCAGGTCTGGCGCATCGCTGGCCAGCAGCGCCTGCACGGCGCGGGAGCGGTCGGGGTCGATCAGCAGCGGCACGCCGGTGCGCTGGACGATCAGCAAAGGCTCGTCGCCGGCCTGATCGGCGAGCTGGTCGGCGGCGACACGCCAGGGATACTGCGGCGGCTTGGCGCCGTAGCCACGGCTGACCACGCCGACCTTCAGCCCCTGCCGGCGGCAGTGCTCGATCAGCCAGAGGATCATCGGTGTCTTGCCGGTACCGCCCACGGTGATATTGCCCACCACGATCACGGGCACCGGGGCGCGGTAGCTTGGGCTGATGCCGCTGAGAAAGCGCGCACGCTTGCGCGTCACCACGCGACGATACAGCGCCTCCAGCGGGCGCAGCAGGGCCAGCGCCGGGTGCCCGGCATACCAGGCGGCGAGCAGACGGTCGGCGAAGGCCATCAGGGATTGCCCTGCGCGGCCTCGACGGTGGTCATGCGCAACTTGCTGAAGCCGAGCTTGCCGGCCGCATCCATTGCGGTGATCACAGCCTGGTGCGGGGTCTTGCCATCGGCGCTGATCGCCAGCGGCAGGGTGATGTCACCGCCGGACTCCTTCTCGATGGCTTCGGTCAGGGTGGCCAGGTCGCTCTTGGGCAGCAGGTGGTTGTTCACCGAGTACACGCCATCGGCGCTGATGGTAACTTCGATCAGCTTGCCATCATCAGGCTGCGCGGGCGCGGCACTGCTTGCTTCAGGGAGCTCGACACGCAGCTGGGTCTCGCGGGTGAAGGTGGTGGTGACCACGAAGAACAGCAGCAGCACGAACACCACGTCGATCAACGACGCCAGGTTGATGTCGACGTTCTCGCGCTGGCGATTGCGCCGGAACTTCACGCCTTGCCTCCGGCCACTTCCACTTCGCGGTCGCCCTGCAGCACCTCGACCAGCTTGATCGCCTCCTGCTCCATGCCCACCACCAGCTCATCGATGCGGCGCAGCAGGAAGCGGTGGAAGAACACCGCCGGGATACCGACCATCAGGCCGGCCGCGGTGGTGACCAGGGCCTTGGAAATACCGCCGGCCAGCACCGCGGCGTTGGCGGTCATCTGCGAGCCCATGAAGGCGCTGAAGATGTCGATCATGCCCAGCACGGTGCCCAGCAGGCCCAGCAGCGGGGCCATGGCGGCGATGGTGCCGAGGGTGCCGATGTAGCGCTCCAGCTCGTGGATGACCCGCGAGGCTGCCTCTTCGATGCACTCCTTCATGATCTCGCGACCATGGCGCGAGTTGGCCAGGCCCGCGGCGAGGATCTCGCCCAGCGGCGAATCGGCGCGCAGGGCCTTGAGCTTGTCACTGGTGAGCTGCTTGTCCTTGATCCACATCCATACCTGGCCCAGCAAGTGCGGTGGGCTGACACGGCTGGCGCGCAAGGTCCATAGACGCTCGACGACGATCGCCATGGCAACGATGGAGCTCAGGATGATCGGCAGCATCATCCAGCCACCGGACTTGACCAATTCCCACACAGTAAGCATCCCCTCGGAAAAAGGCCGCCACTCTACCATAGGACCGCCTGGGGCTCATCTGCCGGAGGTCAGGGAATCGCCCACCGCATGGCAACGTGGAAGCGGGCTTGCCCCGCGATAGCGTCATTCGCCTTCGCGCCAGAACCTGCGCTGCGCACGCCCCTCCACCACCGCACCCTGGCGCCCCAGGCGCAACTCCAGCGCGCCCGCCAGCGCCGTATCATGCACCTGCACCCCATGGCGCCGATAGCGCTCGATCACCTGCGCATGCGGATGCCCGAAACCGTTGTTCCTCCCCCGCGAAATCATCACCCCGCGCGGCGCCAGCGCCTTGATGAACGGTTCGGTGGACGACGTGCGGCTGCCATGGTGCGGCGCCTGCAGCCAGTCGATACGCGGATCCTCGCTGGCCGCCAGCCAAGCCCGCTCCGCCGCGGCCTCCATGTCGCCGGCCAGCAGCAGGCGCTCGCCATTGGCCACCACCCGCAGCACGCAGGAACGGTCGTTGCTGGACGTGCCTTGCGGCCAATGCCACAGCTCGAAATCGACCCCATCCCAGCGCCAGCGCTCACCACTCTCGCACAGCGCGGCAGGCGCGAGCCCGGCAACCTCCCCGGCCAGCACCCGCGTCACCGGCAGCCCCCGACGCACCGCCGCCGCCCCGCCGACATGATCGGCGTGACCGTGGCTGACCAGCATCAGGTCGAGGTGCCTGACCCCCAACCTGCGCAAGGTCGGCAGCACCACGCTCTCGCCCAGGTCGCTGTCCCCATGCGCAGGCCCGGCGTCGTACAACAGCGCGTGATGACGGGTACGCAGCAGCACCGCCAGGCCCTGGCCGACATCCAGCTGCCACACCTGCACCTGCCCATGGGGCACCTCCTCGCGCGGCGCCCACAAGGCCAGCAGCATCACCGCGCCCGGCAAACGCAACGGCACGCCCCGAGGCAGCAGCACCAACAGCGCGCCCAGCGCGACCAACAGCCAGGCCCACAGCGGCAACGGTTCGGGCAGCCATGCAGGCAACTGCCCCGCAAGCTGCGCCAGCAGGCGAAACAGCCCCTCCAGCGAAAGCCCCGCCAGCCACAGCAGCCCCTCCCCCACCCCAGCCACCGGCAACGCCGCCGTACCAAGCAAGGCCAGCGGCAACACCGCGAAACTGATCCAGGGCACCGCCAGCAGGTTGGCCAGCGGCGCCGTCAGGCTGACCGGCAGCCCCAGCGCCAGCAGCACCGGCAACAGGCCCACGGCGATTACCCACTGGGCGCGGCTCCAGGCCTGCCAAGGCCGCCAGGCGCCGAGCCGGGCAGAGAAGCACAGCACCAGCACGCCAACCGCGGCAAATGACAGCCAGAAACCCGGCAGCAGACTGGCCAATGGATTGATCAGCAACACCCCCGACAACGCCAACAGCAGCGGCAAGGCTGCCCCCAGGTGCCTGAAGCGCAGGCGCCAGAGCAACACCACCGCCAGCATCAGGCAGGCCCGTTGCACCGGCACGCCGAAGCCGGCCAGCCAGCCGTAGCCCAATGCCGCGGCCATGCCCAGGCCACAAGCCCAGGGCAGCCACGGCCAGCGCGATGGCCAGGCGCCCAGCCGCGCCAGGCCCGCGACCAGGCCGTACACCAGCCCGGCCAACAGCCCGATATGCTGGCCAGAGATCACCAGCAGGTGCACCGTGCCGGTGGCCTGCAGGGTCTGCCAATCCTCGCGTGCCAGCCCGGCGCCGTCGCCCAGCACCAGGGCCGTCAGCGCCGCCTCGCGCCCATGGGCATCCACGTTCATCAACCGCTGGCGCACGGCATCGCGCCAATGCACCGCAGCCTGCCCGACCTGCTCGCCGGCCTTGACCGAGCCAGTGGCGCCGATACCCCGGGCCAACAACAATGCTTCGCGGTCCGGGCCATGGGGGTTGAGCAGCCCATGGGGCTGGCGCAGGTTCACCGCCAGGCGCCAACGCTCACCGGCGCGCAATTCAGGCCCGGCAAACCAGCTAAGTTGCAGGCGCCTGGGCAATTGCGCCCGGCGCGACTCAGCATGCTCCAGCTCGAAACGCACGCCGCGCTCCGTGCGAGTCGGCAGCCCCACCACCCGCCCCTCCAACCACAGTGTGCGGCCATCCAGCGCCGGGGCCAGTCGATCATCCAGCGCCTGCTGCGCCGACCAGCAGGCCCAACAGCCACCCAGCACGAACCAGCCCAGCGGCCAGATCCGCGTGCGCAGACAGGCCAAGGCCAGCAACAGCAACGAAATCAGCCACCCGACCGGCGGCAAAACGGGCAAAAAGCGCAGGCTCAACAGCCCGAGCACCAGGGCCAGCATCCCTGCGCGCATGAGATAGAGCTCCAGAAGCGATCACGACCCCTGAGGCTTAGCCGATTGGCGGGGAAAACCTGCTAATCAATTGTCACAAACTCTGAACGAGGCTGCGTTTCAATCAGGGCATACTGACGCCCTTCAACCCTGCCGGGAGCCCACATGCCGCGCCGTCTGTTCAAACGCTACATGCCGGACCCGACCAGCATCCGCGAACATAAATCCTTACGCTTCTTCGGCAAGCTGCTACACGACCCCAACCTCTGGCACCTGAATCGCCATTCGGTGGCGCGGGCCATGGGCGTCGGCCTGTTCGCCGCGCTCATTCCCATCCCCATGCAAATGCTGCTGGCCGCCGCGCTGGCCATTCCCGTGCGCGGCAACCTGCCGATCGCGGTGAGCCTGGTGTGGCTGACCAACCCGCTGACCATGCCGCCGGTGTTCTTCGTCACCTACATGACCGGTGCCTGGCTGCTGCAGGTGCCGCCACGCACGCTGCCCGAGTCGATCACCGTCGACTGGGTCACCGAGCAGCTGGCGACGATCTGGCAACCGTTCCTGCTCGGCTCGGTGGTGTGCGGGGTGGTGCTGGGCGTGCTCGCCTACTTCACCACCATGGGCTACTGGCGCTGGTGGGTGGGCCGGCAGTGGCGCAGGCGCCAGTGTCGCTGCGCTGCCAACCCCAACCAGGGCTCAGGCGCGCATGCCGCGGCCGCTGACCAACAGGCGCACGCACAGCACGTAGAGCACCGCGGTGGCCACCAGCATGAAGCTGATCGCCGTGCCAATACTGATATCCGACACCCCTAGGATGCCGTAGCGGAACGAATTGACCATGTGCAGCACCGGGTTTGCCAGCGATACGGTCTGCCAGAACGGCGGCAGCAGGTTGATCGAGTAGAACACCCCGCCCAGGTAGGTCAGCGGTGTCAGCACGAAGGTCGGGATGATCGAGATATCGTCGAAGTTGCGGGCGAACACCGCGTTGACGAAGCCCAGCAGCGAGAAGATGGTCGCGGTCAGCAACACTACGACGACGGTCACCCCTAGGTGATGCACCTGCAAATGGGTAAAGAACAGCGACAGGAAGGTCACGATCACCCCCACCGCCAAGCCGCGCAACACGCCACCCAACACATAGCCGACCAGGATGGTGTGCGGCGACACCGGCGACACCATCAGCTCCTCGATGGAGCGCTGGAACTTGCTGCCGAAGAAGCTCGATACCACGTTGCCGTAAGAGTTGGTGATCACCGACATCATGATCAGCCCAGGCACGATGTACTCCATGTAGGTGAAGCCACCCATGTCGTCGATCTGCCGGCCGATCAGGTTACCGAAGATCACGAAGTACAGGACCATGGTGATCGCCGGCGGCAGCAGGGTCTGCGGCCAGATACGCAGGAAGCGCCGCACTTCGCGGTAGACGATGGTGTTCAGGGCGACCCAGTTGGTGCGCAGTTCCACACTCATACGGCCACCTTCGACAGGTTCTTTTCCACCAGGGACACGAACAGCTCCTCGAGTCGGTTGGTCTTGTTGCGCAGGCTCTGCACCTCGATGTTCTGCAGCGCCAGCTGGCCGAACAGCGCGGTGATGCCAATGTCCTTGTCCACCTGCACCTCCAGCGTGTGCGGGGTGATCAGCCGGCACGGGTAGCCCTGCAGCTCGGGCGCGGCGGGCAGGTCGTGGCGCAGGTCAAGGACGAAGGTCTCGACATGCAGCTTGCCCAGCAGCTGGCGCATGCTGGTGTTCTCGACGATGGTGCCGTGGTCGATGATGCCGATGTTGCGGCACAGTTGCTCGGCCTCTTCGAGGTAGTGGGTGGTGAGGATGATGGTGATGCCTTTCTGGTTGAGCTCGGTGAGGAAGCTCCACATCGAACGGCGCAGCTCGATGTCCACCCCCGCAGTCGGTTCGTCGAGGATCAGCAGGCGTGGCTCGTGGATCAGCGCCCGGGCGATCATCAGCCGGCGCTTCATGCCGCCGGACAGCGAGCGCGAAGGCACGTCGCGCTTGTCCCACAGGCCCAGCTGCGTGAGGTACTGCTCGGCCCGCTCCTTGGCCACCTTGGGCGGGATGCCGTAGTAGCCGGCCTGGGTAACGACGATATCGAAGGTCTTCTCGAACTGGTTGAAGTTGAACTCCTGGGGCACCACGCCCAGGCAGCGCTTGAGCGCCGCGGGCGAGCGGTCCAGGTCGTTGCCGAACACGTTGACCGTGCCGCTGGTCTTGTTCACCAGGGTCGAGAGAATGCCGATGGTGGTGGACTTGCCGGCGCCGTTGGGGCCGAGCAAGGCGAAGAAGTCGCCTTCGGCAACATCCAGGTCGATGCCCTTGAGGGCCTGGAAGCCGTTGCCGTAGGTCTTGGTCAGCTGTCGAATGGACAGGGCGGAACTCATGGCGGGTCAGGTACCGATGAAAAAGGTTCGGGACACGCCAGGCAAAGACACTGGCGCAGTGAGTGCGGCCATGGTGCAAGGCCCGGCCGCACAAGTACAGTCACATGTATCGATAGTGATTATCGAAGTGGCGTCACGTCAGGGCGGTCATCACCGCCGCCTGGTAGGCCGGGCGTTGCTTGAGGCGCTCGTACCAGGCTTCGAGGTGATACATGGCCGGGCGTTCAATCGGCATTTCGAACCAGGCGTAGATGAAGCTGCCCAGGGGGATGTCGCCCATGCCGATCTGCTCGCCGGAAAGGTACGGCTGCTTGGCCAGGGTCTCGTCGGCGATGGCCAGCAACTGGGCGCACTGCTTGTGCGCGGCGTTGATCGCCACCCAGTCGCGCTGGTCCTCGGGGGTGCGCAGCAGGCCCCAGAACAGCGGGCGGAACGGGCCGGCGAAGGACGAGGTGGTCCAGTCCATCCACTTGTCCGCCAGGGCGCGCCGGCGCGGGTCGTCCAGGTACCAGCCCTGCTCTGCACCGTACTCGGCGCACAGGTAGCGCACGATGGTGTTGGACTCCCACAGCACCAGATCGCCGTCTTCGAGCATGGGCACCAGGCCGTTGGGGTTCAGGGCCCGGTAGTGCGGTTCGTTGACCACGCCGAAGGCGCCGCCGGCATCGATGGACTCAAAGTCCAGGCCCAGCTCGTGGGCGATCCACAACGCCTTGCGCACATTGCTCGAATTCTTGCGGCCCCAGATCTTCAGCATGGCAACGTCCTTATGAATGCGGGAGGTGGGACAGTCTACTCCAAGCGGTGAGCGGTGCCAGCGGCCCCCGCGTTCTGTCAGATATTTCCGAACCTGAAACAAAATGCTTCAGCCAGCAAAGCTTGGGAACTATCCTACGCGCTTGCCGGAAGCCGCCGCGTTGTCGGGGAAATACCCCAGGGATAACTTCACCGGGTCGCCACATTTGGTGACCGGGCGTGAGAAACCCGACTACATATGACAACCAGCGGCTTCGTCATGGTGGCCGTGTGCGGGCAGACTTCGGTCTGACCGGGTTTGTCCTATGTCCCGGTTTTCTCACCTCGTACACGGCCGCCACCCTGACCTCGTGAGAAAGGACCTGAATGGCGGTTTCATTGACCGCATAGGACTCTCTACCATGAAAAAAATCGTCCCAGACCCACCCCGCCTCGCCCCCTTCATCAGCATCCGCCCCACCCTCACCCGCGAAGAAGCCATGTCCGCCGCCGTCGAAGTGGCCACCGCCATTTCCGACGTCCTCGATATCTACTTCAAGACCAAGCCCGGCGAAACCCAGGACCGCCTGTTCACCGCCAGCGACTACCTCGGCCAGCTCGCCTGCGCCCTGCTCGAGCACAAGCCACAGGTGCAGCCATGAGCCGCGGCCATACCGCAGGCCGCACCACCTGCCTGGACCTGTTCAAGATCGAGCCGGGCGTTGCCTTCGAGGATGCCTTCAGCGAGCTGTCGGTGCTGCTCGGCTGCATTCGCCACCTGACCTGCGAAGCGGAAATGGAGGGCGACCTGCTGGCCGGCAGCTCGGCGCGCATCCTCAGCGCCATGGCCAAGGCGCTGATCGACGACATGGAACTGGGGTTGAATCGCGCCAGATAATCTGATGACCGCATCGCGGGGCAGGCCCGCGCCCACGCCCACATTGCATATCTGGCGTGGGAGCGGGCTTGCCCCGCGATGACTGCATGACATTCCCCACCGAACTCCCAGCGCCCCGCCCTGTCATTTCCTAGGCAGGCCATCCACCCCAGCGCGTCTAAGCTCTTTGGGTTGGCCTAACGCTCGCTTCCAAGGAGGAAGAATCATGTTGCTGTTGTGGTTGCTGGTCCTGGTGCTTGGCGCCGCGTATCTCCTGCACCGGCGCCTGGCGCCCCTGCAGATCCTCGCGGCCATCGCCGCCTATACCCTGCTGATGGGCATCTTCAGCACCGCGCCAGGCTGGCTGCTGGCGCTGATCTGGGTGGTGATCGCCGTCAAGGCGGCCTTCTTCGCCCTGCCGGAGCTGCGCCGTAAACTGTTCACCGCACCGATGTTCAGCTGGTTCCAGCGCGTCCTGCCGCCGATGTCGCCCACCGAGCGCGAAGCCATCGATGCCGGCACCGTGTGGTGGGACGGCCACCTGTTCAGCGGCCGCCCCGACTGGGACACCCTGCTCGACTACCCCGCGCCCAAGCTCAGCGAGGAAGAACAGGCCTTCATCGACGGCCCCACTGAGCAACTGTGCGCCATGGTCAGCGACTGGCAGATCGGCCAGGACCTCGACCTGCCGCCGCAGGCCTGGGACTTCATCAAGCAGCACGGCTTCTTCGCCCTGATCATCCCCAAGGAATACGGCGGCAAAGGCTTCTCGGCCTATGCCCACTCGCAGGTGGCGATGAAACTGGCCACCCGCAGCGGCGACCTGGCCTCCACGGTGATGGTGCCCAACTCCCTGGGCCCGGCCGAGCTGCTGCTGCACTACGGCACCGAGGCGCAACGCAACCACTACCTGCCGCGCCTGGCCCGCGGCGACGACATCCCCTGCTTCGCCCTCACAGGCCCCCTGGCCGGCTCCGACGCCGGCGCCATGCCCGATACCGGCGTCATCTGCAAAGGCCAGTGGCAAGGCGAGGAAGTCATCGGCCTGCGCCTGAACTGGGAGAAGCGCTACATCACCCTTGGCCCGGTAGCCACCCTGCTGGGCCTGGCTTTCAAGGCCTACGACCCCGAGCACCTGCTGGGTGAGCAGGCCGAGCTGGGCATCAGCCTGGCGCTGATCCCCACCGACCTGCCGGGCGTGGAGATCGGCCAGCGCCACCTGCCCCTGGGCGCGGCGTTCATGAACGGGCCCAACAGCGGCAAGGATGTGTTCGTGCCGCTGGACTGCCTCATCGGCGGCCAGGAAATGCTCGGCAAGGGCTGGATGATGCTGATGAACTGCCTGTCGGTGGGCCGCTCCATCTCCCTGCCCGCGGTCGGCACCGGCGCGGCCAAGTACACCAGCCTGGTCACCGGCCAGTACGCCCGCGTGCGCGAACAGTTCAACGTGCCGCTGGCCGCCTTCGAGGGCATCCAGGAGTCGCTGGCGCGCATCGGTGGCAACGCCTGGCTGATGGACAGCGCCCGCCTGCTCACCGCCCAGGCCGTGGACCTGGGCGAAAAACCCTCGGTGTTGTCGGCAATCCTCAAGTACCACCTCACAGAGCGCGGCCGCGAATGCATCCAGCACGCCATGGACGTGCACGGCGGCAAGGGCATCATCATGGGCCCGAACAACTACCTGGGCCGCAACTGGCAAGGCGCGCCGATCTTCATCACCGTCGAGGGCGCCAACATTCTCTCGCGCAACCTGATGATCTTTGGCCAGGGCGCCATCCGCTGCCACCCGTTCGTGCTCAGGGAAATGGCCCTGGCGGGGCGCGAGGACCATGACCAGGCGCTCAAAGAGTTCGACGACCTGCTGATGCAGCACATCCTGTTCGCCGCCGGCAACGCCGCCAGCACCCTGGTGCTGGGTCTGGGCCTGGGGCATTTCGAGAAGGTCCCGGGCGATGCCCTGAGCCAGGGCTATTTCCGCGCCCTCAACCGCCAGGCGGCGGCCTTCGCTTTGCTGGCCGACCTGTCGATGATGCTGCTTGGCGGTGCGCTCAAGCGCCGCGAGCGCCTGAGCGCCCGACTGGGCGATGTACTCAGCTACCTGTACCTGTCCAGCGCCGCGCTCAAGCGCTACCACGACCTGGGCTCGCCCGAGCACCTGCGCCCGTTGTTGCGCTGGGCAATGGAGGAAAACCTGGGCCAGGCGGAAAAGGCGCTCGCCGCGCTGCTCGACAACTTCCCCAACCGCTTCATCGGCTGCGCCCTGCGCGTGCTGGTGTTCCCATTTGGCCGCAGGCATAGCGGTCCGAGCGATGAGCTGGATGCCGAGGTGGCCGCCTTGATCGGCCGGCGCAAAGGCGACCCGGCGCTCGAAGCAGTGCTGGAGGGCTGCTTCAGGCCTCAAGCCGAAGGCGACCCGGTGGCCGCGCTACAGACGGCCTGCGACCTGCTGGACGATGTGGCCCCGCTGCACAAGGCGCTGCATCAGGCGGTCAAGGAAGGCAAGGTGCAGGCGGCAGCCGGGCAATCGGTGATCGACGCCGCCATCGAAGCAGGTGTGCTGCAGGGAGAGGAAGGCCAGCGCCTGAATCAAGCCGAGCAGGCACGCCGGGTGGTGATCGATGTGGATGCGTTCGACAAGGCGCAACTGGAGCCTGTGACAGGCAAGATTCGCTGATAGGACGACGGGGCCGCTGTGCGGCCCTTTCGCCGGCTTGCCGGCGATAAGGCCGGTACCAGCAACACAAGTGCCCTGACGATCAACGCCGGGTGCCTCCCTCGCCCAACCGGCGTATACTCCGCCCCCCGTTTCAACCACCGAGGAGCGCCGCCATGGCCAACCCCCACCTGGAATACCACCTGCAACTGCTCCACCACCTGCGCACCATCCTGGCCGCGCTGGGTGAAGCCGAACAGGTTCCGGAGGAAAGCCACGCCCTGTTCCTCGAGCGCTTCGACGAACTGCTCACCCTGCTGCCGCAGGACCCGCTGCAAAGCCAGTACCTGGGCCAGGACCTGATCTGCCAGGTGATCCAGCGCTATCCGCAGATCGCCCACCTGGTGCCGCGTGATTTGTTGTGGTTCTTTGGTGGCGATTGCCTGCACTTCATGCCGGATGAAGAGCTGGAGCTTTACCAGACGCTAGAAGAGCGCCGGTACGAAGCAGAGCACAGCGGTGAAGCGTTTGATTGGCATCAAGAAAAGCAACTGCTAGCCAAACCTGCTCAGGGTGATATTCACTGATCTGGTATAGATGCATCCCGGCCTGATCTGGGCCGGGAACCCCAATCGCCATAGCAGGGCAAGTGAACTCACTCTGACAAATCACGATCTAGCAAGTCAGGGGAAATACTAGCCTTGCCCCCAAAAAAATGATGCGCCGAAGAAAATAAGAACTCGGCTTCCAGTCGAAGTCGCTGTACCTGCGAAGGGGGGTGCTGCCCTTTACTTTCTTCATAACGCCTCCACGCATCGACCGCCCGTTTACATATCTCCAGCTGGACTTCCAAATCCGTCTTTCCGATCGTCACGGTCATTGCTCCTTCCTTGTTCAAGGGAGAATGGAATCAGGTGCGCCCAACATTCCCCCCTGACAGAGTAAACTGATGGAGCGAGTCCGAACGAACATCGGGCTCGTAACGAGTAGCATCATGCCGTTGTACGCCTCCAGACGACATTAGCCAACTAGTAAAATTGATAGGCATGCCGAGCCAGCTCGCCCCAAAAACCAACCATACGAGCAAAAAAAAACGCCACTTCAAACGAAGTGGCGTTTTCAATTTGGAGCGGGAAACGAGACTCGAACTCGCGACCCCGACCTTGGCAAGGTCGTGCTCTACCAACTGAGCTATTCCCGCAGGGTGAAGCTTTACCGCATGTGGCGTGAAGCGCCTTGAAGACCTTCACCACCTGCACCGTCGGAACGATGCATTGAAACTGGAGCGGGAAACGAGACTCGAACTCGCGACCCCGACCTTGGCAAGGTCGTGCTCTACCAACTGAGCTATTCCCGCAAATATGGCGTCCCCTAGGGGACTCGAACCCCTGTTACCGCCGTGAAAGGGCGGTGTCCTAGGCCACTAGACGAAGGGGACTAAGCCGACGCTTTTCAGCGCACCAGGACATGAACCTCACGATTCAGCCTGGATTTTCTTTTCCTGCCCTGCCGAAGCAGTGCAGGAGAAACTGGAGCGGGAAACGAGACTCGAACTCGCGACCCCGACCTTGGCAAGGTCGTGCTCTACCAACTGAGCTATTCCCGCAATGTGGCGTCCCCTAGGGGACTCGAACCCCTGTTACCGCCGTGAAAGGGCGGTGTCCTAGGCCACTAGACGAAGGGGACACGCTGCTCGCATTACCTATTAAAGTACTGCTTGCTTTCACTCCCTGCCGCGTTTCGCTGTGTGCTTTACGCTGCAAGTGGCGCGCATTCTATGGATGCCTCGCAGGGTCGTCAACCCCTTTGTAGAAATTTATTTAAATCAATGACTTCCCGTCGTCATGGGCAGTGATGCAGGATGTGTCCGGGGATGGGCGTTGCTTTTCTGACGCCGGCTCGGCAAGCTCGTAGCGATGTGCCAGCATCTGTAGGTTTTGGATTACGGGCCGATACATATAGGCAAGGCTTGAGGGCCTGATCGCGGGGCAAGCCGGCTCCCATGAATCCGCCACAGATTCAATGGAGCGCAGGCTGTTCCGCCGGGCTGCACTGTTCGCTTTCGGGCGGACTCACTACACTCTCGATAGATGCAAAACTTCTTCATGAGGCGTTAACGGTGACACCACTTCTGATCACCCTGCTTATCGTTGCAGGTATCGCGCTGCTGATCGTGATCGGCTACCTGAACAATGTGGTCGAGAACGGCAAGCTCGAGCGTGCACGGCTCAAGGTCGAGCTGGCCGACCGCCTGCGCCGTTGCGGCGAAATCACCGAGACCTTCCCCGGGCAATTCATGACGCCCGCGCTCAAACTGCTGCTGACCCGCCTCGAACTGAACCTCAACCAGCGCCAGCTGGCCCTGGACAAGCACAGTGGCGACCTCAAGGCGCGCATCGCCGAGCTGGAAGGGCTGATCGCCCAAGGCGAGAGGATACCGGTCAGTAACCCGCCCTCGCCCATCCAGACCGAGGTAAAGGCCAAGGACGTGCGCTTTTTGCTGGAACTGCTGCACAACCAGATCGTGCGTGCCACTCAGGAAGGCTTCCTGGCGACCAACGAAGGCAAGTATTGGGTCAAGGAGATCCGCCATATCCTGGTGCTGCTGCATATCGAGTTCTTCAACAACCTCGGCCAGCAGGCCCTGCAGCAGAACCAGCCGGGCCAGGCACGCCTGGCCTTCGAGCGCGGCGTGCAGTACCTGCGCAAGCAGCCGGAGCCCAAGCAGTATGAAGAGCAGCTGACCTACATGGAGAAATTGCTGAACCGGGCCAACGCCCAGGTGCTGGACCAGATGGAGCCGGCAGAGAACGACCAGAACGCGCTGACCCAGGGGCTCAAAACCGATGAGGACGAGACCTGGAAGAAGAAGGTGATCTACGACTGACAGTACCGGCCCTGTCGCGGGCAAGCCCGTTTCCACGCCGTAACAAGAACAAGGGGCCTTCGCAGGCCCCTTGTTCATTTCAGCAGTCGGTCAACTCGAGGAACACCTCGACCAGGCGCTCCAGCCCCGCCTGGTCAGCCGCGCTGAAGCGCGCCAGCTTCGGGCTGTCCAGGTCAAGCACGCCGATCAGCCTGCCCGCCTTGACCAGCGGAATCACCAGCTCGCTGTTCGAGGCACTGTCGCAGGCGATATGCCCGGGGAAGGCATGCACGTCCTCCACTCGCTGGGTGCTGCGGGTGGCTG
The DNA here is from genome assembly GCF_026343815.1 of Pseudomonas sp. BJa3. Taxonomy (NCBI): domain Bacteria; kingdom Pseudomonadati; phylum Pseudomonadota; class Gammaproteobacteria; order Pseudomonadales; family Pseudomonadaceae; genus Pseudomonas; species Pseudomonas sp. BJa3. The sequence continues at coordinate 143,315 of NZ_JAOXMC010000011.1, read as the reverse complement.
CCGCGGCGCCGCATACACCCCGGCTGAACGGAATGCGCACGCAGGCTACCTGGCCCTGGAACGGGCCGAGCACCAGCTCTTCGTTGCGGTTGATATAGAAGCCCGCCCAATTCAGGTCGTCCATCTGGTTGTACAAAAAGGCCGAGAACTGCGCGGCGTTGGCGATGAAGTCGCGCTCGTCGGCGAACAGCGCCTGCACTTGCGCGGCCAGCAGGTCGTAGCCGTCGAGGCCTTGGCCACTGGCGTTGAGGTCGATCATTTATTTCTGCTCCAGCAATTGCAGCCCGACCCAGTAGCGGGCGAACTGATAGGCACAACGGCCATTACGGTTACCGCGGCCGGTGGCCCAGCGCACGGCGAGGATGTCGAGCGCTTCGCTGCGCTGCCACTGCAGCCCGGCCGGGCGCGCCAGCTGGCCGATCCAGTGCTCGACCACGTTGAGGAAATGCTCCTGGCTGAACGGGTAGAACGACAGCCACAGGCCGAAGCGGTCGGACAGGGCGATCTTGTCCTCCACCGCTTCGTTGGGGTGCAGCTCGCCGTCGACCATCTTCCAGTTTTCGTTGTCGCTCTGCTTCTCCGGCACCAGGTGGCGGCGGTTGGAGGTGGCGTACAGCAGCACGTTGTCCGGGGCCTGCTCCAGCGAGCCGTCGAGCACGCTCTTGAGTACCCGGTAGTCGCCCTCCCCGGCCTCGAACGAGAGGTCGTCGCAGAACAGGATGAAACGCTGCTTGAGCTTGTGCAGTTGCTCGACCACCCGCGGCAGGTCGGCCAGGTGGTCGCGCTCGATCTCGATCAGGCGCAGGCCCTGGCCTGCGTGCTCGGCCAACAGCGCGCGCACCAGCGACGACTTGCCAGTGCCGCGCGAGCCCCACAGCAGGGCGTGGTTGGCCGGCAGGCCGTTGATGAACTGATGAGTGTTGCGGCCCAACTGCTCGCGCTGCTGGTCGACGCCAATCAGGTCGGACAGGCGGATATCGAGGCTGACCTCCAGCGGCATCAGGTAGCCGCTGCGGCCATCGCGCTGCCAGCGGGCGGCGAGGGTGCGGGTCCAGTCGATGTCCGGGCGCGGGGCCGGCAGCAGGGGTTCGAGGCGAGCGAGGACTGATTCGGCGCGGTCGAGAAAAGCGGTAAGGCGGGCGTCCATGGCAACTCCTATTGATTTCAGTTTTTGGGGCGCGCAGCGGCCCTTAATCGACGCTCAACTGAAATGAACAGACAGACCCGCCAGCAGCCAGGGCTGATCGGCTATGCTTGCGCAGCGCACGGAGCAAGTAACCGGCTTGGGACCCATGGATATCAAGTTCACCAATCGCCTGTCATACAAGCAAGCCCGGTTGACAGTCCTGGTCGGCTTCATCCTGGGAACATTGCTCAGTCTCATCCAGATCGGCATCGATTATGCCAGCGAAGACGCGTCCATCAACCGTGAAATTCAGGCGCTGCTGAAGATCAGCCACGACACGGCCTCGCGCATCGCTTACAACATCGACACCGAGCTTGCCCAGGAGCTGACCGGCGGGCTGTTGAAATCCCCGGCGCTGATCCGTGCGCGGTTGATCGACAACAACGACACGGTGCTGGCCGACGTGCGGCGGCCGCGCATGGAAAGCCGCTACCGGCCGTTGTCGGACTTCCTGTTCGGCGAGCAGCGGGTGTTTCAGGACCGGCTGTTCCTCGCCCATATGCCCGAGGAATACCTCGGCACCCTGTATCTGGACGTCGACACCTACGCCTTCGGCGGGCGCTTCCTCGACCGCGCCGGGGTCACCTTGGTCAACGGCTTCGCCCGCAGCCTGGTGCTCACCGGTATTCTCCTGGCGCTGTTCTACCTGATGCTGACCAAACCGCTGGTGACGGTAATCGGCGCGCTCAGCGGCAACGATGCGCGCACGCCCAGGCAGAACCGCGTGGACTGCCCCAAGGGCCACGAGAACGACGAGATCGGCGTGCTGGTACGGGTCGCCAACCAGCAGTTCGTCAGCATGGCCACCGAGATCCAGCAGCGGCGCACCGCCGAGAACCGCCTGACCCAGTACCTCAACGAGCTGGAAGATATCGTCTCGGCCCGTACCAACGAGCTCAAGGCCAGCAACAGCCGCCTGAGCCTGTCCAACCAGGAGCTGGACGAAGCGCGCCAGCGTGCCCTGGACATGGCCCAGGCCCGCGCCGCCTTCCTGGCCAACATGAGTCACGAGATCCGCACGCCGCTCAACGGCATGCTGGGCATGATCGCGCTGGCGCTGGACAGCGGCCTGGCCGCCGAGCAGCGCCAGCAACTGTCGATTGCCCACGACTCAGGCAAGGTGCTGGTGGAGCTGCTCAACGATATCCTCGACCTGTCGAAGTTCGACGCCGGCCAGCTGGAGCTCGAGCGCATCCCGTTCGACCTCGGTGCGATGGTCGAGGACACCGCCAACCTGCTGTCGCAGAATGCCGCGCCCAGTGTCGAACTTACCTGCCTGATCGCTCCGGACTTTCCCAGCACGGTGCTGGGCGACCCGACGCGAGTACGGCAAATCGTCAGCAACCTGTTGTCCAACGCGCTCAAGTTCACCCGCTTCGGGCGTGTCGATGTGCGCCTGAGCAGCATCGTCGGCGGCGTGCGCCTGGAAGTCAGCGACACCGGCATCGGCATCCCCGAGGAGGCCCAGGCACGGATCTTCCAGCCGTTTACCCAGGCCGGCGCGGGTATCACCCGCCAATACGGCGGCACCGGGCTGGGCCTGGCCCTGACCCGCAACCTGTGCAAGGCCATGCAGGGACATCTGCATATTCATTCCGAGACCGGTTTCGGCAGCCGTTTCAGCGCCGACCTGCCACTACCGGCGCACACCGAGGCTATCCCGCCAGCGGCAATAAGCGGACGCGTGGTGGCCCTGGGCAACCCCGGCAGCGGCCTGGCCGAGCTGCTGCAAGGGCTGCTGCCGCGTTGGGGGCTGGATTACACGCGCCATGAAGACGCCAGCGCACTGGCTGGCCTGCCGGTCGACCTGCTGATCACCGACGACCTGGAACACGTGCTCGACCTGCGCCCGGCCATCGCGGCGCCGATCCTGCTGGTGACCGCCTACGGCAACTTCCTGCCTGCCGAACAGGCCGAGCAACTGCAACCCTTGCAGCAGCTGGCCCGGCCCCTGGCGCGCAATGCCCTGTACCAGACGCTGCGCCGCACCCTGCATGGGGAACCCAACGCGCCGCTGCCCCACGAAGTGCCGGCAATGCGGGAGCTCAGGGCACGCATCCTGCTGGTGGAGGACAACCCAGTGAACCAGCTGGTCGCCAAGGGCATGCTGGGTAAACTCGGCTGCCAGGTGCAGGTGGCAGCCCATGGTCAGGAGGCTCTGGACTGCCTTGAACGAGATACCTTCGACCTGGTGCTGATGGACTGCAACATGCCGGTGATGGACGGCTACGAGGCCAGCCGACGCATCCGCCAGAGCAGCCGCTGGCCAGAGCTGCCAATCGTCGCACTGACCGCCAACGCCATGCCCGAGGAGCGCGAACGCTGCCGCGCCGCGGGCATGAACGACTACCTGGCCAAGCCGTTCCGGCGCGAGGAACTGCTGGCGCTTATCGAGCACTGGGTGCCGGTCAGCGGTTGAGCAGCGGCTCTATCGCCGTTTTCAGCGCCTCGGGCTTGGTGGTCGGGGCAAAGCGGGTGACCTTGCCGCTGCGCGGGTCGACGAGGAACTTGGTGAAGTTCCACTTGATCTTCTGCGAGCCCAGCAGGCCCGGGGCGCGGCGCTTGAGCTCGGCGAACAGCGGGTGGGCGCCGGGGCCGTTGACTTCGATCTTGCGAAACAGCGGGAAGCTCACGCCGAAGTTGAGCTCGCAGAACTGCGCGATCTCCCGGGCGTCGCCCGGCTCTTGCTTGCCGAACTGGTTGCAGGGGAAGCCCAGCACCACCAGGCCCTGGTCGCGGTAGTCCCGCCACAGGCGCTCAAGGCCCTTGTACTGCGGGGTGAAACCGCACTGGCTGGCGGTGTTGACCACCAGCAGCGCCTTGCCGGCGAAGTCGCCCAGCACTTTCTGTTCGCCACCGAGGGTGACGCAGGGGATGTCCAGCAGCGCATCGGCCATGTTCGCTCTCCGTCAATCGCGTGGCTTGAGGTCCAGGCACACCGAGTTGATGCAGTAGCGTAGCCCGGTCGGCGGCGGGCCGTCGGGAAATACATGGCCCAGGTGGGCGTCGCACTGGGCGCAGGTGACTTCGGTGCGGATCATGCCGTGGGAGGTGTCGCGGATCTCGATCATCGCGGCCTCCTCGATCGGCGCGTAGAAGCTCGGCCAGCCGCAGCCGGAATCGAACTTGGTCTTGGCGTCGAACAGCGGCAGGTCACAGCAGATGCAGTGGTAGACGCCGTCGCGGCGCTCGCTGTTGTACTTGCCGCTGAACGGCCGCTCGGTGCCTTTCAGGCGGCACACCTGGTACTGGGCCGGATCGAGCATGGCGCGCCATTCGTCCAGGGTTTTGTCGATCTTTTGCATGGTGGGACCTCGGCAGGCTGAATTTCACCTCGCACCGGCTTTTCCCTGGCGCGGGTGGCACGTATATTAGTTGGCTTCGTGTGCAAGGCAGTCAGTCTGGCACCCGGTTCCCGCCCTTTCAAACCTTTCGAAAGCAGGCGGCGCGTATTCTCACTCGGGATCTCATCATGCAGTTCAGCAAATCGAACAAGCTCGCCAATGTCTGCTACGACATTCGCGGCCCAGTGCTCAAGCACGCCAAACGCCTGGAAGAGGAAGGCCATCGCATCCTCAAGCTGAACATCGGCAACCCGGCGCCGTTTGGTTTCGAGGCGCCGGACGAGATCCTCCAGGACGTCATCCGCAACCTGCCCACCGCCCAGGGCTACAGCGACTCCAAGGGCCTGTTCAGCGCGCGCAAGGCGGTGATGCAGTACTGCCAGCAAAAGGAAATCGAAGGCGTCACCATCGAGGACATCTACCTCGGCAACGGCGTGTCCGAGCTGATCGTCATGTCCATGCAGGCGCTGCTCAACAACGGCGACGAAGTGCTGATCCCGGCGCCCGACTACCCGCTGTGGACCGCCGCGGTGAGCCTGGCCGGCGGCAAGCCGGTGCACTACCTGTGCGACGAGCAGGCCGACTGGTTCCCGGACCTTGACGACATCAAGGCCAAGATCACCCCGAACACCAAGGCATTGGTGATCATCAACCCGAACAACCCGACCGGCGCGGTGTACTCCAAGGAGCTGCTGCTGGGCATGCTGGAGCTGGCGCGCCAGCACAACCTGGTGGTGTTCTCCGACGAGATCTACGACAAGATCCTCTACGACGAGGCCGTGCACATCAGCACCGCGTCGCTGGCCCCGGACCTGCTGTGCCTGACCTTCAACGGCCTGTCCAAGTCGTACCGGGTGGCGGGCTTCCGCTCCGGCTGGCTGATCATCTCCGGGCCCAAGCACCACGCCACGAGCTACATCGAAGGCATCGACATGCTGGCCAACATGCGCCTGTGCGCCAACGTGCCGGCCCAGCACGCCATCCAGACCGCCCTGGGCGGCTACCAGAGCATCAACGACCTGGTGCTACCACCGGGCCGCCTGCTGGAGCAGCGCAACCGCACCTACGAGCTGCTCAACGACATCCCCGGGGTCAGTTGCGTCAAGCCGATGGGCGCGCTGTACGCCTTCCCACGCATCGATCCGAAGGTCTGCCCGATCCTCAACGACGAGAAATTCGCCCTCGACCTGCTGCTGTCGGAGAAGCTGCTGATCGTCCAGGGCACGGCGTTCAACTGGCCGTGGCCGGACCACTTCCGCGTGGTGACCTTGCCGCGGGTGGACGACCTGGAACAGGCGATCGGGCGTATCGGCAACTTCCTGCGTACCTATTCGCAGTAAGCCATATCGCCATCGCGAGGCAAGTCGCATCGGTACGCCGATGCGACTTGCCTCGCGATGCTTTTGCCTTACATCCTGCAACGCTCTACCCCACAGCCCTCACGCCATCCTCTGCCATACTCCTCGCGTACACAGTTTGAAATAGTCGCCCGGTTGAATAGCAGCGCCCTCCCCCTTATATACCCCGCAGTACGCAACAAACTCATCCGTCAGGAGAACGTAACAACCATGATGCGCATTCTGTTGTTTGTAGCCACCAACCTCGCGGTGGTGCTGGTTGCAAGCATTACCCTGAGCCTGTTCGGCTTCAACGGGTTCATGGCCGCCAACGGGGTTGACCTCAACCTCGGCCAGCTGCTGGTCTTCTGCGCCGTGTTCGGTTTTGCTGGCTCGCTCGTCTCGCTGTTCATCTCCAAGTGGATGGCGAAGATGACCACCGGCACCCAGATCATCACCCAGCCCCGCACCCGTCACGAGCAGTGGCTGTTGCAGACCGTCGAGGAGCTGTCCCGCGAGGCCGGCATCAAGATGCCCGAGGTAGGCATCTTCCCAGCCTACGAGGCCAACGCCTTCGCCACCGGCTGGAACCGCAACGACGCGCTGGTGGCGGTGTCCCAGGGCCTGCTGGAGCGCTTCTCGCCCGATGAAGTGCGCGCGGTGCTGGCCCACGAGATCGGTCATGTGGCCAACGGCGACATGGTCACCATGGCGCTGGTGCAGGGCGTGGTGAACACCTTCGTGATGTTCTTCGCCCGCATCATCGGCAACTTCGTCGACCGGGTGATCTTCAAGAACGAAGAAGGCCACGGTATCGCCTACTTCATCGCGACCATCGTAGCCGAGCTGGTGCTGGGCATCCTCGCCAGCATCATCGTCATGTGGTACTCGCGCCGCCGCGAGTTCCGCGCCGACGAAGCCGGCGCCCACCTGGCCGGCACCGGCGCGATGATCGGCGCGCTGCAGCGCCTGCGCTCCGAGCAGGGCCTGCCGGTGCACATGCCCGACACGATGAAGGCCTTCGGCATCAACGGCGGCCTCAAGCATGGCCTGGCCGGCCTGCTGATGAGCCACCCGCCGCTGGAAGACCGCATCGACGCCCTGCGCCGTCGCGGCTGATCCAGGCAGCAACAAGAAAGGGCGACTTCGGTCGCCCTTTTTCATTGCCCCGCGATAGCTTCAACGCCGAACGCTGTAGACTCGCTCAACCAAACTTTCGACACCAGCTTTGAGAAACTTCGGACTCTCGTCGAGAATCTCGCCCGCCTCGACCTCATCGACCCGCCACCCGGCAAACCCCGCCCGCACCTCGGCGTCCGGCACCGAGAACGGCGGCCCGTCGATCACGGCCTGGTCGTAGTCGAGGGTCACCAGCAGGCCGCGGCAGGCCGCTGGCAACTGCTCGCCCAACAATGCCATGTAGCGCTCGCGCATCGGCTCAGGCAAGGCGATCAACGCCGCCCGGTCGTACACCCCCGCGCAATCAGCCAGATCCTCGGCACGCAGGGCGAACACATCGCCGCACCACAGCTCCACCTCGTCGCTGCGCCACACTTCGAAGCCCCCGTGCCGCGTCACCTGCGCCAACAGCCCGTGCTCGGCGAAGAAATCCTCCACCGCCCGCCGCGACAGCTCCACACCCAGCACCCGATACCCTTGCGCGGCCAGCCAGAGCATGTCCAGGCTCTTGCCACACAGCGGCACCAGCACCCGTGCGCCCGGGGCCAGCCCCAACGCCGGCCAGTGCGCCTGCAGGTACGGGTTCACCTGAGCCTGGTGAAAGCCGATCTGGTTGTCCGCCCACCGCTTGTGCCAGAACGCTGGCTCCATGATCCCTCCCGGTTTTTCGATAAAAGCCTGTGAAAACTTATATTGGATCTCGATCGAAGGCTGATCGAAGATGGCAGCATCTTACCTGCCAGGACCCCGTCATGCTGCCCAGCCTGTTCATTTCCCATGGCTCACCCATGCTCGCCCTGCAACCCGGCGCCAGCGGCCCGGCCCTGACCGCATTGGCCCGCGCCCTTCCCCGCCCGAAGGCGGTCGTGGTGGTGTCGGCGCACTGGGAGAGCCGCGAGCTGTTGGTGATGGGCAACGCCCAGCCGCCGACCTGGCATGACTTCCATGGTTTTCCGCCAGCGCTGTATGCAGTGCAGTACCCGGCGCCCGGCGAACCGGCGCTGGCCAAGCGGCTGTCCGAACTTCTCGGGGCCCGGCTGGATGCGCAGCGGCCCTTCGACCATGGTGCCTGGGTGCCGCTGTCGCTGATGTATCCCGAGGCAGATATTCCGGTGGTTCAGGTGTCGCTGCCCAGCCAGGCCGGTCCTGATCTGCAACTGAAGGTTGGCCAGGCGCTGTCGGCACTGCGTGAGGAAGGCATCCTGCTGATCGGCTCGGGCAGCATCACCCATAACCTGGGTGAACTGGACTGGCACGCCGGGCCGGATGCGGTCGAGCCCTGGGCGCTGGCGTTTCGTGATTGGGTGGTGGAGCAGCTGAAGGCGGGAGACGAGGCGGCGCTTGTGGACTATCGGCGCCAGGCACCGTTTGCAGTGCGCAATCATCCCAGTGACGAGCACCTGCTGCCGCTGTTCTTCGCCATGGGCGCTGGCGAGCGGTTTGGCATCGTTCACCAGGGATTCACGCTGGGGGCGCTGGGGATGGATATCTATCGGTTCGACTGACGCTCCCATGCACATGGTTACATGTGCTGGACACAGGCAAAAAAATCCCCGACCTAGGCCGGGGATTTTTTATTGCAGCGCCAGGATCAGTCCTCGCGGTAGCGACGCAGCTTCAGCTGCTTGCCGGCTACGCGGGTGTCCTTGAGCTTGGTCAGCAGGCGCTCGAGGCCGTCTTCCGGCAGCTCGATCAGGCTGAAGCTGTCACGCACCTGGATACGACCGATGGCATCACGCGCCAGGCCACCCTCGTTGAGGATAGCGCCCAGCAGGTTCTTGGCGGCGATGCCGTCACGGGCACCCAGGGCGGTACGGCAACGCACGCGGCCTTCAGCCAGTGGCATCGGCGCGCGACGCTCGCGGTCACCACGGTCGCTGCGCTCACCACGCTCGGTACGCTCGCCAGTGCTGCGCTCACGCGGAGTGTGGGTCGGCACCAACGGCTGCTCGCGCTCGACCGAAGCCAGGTCCAGCGCCTGGCCATTGGTGGCCTTGCGCAGCAGGGCCGAAGCCAGGGCACGGGCACTGCAACCCAGGTCGGCGGTCAGGCGGTCGAACAGCTCGCCATGGCTGGCCTCGGACTCGGCCACCAGTGGCGCCAGGCTCTTGGTCAGCTTCTTGATGCGTGCGTCCAGCACGGCCTGCGGGTTAGGCAGGCGGGCTTCGGCAACCTTCTGCCCGGTGACACGCTCGATCACCTGCAGCATGCGGCGCTCACGCGGGGTGACCAGCAGCAGCGCACGGCCATCGCGACCGGCACGGCCAGTACGGCCGATACGGTGCACGTAGGACTCCGGGTCGTACGGCATGTCGACGTTGAACACGTGGGTGATGCGCGGCACGTCCAGACCACGGGCAGCGACGTCGGTGGCGACGACGATGTCCAGGCGGCCATCCTTGAGCGAGTCGATCACGCGCTCACGCTGGTTCTGGGCGATGTCGCCGTTCAGCGCGGCAGCCTTGTAGCCTTTGGCTTCCAGGGCGGCAGCCAGGTCCAGGGTGGCTTGCTTGGTACGCACGAAGGCGATCAGCGCGTCGAACTCTTCCACTTCCAGCAGGCGCAGCACGGCCGGGATCTTCTGGTCGGCGTGGACCATCAGGTGGGCCTGCTCGATCGCGGTCACGGTCTGGGTCTTGCTCTGGATCTTGACGTGCTTCGGCTCGCGCAGGTGGCGCTCGGCGATGGCACGGATCGAGGCCGGCAGGGTGGCGGAGAACAGTACGGTCTGGCGGGTTGCAGGGATGGCGTCGAAGATCACTTCGAGGTCGTCCATGAAGCCCAGCTTGAGCATTTCGTCGGCTTCGTCGAGTACCAGGTACTGAACGGTGGACAGGACTTTCTCGTCGCGGCGCAGGTGGTCGCACAGGCGGCCAGGGGTGGCCACGACGATTTGCGCGCCGTTACGAATGGCACGCAGTTGTGGGCCCATCGGGGCACCACCGTAAACAGCCACCACGTTAACGCCCGGCATCTGCTTGGCGTAGGTTTCGAAAGCGGTGGCTACTTGCAGCGCCAACTCACGGGTTGGCGCCAGGATCAGGGCTTGCGGTTCGCGCTTGCTCACGTCGATCTTGTTGAGGATCGGCAGGGCGAAGGCAGCGGTCTTGCCGGTGCCAGTCTGCGCCTGGCCGATCATGTCGTGACCGGCGAGGATGATCGGGATCGACTGATGCTGAATAGCCGAAGGCTCTTCGTAGCCGGTGGCCAGAACAGCAGCAACGATATTCGGATTGAGATCGAGAGCGGCGAATCCGCCGGTTTCCTGGGTCATGGGTCTGCCTCTAGGTGCATCCGCAAAGACCCATGCTCCAAAACTGCACATGCCTTGAAAGACCAAGCGGTCACCCAGGCAGTTTTGGCGGCGGGGATTTGCGAAAACGATTGAAAAAGGAACATCTTGGGAAGGTCCGACTAGCGGACGCGCAGCCGAAGCTGGGTTCGGAGGATTTGCACCACCTGATTCGAGGTCCGCTAAAAGACCGGCGCGTACTATACCCGAATCCGCCGTGAACTGTGAGAAATATTTCTAGGATCAAGGCCAGGATTGGATCCAGGCTGAATCGTTTCCCCGCAGGCCCGGCGCTGCCCTCATCGATTCAGGTCGCCGGGCGGATGGCCTTGATCAGGTACTCCAGCGAGTACCCCAGCTGCGGCGCCAGGGTTGCGGCCCGCGCCCGCACGGCATCGATATCCAGCGTCTGCTCCAGGTCCGCCGGCACCAGCAGGATCACGTTACCCTCCTTCACCGGCAGTTCCCAGTAATGGCGATGGTACAGCCCACGCAACAAGGCCGCGCCCAGTGGCTTGCCATCGTCCCCGGCCCACTGGTTGATTACCAGCCAACCCCCTGGGTTGAGCTGCTTCTGGCAGTTTTCCAGGAACCCCCAGGCCAGATGCCCGACGCCGGGACCATAGTCGGTATACAGGTCGACGAACAGCAGGTCGGCCTTTTCGGCGCTGGGCAGCAGCTCGAGGGCGTCGCCTACCCGCACGTACAGCCGCGGATCGTCGTCCAGGCCCATGAATTCCATAGCCAGGCGCGGCACGTCCGGGCGCAGTTCGATGGCCTCGACGTCCTCCAGCGGCAGGAACTTCAGGCACGCCTGGGTCAGGGTGCCGGCGCCAAGGCCGAGGAACAACGCGCTTTCCGGCTGTTCGTGGCACAGCGCGCCAACCAGCATGGCGCGGGTGTAGTCGTACTCCAGCCAGCTGGGGTCGGCGGTGAAGGTGCAGCTCTGCTCGATGGCGTCGCCGAACTCGAGGAAGCGATAGTCATCCACCTCGTACACGCTGATGACGCCAAAGGCATCCTCGACCCGTGCCAGCAGCCGCTCTTCCCGCTCCGTCGCCATCCCTACCACCTGCCCGCGCAAAACCGCCATTGTCCGCCAATGCCGGTGGTGCAACAAGCACGCGCGGGCGTACCATGGCTGGCAGGCCTTAACGACACTTATGGATAGAGCTTGCAATGACCCGACAATGGACCCCTGACAGCTGGCGCACACTGCCGATCCAGCAGCAACCGATCTACCCCGACGCCGCGCACCTGCTGAAGGTCGAGCAGACCCTGGCCAGCTACCCGCCGCTGGTGTTTGCCGGCGAAGCCCGCGAGCTGCGCCGGCAGTTCGCCGAGGTGACCCAGGGCCGGGCGTTCCTGCTGCAGGGTGGCGACTGCGCCGAGAGCTTCGCCGAGTTCTCCGCGGCGAAGATCCGCGACACCTTCAAGGTGCTGCTGCAGATGGCCATTGTCATGACCTTCGCCGCCGGCTGCCCGGTGGTCAAGGTCGGGCGCATGGCCGGGCAGTTCGCCAAGCCACGCTCGGCCAACGACGAAACCATCGGCGACGTCACCCTGCCCGCCTACCGTGGCGACATCGTAAACGGCATCGGCTTCGACGCGAAAAGCCGCATTCCCGACCCCGAGCGCCTGTTACAGGCCTACCATCAGGCCACCGCCAGCCTCAACCTGCTGCGCGCCTTCGCCCAGGGTGGCTTTGCCGACCTGCACCAGGTGCACAAGTGGAACCTCGATTTCATCGCCAACTCGGCGCTGGCCGACAAGTATCACCAGTTGGCCAACCGCATCGACGAAACCCTGGCCTTCATGCGCGCCTGCGGCCTGGACACGGCGCCGCAACTGCGCGAAACCAGCTTCTTCACCGCCCACGAAGCGCTGCTGCTCAACTATGAAGAAGCCTTCGTGCGCAGCGACAGCCTGACCGGCGACTACTACGACTGCTCGGCGCACATGCTGTGGATCGGCGACCGCACCCGCCAGCTCGACGGCGCCCACGTCGAGTTCCTGCGCGGCGTGCACAACCCGATCGGGGTCAAGGTCGGCCCGAGCATGAACCCCGAGGAGCTGATCCGCCTGATCGACGTGCTCAACCCGGACAACGACCCGGGCCGCCTGAACCTGATCGTGCGCATGGGCGCCGGCAAGGTCGGCGACCACCTGCCGGGGCTGATCCGCACCGTGCAGCGCGAGGGCCGCCAGGTGCTGTGGAGCTCGGACCCGATGCATGGCAATACCATCAAGGCCAGCAGCGGCTACAAGACCCGCGACTTCGCGCAGATCCTCGATGAGGTCAAGCAGTTCTTCCAGGTGCACCAGGCCGAGGGCAGCCACGCCGGTGGCATCCATATCGAGATGACCGGGCAGAACGTCACCGAGTGCATCGGCGGCGCCCGGCCGATCACCGAGGACGCGCTCTCCGACCGCTACCACACCCACTGCGACCCGCGCATGAACGCCGACCAGTCGCTGGAACTGGCCTTCCTGATCGCCGAAACCCTCAAGCAGGTACGCCGCTGAGCAATGCCTGACGCAGCCGGCTGCCCTCGGCGCGGGGGCAGTTGAGCTGCACCTGCGCCAGGCCCAGCCAGTTGGCCAGCTTCTGCAGGCTGAGCGCCAACGCCTGGTAGCCCGCCTCGTCCAGCCCCATCGCCTCTTCGTGCACCGCATGCACCGCCAGGCGTCCGTGGGCGCGTTCGGCACGCAGGTCCAGGCGCGCGGCGATGCGCCCGTCGTGCAGGAACGGCAGCACGTAGTAGCCGTACACCCGCTTGTGCGCGGGGGTGTAGATCTCCAGGCGATAGCGGAAATCGAACAGGCGCTCGGTGCGATCTCGCGCCCAGACCAATGAATCGAACGGCGACAACAAGGCGCTGGCTTCGATGCGTCGGGGAATCCGTGGCACGCCCGCGACATACGCCGGCTGTTTCCAGCCCTGCACGGCGCAGGCCTGCAGGCGCCCGTCCTCGACCAGCACAGCCAGGGCGGCCTTGCTCTGTTGCGGCGAGAGGCGAAAGTAATCACGCAGGTCCTGTTCGGTGGCCACGCCCAGGGCGCCGGCCGCGTGCAGCAGCAAGCCCTGGTGCGCTTCAGCCTCGCTGGGCTGGGCCTGATCGAGGATTTCCACTGGTAGCACCCGCTCGGGCAGGTCGTACAGGCGCTCGAAACCGCGACGCCCGGCCACGGTGACCTCGCCAGCGGCGAACAGCCATTCCAGCGCGTGCTTTTCTTCGCTCCAGTCCCACCAAGGGCCGGCGCGCTCCTCGCGGGTCGACAGGCTGCCTGCACCCAACGCGCCGCGCTCGCGCACGGCAGCCAGTACCCGCTCGATGACCTCGCGCCGCTCACGGCCAAAGGTCGCCAGTTGTCGGTAGATGCCCTTGCCGTCGGCGGCGTGGGCCATGCGCCAGCGCATCAGCGGGTAGAGCTCCAACGGCAGCAGCGAGGCCTCATGCCCCCAATATTCGAATAGCCGCCGCTGGCGGCGCTTGCCCCAGGCGAGCTGGTCCAGCTGGTCGGCTGGATAGTCGCCAAGGCGCGAGAACAACGGCAGGTAATGGGAGCGCACCAGCGCGTTGACCGAGTCGATCTGCACCACGCCCAGGCGCTGGAGCATGCGTTTGAGATTGGCGAGGGTCGGCGGCTGCGCGGGCGACTTGCCAAAGCCCTGGGCGGACAAGGCCAGGCGGCGGGCCTGGGCGAGGGACAGGCTAAAGGACATGAGGTGGCTCCGTCTGGTGTCCAGACAGTAAAGACGCAATCGCGGGGCAAGCCCCGCGATTGTAACCGCCTTCATTTACGCAACGGGTCCTCCCAGAAATGCCGGTCGGCCTCCTGCTGGATATCCGCCCGCGACAACCCCAGGTCGTGCAGCGTGGCATCGCTCAGACGCGCCAGCTCGTCGCGCTGGCGGTGCAGTTCGAACCACCGCAGCACCAGCCCGCTGGCGTCGTGCCACAGATGACCCAGGGATGCGGCCGGTTGGTGAGCTACGTTGAAATGACCTTTCATCATGACGCCCTCCTTGTGGATGGCTCCAGTCTCGTCCCAGGCCTAAGATCAATCCAACGAATGTTTCTGATGCCATGCATCTCGGAGATTGATGCCATGTCCCAGTATCAGAGTCTCGACGCCGAGGTGCTGCGCACCTTCGTCGCCATTGCCGAGCAAGGCGGCTTCACCCGCGCCGGTGAAGTGGTCAACCGCACCCAGTCGGCGGTGAGCATGCAGATGAAGCGCCTGGAAGAAGACATCCTGCAGCGCCAGCTGTTCGAGCGCGATGGCCGCCAGGTGCGCCTGACCGCCGAGGGCCAGGTGCTGCTGGGCTATGCCCGACGCATCCTCAAGCTGCATGGCGAGGTATTCAACACGCTGCGCATGCCGCACATGGTCGGGGTGGTGCGCATCGGCACCCCGGACGACTACGCCATGCGCTACCTGCCGGGCATCCTCACCCGCTTCGCCCAGGCCTACCCGCTGATCCATGTCGAGGTGCATTGCGATTCGTCAAAGCAGCTGATGCTGCGCCAGGACCTGGACCTGACCATCGTCACCCGCGAGCCCGGCAACGAAGTCGGCCAGTTGCTGCGCCAGGAGCGCCTGGTGTGGGCCGCGGCCAAGGGCTTCTGCCCGCAGGAGCAGCGGCCCATGCCACTGGCGTTGTTCAACACCGACTGCTTTTGCCGCGCCTGGACCTGCAATGCCCTGGAGCGCCACGGCATCGAGTACCGTATTGCCTACACCAGCCCGAGCCTGGCGGCGATCTTCGCCATCGTGCAGGCGGGGCTGGCGGTGACCGCGCAGTTGCACAGCCTGGTTGGCGGCGAACTGCGCATCCTCGGCGAGGACGATGGCCTGCCGCAGTTGCACATGGCCAATGTGATGCTGCTGCGCAATGACCAGCAGCATTCGCCAATTACCGACTGCATGGCCGAGTACATCGTCGAAGGGTTCAAGTAAGCCGAGGGCGATGGGCTCTGCAGCCCCTTGCGCTCAGAGCTCGAACCCGAGCATCACCGCGCACACCACCAGAAACACACAGAACATCGAGCGCAGGACCTTTTCCGGCAACGCGTGGGCCAACTTCACCCCCCAGCTGATGCTCAGCAACCCGCCCACCGCCAACGGCACCCCGATGCTCCAGTCCACGCTCTGGTGCAGACCATAGGTCAGCAGGGTCACCGCAGTGCTCGGCGCCGCCAATGCCAGCGACAACCCCTGGGCCACCACCTGGGTGGTGCCGAACACAGAAGTCAATATCGGCGTGGCCACCACCGCGCCGCCCACGCCGAACAGCCCGCCCATGGTCCCGGCAAAGCTGCCCAGCACGCCCAGCCATGGCCAGGGAAAGCGCAGCTGGTTGCTCGGCGGCTTCACCGGCAGGAACATGCGCGCCACGTTCCACAACGCCAGGGCCACCAGGAAACCAACGAAATACAGGCGCATCGACTGGGCATCGATGCCCACTGCCCAGATCGACCCCAGCCAGGCGAACAACAAGCTGCACAACGACAGCGGCACGGCATGGCGTAACTCGATGCGGTTGCGCTGGTGATAGCGCCACAGCGCAAGCAGCACGTTGGGCACCACCATCACCAGGGCGGTGCCCTGGGCCAGTTGCTGGTCAAGGCCGAACAGCACCCCCAGCGCCGGGATCGCGATCAGCCCGCCACCAATCCCGAACAAGCCACCCAAGGTGCCCAGGGCTGCGCCCAAAACGATGTACATCAACCACTCGATCATTCGCGCCTCATCCGCCTGCTCTCAGAGAATGCCGGCATGCTACCCAGTCCCGGCTGGCGGGGAAACGCACAGCAACGCACAATGGCTTTGCGCAATCCGCACAAGCAGAGCCGTCATGAGCCCCGATATCCTCACCGAACAACTGAGTCTTTTTCTCGATGTGCTGGAGACCGGCAGTTTTTCCGCCGCCGCCCGTCGCCATCCGCTTACGCCTTCGGCGGTGGCCAGGCGCATCGACAGCCTGGAAAACGCGGTAGGCAGCCGCCTGTTCTCGCGCAGCACCCACGCGGTGCGCGCCACACCCGCTGGCAATGCGTTTGCCGAACGGGCCCGGCGCATCATCGAGGAACTGCGCCTGGCCCGGGCCGAGGCGGTATCCCTGAGCAACGCCCCCGAAGGGCTGATCCGCATCGACGCCCCGGCCGCGTTCGGCCGTCGCCACCTTGCTCCGGCCATCGCCGACTTCCTGGTGGCCTACCCCGGGCTCGACGTGCAACTGCGGCTGATCGACAGTTTCGTCGACCTGCACGGCAGCCACCTGGGCGAAGTCGACCTGGTGCTGCGCGCAGGCCCCCTGGCCGACACTCGCCTGGTGGCCACGCCACTGGCGTACATGGTGCGGATCGCCTGCGCCAGCCCGACGTACCTGGCCAATCGCGGCGTACCGGCCTGCCCGAGCGAGTTGCCTGGGCATGACGGCCTCGACTGGGACGGCCTGGCACCACCGTTCGCCTGGCGCTTCGAGGTCGGTGGCCAGACCCGCCTGTACCGCCCGACGCGCATGCGCATGGCCGCCAACAATGCCGAGACGCTGCTGTTCGGTGCCCTGGCCGGGCTGGGCATCGCCCACCTGCCGACCTGGCTGGTCAGCGACTACCTGCTGCGCGGCGAACTGCTCCCCCTGTTCTGCGACAACGGCCTGCCGCCCCCCGAAACCAGCGGGATTTATGCACTGCGCCTTGAACATGAAACGAACTCTCGCAGCCGCTTGCTGCTCGAATTCCTCAAGAGCCGTTTCAGCCCGGTGCCGCCCTGGGACCTGGCGCTGAAAAGCGAGCTGCGCTGGCAATGAGCGCACCAAGCTTTGGCGTGCTAGATTTTATTACTCACCGATTCCAAGGACCTGCATGAACGCCGACACCCAAGCCCCCTGCGACGCGCTGCTGCTGGACAACCAGGTCTGCTTCGCCCTGCACTCGACCTCGTTGTTGATGACCAAGGTCTACAAGCCCCTGCTGCAGGCCCTGGGCCTGACCTACCCGCAGTACCTGGCCATGCTCGTGCTGTGGGAGCAGGACGGCCTGACCGTGGGCGAGATCAGCCAGCGCCTGCTCACCGACCCCGGCTCCCTGACCCCGCTGCTCAAGCGCCTGGAAAGCGAAGGCCTGCTCAAGCGCAGCCGCAGCCGCGAGGACGAACGGGTGGTACTGGTGCAACTGACCGACAAGGGCCGCGCCCTGCAGGCCGAAGCCCAGCGCGTGCCGCAATGCATCCTGCAGGCCAGCGGCCACAGCGCCGAGCAGCTGCGCAAACTGCAGGCCGACCTGCTCGCCCTGCGCGCGCAGCTGCAAGAAAACCTCTGACGTCTAAGCTGTGAGATGGCTGTTCGGATGAATGGTCGAATATTTAACTTGCGCACTAAATAATTGCGCGCTAAGTTAAGCCCATACCCACTCAGCGCCGACGGCGCACAGCACCCAAGCGAGGCTCAAGATGCAAAAGGTCACTCCGCTGTACATCGCAGAAGCCACTTCCACCGGTGGTCGTGATGGCAAATCCCGCTCCAGCGACGGCAAGCTGGAAGTCAAGCTGAGCACCCCGAAAGAGCTGGGCGGCGCCGGGGGTGAAGGCACCAACCCCGAGCAGATGTTCGCCGCGGGTTACTCGGCCTGTTTCATCGGCGCGTTGAAGTTCGTCGCCGGCCAGGAGAAAAAAGCCCTGCCAGCTGACGCCTCGATCACCGCCAAGGTCGGCATCGGCCAGATCCCCGGTGGTTTCGGCCTGGACATCGACCTGCACATCAACCTGCCTGGCCTGGCCCAGGCCGACGCCGAAGGGCTGGTGGAGAAGGCGCACAAGGTCTGCCCGTACTCCAACGCCACCCGCGGCAATGTGGATGTGCGCCTGCATGTGACGGTGTGAATGCCTTCGCGGGGCGAGCCGACTTGCCCCGCGATGAAGGCGCCACGGTTTCACGAGCACAAAAAAACCCGGCCAAGGCCGGGTTTTTCGTGCTCATCGCAAGAAGGATTACTTCTTGGAACGGCCCTTGAAGCTGTTGTCGCGAGTGTCGATGTCGATCCACTCGTCGATCTGGATGAAGTCGGCAACCTGGATCTCGGTACCGTTCTTCAGCTTGGCAGGCTTCATGACCTTGCCCGAGGTGTCGCCACGTGCGGCGTTCTCGGTGTAGGTAACCTGGCGGCTGATGGTGGTCGGCAGTTCTACCGATACCAGGCGGCCTTCGAAGAAGACGGCTTCGCAGATGTCTTCCATGCCTTCTTCGATGTACGGCAGAACGGCGTCGATGTCTTCGGCGTTCAGCTCGTACATGGTGTAGTCGGTGGTGTCCATGAAGGTGTACGAGTCACCGCTGATGAACGACAGGGTCGCTTCTTTGCGATCCAGGATCACGTCGTCCAGCTTGTCGTCCGCACCGTATACGGTTTCGGTCTTGTAGCCGGTCAGCAGGTTCTTCAGCTTGGTCTTCATGATCGCGCTGTTACGGCCCGACTTGGTGAACTCAGCTTTCTGAACCAGCCACGGGTCGTTGTCGATCCGCAGTACGGTACCGGGTTTCAGTTCTTTACCAGTTTTCATTACGAAGTATCCGAATCTGGATGGATTTATAAAAATCGAGGCCGCGTATCATAGCGAATTTCGGTAAAACTGTACCAGCCTCGTGGCAAGGTCCGGCCGAGCGGCCTGCGTGGCCTGCCACTGGCGGGCATGTTCGCGCACTTCCTGCCAGTGCGGCTGCAGCGCCTGCCAGGCCTGCCCCATCGGGCGGTCCATGTTCCAGGCCCGCCACAATTCGCCCAACGCCTGCCCGGCGGCGGCCGACAGCCCATGGCAATAAAGGGCTAGGAATGCTTCGAGCTTTTCCCAGTGGGCGTTCTCTTCCTGGATGTAGATGTGCCACAGCATCGGCACGCCGGCCCATTGCGCCCGCACGAACGAATCCTCGCCGCGCACGGCGTTGAAATCGCAGCTCCACAGCAACCGGTCGTAGTCGTCCTGGCTGACGAAAGGCAGCACCTGGACCGTCAAGGCGCCGCGCCGATGCAGCGCCCCCACGGCCAGGTCCGCCTCGCCCAGCCAGTGGCCGAGGTCGCCCAGGATGCGCCCTTGCGGTACCAGCAGGTGGCTGGGGTGCGCGCCTTCGGCCAGTACGTCGAGCCAGTTGCCCAACTGTGGATTCTCGTAGGCGAACAGCGAGATCAGCCGCGCCCCGGCCTCGGGGTGGACGCCCAGCCCTGCCAGGAACCTCGCCCGCTCATTCGGCGCCTGGCGGAACGCCTGGCAACGGGGCAGCAAGGCAGCTTCGCGCAACAGGCCACCGGTCTTCTCGGTGAAACCCGGGAAGAAAAAGAACTTGCGCAACCCATTGGCCTGGGGCGACGGCAAGCCATGGCAGCCATCCACCCAGTCTTCGGCACTGAGGTAGTCCAGGTTCAGCCACAAGGGCGGCTTGGCCTGCTCGCCCATGGCCTCGACATAGGCCTGCGGCAGCTGGCAGGCGAAGGCGCCCACCACCACCTGCGCCGGCTCCGCGCCTTGCCACGTGGCCGGCCAGTGGCGTACCTCGACCCCCTGCCGCCACTGCTGCTCGGCTTGGCTGTCGGCCTCTGGGCACAGGGGCACGAAGGCTTGCAGGTCATCCACCCACAGGCGCACGGCCAGGTCATGCTCGCTCGCCAGCTGGCGCGCCAGGCGCCAGGTGACGCCGATGTCGCCATAGTTGTCGACGACCGTGCAGAAGATGTCCCAGGTGATTTTCATCGCCACGTTCCGTTACCTGCGGAAAAAAGACCGCGGATTTTGCTGAAAAATGCCGGCCAACAAAAGCGCGGCGCTGAAAATACCTGCCGCGGCATGCGAGAATGGCGCCCTCGCCCCGCCTGCCAGGAGGCCACCATGCCCCGCCCCCGCGAATTGAAGATCACCCTGAAACCGGTGCAACTGGTGCTGTGCGTCGCCCTCGGCCTGTGGCTCGGCGCATTGGCGATCGCCGTGAGCCTGTGGCTGGCCCTGCACTTGTGGCCACAGCAGGTGCAACCGCTGGTCGAGGCCACCGCCCCCGCGCAGGTCCTGCCTGCGCCAACCGCTCCTCCAGCGCCACCGGCCGATGCCCAGGCGCAGATGTTCGAACATTACAAAGACATCCTGCACAAGCAGGAATTGCAGCATGCCGCCGAGGCCGCCCAGGGCAACCCGCGCAACCTCAACAGCCCCAAGTGCCAGTTCTGGCTGCAGCAGAACCGTACCGCGCCGACCGACAAGAGCCAGGCCAACGTATTGGAGTTCTGCTACTGACCATGGACAAGGCCACCCTGCTGCAGCGCATCGTCACCACCCTCGAGCACGACATGGAGGTGCTGCGCCGCGCCGCCCAGACCGCCTACGAGGCCGCCACCGCCGAAGAGAATATCGCCGAGAACAAGTACGACACCTTGGGGCTCGAGGCTTCGTACCTGGCCACCGGACAGGCTCGGCGCACCGCTGAGATCCGCCAGGCGCTGCAGACCTACCAGCAACTGGTGCCGCGCGACTATGACCCGGCGCGGGGGATCCAGGTCGGCTGCCTGGTGACCCTGGAGGATGAACAGGGCCTACGCCGCAGGCTGTTCCTCGGCCCCGAGGGCGCCGGCTTGAAGATTGGCGAGGGAGAGGCGCTGGTGACGGTAATCACACCTCGCGCACCGCTAGGCCAGCAACTGCTTGGCAAGCGCGTGGATGACGAAGTACGCCTGGTGCTGGCAGGGGTGGTGCAGGTGCAGTTCATCATCGATATTGTCTGATCGGGCGTTATCGCTGCAAGGCGTCGAAACGCTGTGCCAGCCCCTGCTCGGCAAACTCCTGCACCACGAAATCAATGAAGGCGCGGGTCTTGCCCGGCAACAGCTTGCGCTCGGCGTAGTACAGGCTGATATGCCCATCGTCGACGTACCAATCCGGCAACACCCTGCACAGGCGGCCTGAGGTCAGGTAAGGCAAGGCGAACGGCAGGCTGACCAGGGCGATGCCCAGGCCCTGCTCGGCCACCGCGCAGGCAGCATCCGAATCGCTCATGGTCATGTGTTGCGGCAGCCGCAAGGGTTGTTGCTCCTGCCAGCGGCTGGTCAGCGGCCAGCTGCGCACCCTGCCGGTCTGCGGCGAGCGGATGAGGATGCCGGTGCAAGCCTGTAACTGTTCCGGCCGATCGATCGGCCCGTGCTGCCGCACATAGCCCGGCGAGGCCACCAGCACTCGATGCGCGGGCGTCAGCTTGCGTGCCACCACCCCGGGCGGAAGGTCGAACCCACCGCCGAGAGCAGCATCGAAACCCTGGCCGATCAGGTCGACCTGGCGGTTGTCGAAATGCCAGTCCGGCGAGATCGCCGGGTAACGGCGCAGGAACTCGCCCAACAGCGGCACAACGTACAAGCGCCCGAACACCGTGCCCATGCTCACCCGCAGCAGCCCCGCCGGTTGCCCCTCGGCGCTGGCCAGGTTGGCCATGGCATATTGGATGGTACGCAGGCTGTCGCCGACCTCGCCCAGGAAGCGCTGCCCGGCCTCGGTCAATGTGAGCTTGCGCGTGCTGCGCTGGAACAACCGCACCCCCAGGCGCGCCTCCAGTTGGGCGACGTTCTTGCCCACCGCCGCCGGGGTCAATGACAAACGCCGGGCCGCCTCGGCGAAACTGCCGACCTCGGCACTGCGCACGAAGCATTCCAGGCTACTGAACGATTCCATACTCATGATTAACAACCAAAGGTTTACTCTGTATATCGCGATTACCATCTTATCAGCATGCAATCCACGTTCGATACTGTGTCTATCCAAGGCATCCGGCCTTGCTTGAACGCAGGAGATCAGCATGTCCCAAGCACTTCCTCTCACCGGCAAGGTGGCCCTGGTCCAGGGCGGTTCCCGTGGTATCGGCGCGGCCATCGTCCGCCGCCTGGCCCGCGAAGGCGCCAAGGTCGCCTTCACCTATGTCAGCTCGAGCGCCAGCGCCGAGGCCCTGGCAGGCGAGATCAACAGCGGCGGCGGCCAGGCCCTGGCCCTGCGTGCCGACAGCGCCGACACCCAGGCCGTGCAGCAAGCCGTGGCCGATACCGCGAAGGCCTTCGGCGGCCTGGACATCCTGGTCAACAACGCCGGTGTGCTGGCGGTGGCGCCGGTCGCCGAGTTCGACCTGGCCGACTTCGACCGACTGCTGGCGGTCAATGTGCGCAGCGTGTTCGTGGCCACCCAGGCGGCAGTGAAGTACATGGGCCAGGGCGGACGGGTCATCAACATCGGCAGCACCAACGCCGAGCGCATGCCGTTCGCCGGCGGCGCGCCCTATGCCATGAGCAAGTCGGCGCTGGTCGGCCTGACCAAGGGCCTGGCCCGTGACCTCGGGCCGCAGGGGATCACCGTCAACAATGTGCAGCCAGGGCCGGTGGACACCGACATGAATCCGGCCAGTGGCGAGTTCGCCGAGAGCCTGATCCCGCTGATGGCCATCGGGCGCTATGGCCAGGCAGACGAGATCGCCAGCTTCGTCGCCTACCTGGCGGGGCCTGAGGCCGGCTACATCACCGGCGCGAGCCTGCTGGCCGATGGTGGTTTCGCGGCCTGATTTGTAATTGCCTGCGCGGGCCTCATCGCCGGCAAGCCGGCTCCCACAGGTACAGCGCCGCGTTCAAGATCCGCGCCGCACCTGTAGGAGTCGGCGGTCAAGGGTTATCCATCGGCCGCCAGCAGTTTTTCTTCAAGTACGTCCAGAAACGCCCGCGCCGCCGGCGTGGGGCTGGGCGACCACACCGCGTACAGATGCCGCACCGGCGCATCTACCAGGGGCACCATCGCGACCTGCGTGAAACCCCGAGCGATCCGCTCGGGGACCAGGCCCACGGCCATGCTCCGCTGCACGAACTTTTCCACCAGGCGGATATGACCGATCTCGAACTGCACCCGATGCCGCAACCCTGCCGCCTGGAACGCCTCGTCGGTCTGTCGACGCGCCCCGGTGCCCTCGGGAAAGTCCACCAGCACCTCGTCGGCCAGCTCGGCCAGGGCCAGCTGACCCCTTCCCGCCAACCGATGGCCAGGCGGCAGTACCGCCACCAGTTCCTCCCGCGCCAGCAGGCGATGCTGCACGCCGTGCAGCGCCTCGCCCTGCCACAGGCCGATGAAGCCCACGTCAAGACGCCGCTCGCAGACGTCCGTCACCAGCAACTCGCTCTTGGCGGTCAACCAGCGCACGTCCACATCAGGGTAGCGCTCATGAAACACTGCCAGCAGATCGACCAGGTCCAGCGCGGTGAGCGAGCTGATCTCGCCGATCGACAAACGTCCACGCACCTGCCCGCAGGCGGCGGCAACATCCTCGGCCACCCGCCGCGCCGCCGCCACTGCCGGCCGGGCACTGAGCACGAAGGCCTCGCCGGCCGGGGTCAGGCGCACCCGCCGCGAACTGCGCTCGAACAGGCTTACCCCCAACTGTGCCTCCAGCCGTGCCACCTGATGGCTGAGGGCCGATTGCACCACGTGGCAGCGTTCGGCGGCGCGGGTGAAACTGCCGGTGTCAGCCACGGCCAAGGCGTATTCGAGCTGCTTCAGGTTCATGGATCTATCTGTTTTAGAGATGGATAAGTTGATAACTATACATTGGCGTCATGAAGGACACTTCCTGATACTTGTCGCCACACAACCTTGCCTGCAACGAGACTGCCCATGAATTCCCCGACCCTGAGTCGCGCCCTGATCCTGCTGATGGCCACCGCCACCGGCCTGGCCGTGGCCAGCAACTACTACGCCCAGCCCCTGCTGCACAGCATCGCCGAGCAGTTCGGCCTGAGCACCGCCAGCGCCGGCACCATCGTCATCGCCGCCCAGCTCAGCTACGGCGCCGGGCTGCTGTTGCTCGCGCCACTGGGCGATCTGTTCGAGCAGCGGCGGCTGATCGTCACCATGGTGCTGATCGCCACCGCCGGGCTGGTGATCAGCGCCTGCGCGCCAAGCCTGCCGTGGCTGTTGTTCGGCACGGCGCTGACCGGACTGTTCTCGGTGGTGGCCCAGGTGCTGGTACCCATGGCCGCCGCGCTCAGTGCTCCGGATCAACGCGGCCGCGCCGTGGGCACGCTGATGAGCGGCCTGTTGCTGGGCATCCTGCTGGCGCGCACCGCCGCAGGCTTCATGGCCGAGCTGGGCGGCTGGCGCAGCATCTACGTGCTGGCCGCGGTGCTGATGGCCGTCAGTGCCCTCGCCCTGTACCGCAGCCTGCCGCAACACCACAGCCACGCCGGCTTGAAATACCCGGCGCTGATCGGCTCGGTATTCCGCCTGTTCGTCGAGGAACCGGTGCTGCGCCTGCGCTCGCTGCTGGGTTTGCTGGCGTTCAGCCTGTTCGCGCTGTTCTGGACTCCGCTGGCGTTCCTGTTGAGCGAGGCGCCCTACCATTACTCCGACGCGGTGATCGGCCTGTTCGGCCTGGCCGGAGCGGTTGGCGCACTGGCGGCGAACTGGGCCGGGCGCCTGGCCGACCGCGGCAAAGGCTCGCTGGGCACCACCGTGGGGCTGGTGGCGCTATTGTTGTCGTGGGTGCCGCTGGGGTTCGCGCAGAGCTCGCTGGTGGCGTTGCTGGTGGGCGTGCTGTTGCTCGACCTGGCGGTGCAGCTGGTGCACGTGAGCAACCAGAACGCGGTGATCGTGCTGCGCCCCGAGGCGCGTACGCGGCTCAATGCCGGGTATATCACCTGCTACTTCATCGGCGGAGCGCTGGGGTCGCTGCTGGGCACGCAACTGTTCGAGGTGCATGGCTGGGATGGGATCGTGTTGGCCGGGCTGGTGATCGGTGCCCTGGCGCTGCTGGTGTGGGGGCTGGCTGAGGGCAGGCGGAGAAAGGCAGCGGTGTCAGCCTGAATGCTTTTCAGTGACTCGCCTACCAGCGTGGGAGCGGCGAACCGCCTCTCCCACGCTGGTAGGCGAACAGAGCATCAACCGGATTTGCCCTCAATGAACGCTTCGTCCACCCGCGCCAGCTGGGTCTCGCTCAACACCCCGGCCTGGTAATGCAACTTGATCCACGCCAGCAGGTAGTCGTAGCGCGCCTGGGCCAGGTCGCGGCGGGTGGTGGCCAACTGCTGTTCGGCGTTGAGCACGTCCAGGTTGACCCGCTCGCCGCCTTGCACGCTCTTGCGCGTGGACACCACCAGCGCCTCGGCCGCCACCAGCGCCCGCTGGTAGGCACGCAGCTGGCTGGCGCCGGACTGGCAGGCGTTGTACTGCTTGCGCAGTTCGATCAAGGCGCTGCGCGTGTTGCCGTCGAGCTCATACTCGGCCTGCTCCAGGTGCCGGCTGGCCTGGCGGGTCGAAGCCAGCACCCCGCCCCCGGCGAAGATCGGCACGCTGACTTCGATGCCCACGGTATTGGTGTCGTAGCGCTGGTTGTAGGTGTTGCCGCTGTCCGACTCCTGGCGCCGCGAAGTAGCGAACGCGGTGACCTTGGGCAGGTGCCCGGCACGATTGCGCTCGACCTCGTAGCGCGCCACTTCCAGGGCCTGGCGCGATGACGCCAGTTGCGGGTTGTTGGCCAGGGCCCGCTCCTGCCAGGCCTCGTAGCCGCTGGGGTCGACCACCGGCAGGGCGAAGCCCAGGCGCAGCGGCGCCAGGTCCTCGACCCGCACCGCCGGCTCGCCGATCAGCGCGCCCAGTTCGCGCAGCGCGGCATCCTGTTCGTTGCGCGCCTTGATCTCCTCGGCATCGGCCAGCTCGTAGCGGGCCTGAGCCTCGAGAATATCGGTGCGCGTGCCCTCGCCGGCGTCGAACAGACGCTGGTTCTGCTGGAACTGCTGGCGGTAGGCCTGCTTGCTGGCGACGCTGATGGCGATCTGGTCCTGGGCGAACAGCGCCTGGGTGTAGCTGGTCATCACCCGCACCAGCAGTTGCTGGCTCTGGTCACGGAAGCTCTCATCGGCGAACAGCGCCTGGGCCACGCCCTTGCGATAGCTCGAATAGGCTTCATAGTCGAACAGCGGCTGCTGGAGGATGAAGGTCGAGCCCATGCTGTTGTAGGTGCGGTCTTCCTTTTGCCGGCGCGAATCGCCGAGGTAGCGCACCTCGGAATCGTTGCGGCCCTTGTTGTAGCTGTACGACAGGCTGGGCAGCAGGCCGGCGCGGCCGATGGCGCGGTATTCCTGGCCGGCTTCGCGGGCCTTGAATGCCGCGAGGTAGGTCGGGTCGCGGCGCAGGGCCTGCTCGTATACCTGGAACGGCCCCATGGCGGCCTGGGCGGCGGTCGGCAGCCAGGCGCAGGCCAGCAGCAGCCCGATCAGTGGGAACTTCTTCACTGGCAGTCCTTATTGTTCGGTCAAGGCGGTGCCTGCACGGTCGAGCAGGGGTTTGAACAGGTAGTTGAGCAGCGAGCGCTCGCCGGTGCGCACGAACAGCTCGGCGGGCATGCCCGGGCGTATGGCCAGCCCCTGCAGACGCGCCAGCGCTTCTTCGCTGACCGTGCTGCGCAGCACGTAGTACGGCTGGCCGCTGCGCTCGTCGATCAGTTGGTCGGCCGACACCAGCGCCACTTCCCCGGTAACCCGTGGCGTGCGGTTCTGGTTGAAGGCGGTAAACAGGATGTCCACCGGCAACTGCGGTGCCACCTTGTCCACCAGGTTCACCGGCAGGCGCCCTTCCACTTCCAGCGCGGTGCCCTGGGGCACGATCTCCAGCAGGGTATCGCCGGCCCGCACCACGGCGCCTTCGGTGTGCACGCCAAGGTTCACCGCGATGCCGTCGGCCGGTGCGATGATCTCGCTGTGCTGTAGCTCGAAGTGCGCGGAGTTGAGCTGCTGCTCCAGAGTCGCGGCCTTGACCTGGGCTTCGGCCAGCTGGCTGCGCACCTCTTTCTGATATTCCTCGCGGCGCTGCTGCAAGTTGAGCCGGGCTTCGACGATCACCTGCTCCAGGCGCGCGCTTTCGCCGGCGTTCTGCGCCAGGTCGCGCTGCACCTGTGACAGTTGGCGCTGGTATTCCAGCACGCGGTTACGCGGGATATAGCCCTCGCCGGCCAGCGGGCGCAGGCTGTCGAGCTGCTCGCGCAACGAGTCGGCCTGGGCCTGCAGGTCGCCGCGCGCCCG
This sequence comes from Pseudomonas sp. BJa3, assembly GCF_026343815.1. NCBI lineage: Bacteria > Pseudomonadati > Pseudomonadota > Gammaproteobacteria > Pseudomonadales > Pseudomonadaceae > Pseudomonas > Pseudomonas sp. BJa3. The sequence goes on along the minus strand of NZ_JAOXMC010000011.1, from coordinate 115,899 downwards.
GCGCATGCCGGTCAGCTGGGCCTGGGAGCCGTCGATGCTGGCGGCCAGGGCGCCCTGCTCGCGGGCCTGGGCCTGGCGGCGGCTGTCGAACAGCTGGCGCTGGCCTTCGAGGATCAGCGCCAGGCGGGCGTCGGCGTCTTCGAGCAGCTCCGCGGGAAACTGCACCTGGCCTAGGTTGTCACGCTCGCTCTGCCAGCGTGCCAGGGCGGCGCGGGTCATGCGGTACTGGGCCTGCAGCGCATCGACGTCGGCCTGCACCTGGGTGCGGTCGAGGCGGAACAGCGGCTCGCCCTGGCGCACCAGCTGGCCTTCGCTGACCAGGATGCGGCTGACCACGCCCGCGCCCATGGACTGCACCGCCTTGCGCTTGCCCGACACCACCACGGTGCCTTGCACCGGCACGCCCTGGTCGAGCGGGGCGAAGCTGGCCCAGGCCATGAAGCCGCCGAAACCGACCAGGGTCAGCCACCACCCCAGACGAACATGGAAACGTGCATCACGGGTTTGCTGGCTCATGCGCCACCTCCGGCTTGCAGGGGTCGTTGCGCCGGGGCCTGGCCCATGGCGTGGAGGATGTCGCGGGCCGGGCCGAAGCCCTGCATGCGCCCTTCGTTCATCACCAGCAGCTTGTCGGCCTGGGCCAGCGCCGCGCTGCGGTGGGTCACCAGCACCACGGTGCGACCCTGAGCCTTGAGCTGGACGATGGCGTTGGCCAGGGCGGCTTCGCCGTGGCTGTCGAGGTTGGAGTTGGGTTCGTCGAGCACGATCAGCCGGGCATCGCCGTACAGGGCGCGGGCCAGGGCGATGCGCTGCTTCTGACCGCCGGAGAGATCCACCCCCTCCTCGCCCAGGCGCGTGTCATAGCCCTGGGGCAGGCGCAGGATCAGGTCATGCACGCCCGCCAGGCGCGCCGCCTCGACCACCTTGATGCCGTCCAGTTCGCCAAAGCGGGCGATGTTCTCGGCGATGCTGCCGCGCAGCAATTCGATGTTCTGCGGCAGATAGCCAATGTGCGGGCCCAACGCGTCGCGGTCCCATTGGCTGAGCTCGGCGCCATCAAGGCGCACATGGCCGCCGAGGGTCGGCCAGACGCCGACCAGCACCTTGGCCAGGGTCGACTTGCCCGAACCCGAAGCCCCCAGCACGCCGAGCAGTTCACCCGGCGCCAGGGCGAAGTTCACCTGCTGCAGGGTGGCCAGGTTGCGCCCGGGCGGGCCAGCGCTGACCTGCTCCACCGCCAGTTGCCCGGTAGGCACCGGCAGGGGCATCGGCGTCGGCGTCTCGGGGTGTTCGCGCAGCAGCCCGTCCAGGCGCTGGTAGGCCAGCTGCGCGCCGCTCCACTGTTTCCACACCGCAATCAACTGGTCGATCGGCGCCAGCACCCGGCCCATGAGGATGGAGCCGGCGATCATCATGCCCGGGGTCATCTGCCCTTCGATCACCAGCAGCGCGCCCAACCCCAGCACCAGCGATTGCAGGCACAGGCGCAGGCCCTTGCTGGTGGCGGTGATCACCGCCGAGGTGTCGCTGGCCTTGTTCTGCAGGTCGAGGAAACGTCCATGCAGGCTGAACCAGCGCTGGCGCAGCGCGCCAAGCATGCCCATGGCCTGGATGCTCTCGGCGCTCTGCAACTGGCTGCCGGCCAGTTGCGTCGACTGCTGCTGGAAGCCACTGGCCTCGGCCAGGGTGGCATGGGTAAGGCGCTCGTTGAGGATCGCCAGGGCGATCAGCAGCAGCGCGCCGACCGTGGCCATGACGCCCAGCCAGACGTTGAAGGCGAAGATCACCGCCAGGTAGATGGGGAACCAGGGGGCATCGAAGAAGGCGAACAGCGCGGGGCCGGTGATGAACTGGCGCAGCTGGGTCAGGTCGCCCAGGGCCTGGCCGGCGGCGCCGTCGCGCTGGCGCAGATTGCGTTCGAAGGCGGCGCGATAGACCTTCAGGTTGAACGTCTTTTCCAACTGGTTGCCGACCCGAATGACAATGAAACTGCGTACGGCCTCGAGCCCGCCGATATAAACGAAGAAGCCGACAACCATCAATGTCAGCACCCACAAAGTTGTCGTGCTCTGTGAACTCAGTACACGGTCGTACACTTGAAGCATATATATCGACGGCACCAGCATGAGCAAGTTGATCAATGCCGTGAAACAGCCAACGCTGATCAACGTCGACTTATGTTCGCCGAGTGCCGCCCACAAAGGCGCCCCGGGCTTTTTGCTCGGTAGTTTCATGTTTCGCCCTTGCTTGCCTGAAACTTTTAAGTTTCAGGCCGGGTTTATTTGTCCAGGTGCTGGAGCACCAGTTGGGTACCGTCCGGCCGGGTCCAGGCGTAACGCTTGGCCCCCTCGCGGCTGAAGTGCACCACGCTGCTGCCGTCGCCACCCACCAGGGCCAAGGTGTCAGGAGTCACCAGCCAGCTGCCGGGGCGCAGGCCCAGCAGGTCCCTGGCGCAATCCAGGTCGCCTTCGATTTCGCCTTCGTTGGCGCCCAGGTGCAGGTTGCAGGCTTGCACCTGCTGCTGTTCGGGGTAAAGCGTCCAGTCACCGGCCATTTGCGCGGCGTTGGGGAGTAACAGGCTGCTCGCCATACCTACCTCGGTCATCGACATCAGGGTAATCGCGGCCAGCGCGATCGTTCGCAAGGTTGCTTTCATTCGTCTGCCTCGCCGACAAAAGGGCGACGCGCGAGCGCCGCCCCCTGTTACATCAGACCACGATGTCGGTGACAGCGGCCTGGCCAACGGTGGTCACCAGGAAATCAGCCGAGGCGTTTCCGGTGAAGTCGATGGACAGGCTGCCCAGGTTGGTGGCCTGGTCGTAGGTCAGCAGCGCCTCGCCGGCATGGCCGGTGAAGGCATTGACGAACTGCAGCGGCAGCTTGTTCACGGCGAACGCGGAGATGGCCGACAGGTCGATCTTGTCCACGCCCGAGGTGAAGTCCATGATGCGGTCCGGCGCCGCCTTGGTGGAGTCGCTGACAGCCGCGAACACGAAGGTGTCCGAGCCGCTGCCGCCCCACAGCTGGTCGGCGCCGCCGCCGCCGTAGATGATGTCGTTGCCGGCACCACCCTTGAGCACGTTGGCCAGCGCATTGCCGATCAGCAGGTCGTTGCCCGAGCCGCCGATGGCGTTCTCGATGGTCACGCCCTTGGCGATGGACACGTTGCCAACCATGCCGCCGACATCGGAGAACGACGCTTCGTTGAGGTTGATCTTCTGGTTCTGGGTGAAGCCCGAGAAGTCGAAGGTGTCGTTGCCGCCACCGTCCCACACCGAGAACACCAGTTTCGACGAGGCCGAGGTGGCCGAGTAGAAGTCGCGATCAGCGGTGGAGTTGAAGCCGTAGGTGGTGTCGCCGGCACGGGTGGCGTAGTTGGCGCCGTAGAGCTTCTGGATCGCCAGGATGTCGTCCATCAGCGGGGCCGAGGCGTAGTACTGCCCGCCGCCCTTGATGAAGTTCTGCCCGTTGTTGCTTTCGCTCCAGTAGCTCATGACGCTGTAGCCACGAGTGTCCTGGGCGTAGTCGGCGTCACGGTAGGTCGGGTTGCCTTCGCCGGCGTTGTAGTCGCCGGGGTGGGACAGGCCGAGCACGTGGCCGATCTCGTGGGTCAGGGTCTGGCGACCATAGTTGCCGGTGCCCGGGGTGATGTTGACCTGATAGCCGCTGTTGATCAGGTACCAGGACTCGCCCTTGTGCGAACCCGGGCCGTCGAACGGCAGGTAGGCGAACGCCGCGCCGCCGTTGCTGGCGCTGAAGTTGCCGAAGGTCATGTGGCCGTCACCGCCCGAGCCTGCCTCGGTGAAGGTGACCTTGGCCACGTCCGCCCAGGACTGCATGGAGAGCTTGGCCTGTTGTTTCTGCAGGTCGCTGAACTGGCTGAACGAGCCCAGTCCGCGGCTGTAGAAGTCAGACGGTGCCTTGGTCAGGAAGGTATAAGTAAGGCTGATCGTGCCGTCCTTGTTCAGGTCCTTCCAGGCTGCGCCATCACGCAGGAGGTGGTCGGCGGCCTGGTCGACCGTGAAGGACTTTTTGCCATTGATGTTCGCGCCGCCGCGATCGTACTGGTGGGCAAAGCTATCGATCAGGCCAAAGGACGAACTAGGTCCCTTCGGCTGCAGTGCGGAAACGGCCGAAACAATAGCGTTTTCTTTGACTTTCGACATGCAGGTTACTTCCTTGTTTACAAAAAAGCAGTTGATGTCAGACAGGATTTCCCACCTGGCGAGAACTTCCTGTCACTCGCCTTTATGAGGCGCAAAAAAACTGACACACAATGAAACTTGATGTCCAGCGTTTTTTGACGCCATTTTTTCGTTTTCGAAAACTCAACTGTGTCGTCCTAATTTGCGCAAACTGCGATGGATCAATGTCGGCAGCGACAAGCATTAGTTCCAATCATGTCTCCAGGACTTTATAGACAACGATTCGAAGTTTACTTTCGAAAATGCGACGAGTGCCTGTTGTTTGCCCTCAACGCTTCGTTTAGGCGCTTTACTACGCGACAACCTGCCGCACGACCCTCCGTCGCCTCGGCGTTGACTTGCCAGCGTGTGGAGCGCTCAGTAGGCGTTGGTCGAAGACCCCTTCCTGACAGGACGACACAATGACAAGGCTCACGGTGCAATCCGGCGATTTCTTGCAAGGTGAAGGCGAGTATCGCAATGGAGCGCTCACACTCAAGACCCCGCGCAGCCCTTCGCCCGGCGAGCGCATTTCGCTGGCGCGGATTACGGATCTGAAACTGGCCAACCTCGAATCGACCCGCAGCTTGGGCACCGCCCTGGGCTGGGGAGTGGCCGGCGCCCTGGTGGCCGGCCCGGTCGGCCTGCTCGCCGGCCTGCTGCTGGGCGGCAAGGAAGAGGAAGTCACCTTCCTTGCCACCTTCAAGGATGGCCGCAAGCTGCTGGCCATCACCGACGGCAAGACCTGGTCGAAGATCGACGACAACTGGCGCCGTTACCAGCGCCCGGCGGCGGCCTGAATCGCGCCCCGCTTCGTTCGTATTGACTGTACTGGCGTCATCGCCGGCAAGCCGGCTCCCGCAGGAAACGCGCATGCCTAAGCCTTGTGCGGTATCGGTGGGAGCACAGGCGCGCCGGATCCCACGTCGGCATCCCTGAAAGCCTCGGCAGCCTGCTACCATGGCGCCCTTTTGCCTGCCCGACAGCTGCCAAGCGATAACGGCGCGTCTGCTTTTCAAGGAGCCTTGCATGACCCCGCTTCGCCCCCGCCTGCCCTTGGGCCTGCTCGGCCTGGGCCTTGCCCTGCACAGTGGCCATGGCCTTGCCGACGACAGTGTGGCCCTGGCCCCCGTGCGCATTTCGGATGTTCAGGACAGCGGCTACCAGGCACGCGAAGCCCAGGTCGGCGGCCTGCACAGCGCGTCGCTGCTCGACACCCCGGCAGCGGTCAGCGTGTTCAGCCGCCAGCTGCTGGACGACCGCCAGGTGCGCAAGCTAAGCGAGGTGCTGCAGAGCGATGCCTCGGTGGGCGAAAGCTATGCGCCGATCGGCTATTACGAGAACTTCAACGTGCGCGGCTTCGAGCTCAACGCCGCCAGCAGCTACCGGGTCAACGGCCAGACCATCGCCGGCGAGCAGAACGTGGCGCTGGAGAACAAACAGCAGGTGGAGCTGCTCAAGGGACTGTCCGGGTTGCAGAGCGGCGTGTCAGAGCCCGGCGGGCTGGTCAACTACGTGACCAAGCGCCCGGAGGATGTGCGCAGCATGAGCGTGTCGAGCAACGAACAGGGCGAGCGCTACCTGGCCACCGACCTGGGCGGCTGGTTCGGCGCCGAGCGCCAGCTGGGCCTGCGGGCCAACCTCGCCCACGAGGACATTCGCTCCTATGTCGATCATGCCGACGGCAAGCGCGACTTCGCCTCCGTGGCGCTTGACTGGCAGATCAACCCGAATGCCGTCCTGGAGCTGGATGCCGAGTACCAGCACCGCGAGCAGTATTCGGTACCCGGCTATCAACTGCTTGGCGGCAACCAGCTGCCCCATGGCGTCGACCCCAAGGATCACCTGGCCTGGCAGTCCTGGGCCAAGCCCGTGCAGAACGACTCGCTGAACCTGGGCGGGCGCTTCAAATACCAGTTCAACGACAACTGGAACGGTACCCTCAGCGCCTCGCGCAGCAAGGTAGTAATTGATGACTACAGCGCATTCGCCTGGGGTTCGAGCGAAGGGTCCTACTTCGGCAGCAATGGCGACTACGACATCTACGATTTCCGCAGCCCTGACGATACCCGCCGCATCGACGAAGCCCAGGCCATGCTCGACGGGCGCTTCGATGCCTTGGGCGTGAGCCATGAGCTGACCGTCGGCACCAGTGCGCAACGCCGCACGCTCGACCAGCGACCGGGCTACAACGAGTGGCGAGGCACGGGCAACATCCATACCGGTGCGCCAGCGGTGGAGCCGTCGGACAAGCCCATTGGCAGTAGTGAACGCCGCCTGGACAGCCGCCAGTACGGCCTGTTCTTCAGCGACCGCATCACCTTCAACGACAATTGGCAGACCGTGATCGGTGCCCGGGAAGTGCGCCTGGATGAAAAGACCTGGGACCAGAATGGCGTCGCCGGGCGCCACACCCGACAGTACCAACTGCTGCCCAACGCAGCTTTGATCTACAAGCCGCAGCCGGACACCACCTTGTACGCCAGCTATGCGAAAGGCTTGTCCTCGGGTGGCACCGCCCCCTGGTATGCCAGCAACGCGTTCGAAATCCTCGCCCCGACCCTGTCGCGCCAGCTCGAAGTCGGCATCAAGCGTGACTGGCAGGGCATGAGTTTCAGCGCGGCCCTGTTCCAGATCCGCCAGGCGTACCAGTATGCCCGCCCCGACGGAACTCCGGCGCCGACCTACGTGCAGTCGGGCCAGCAGAAAAACACCGGCCTGGAACTCGGCGCCAGCGGCTGGGCAACCTCCAACCTGCAGATCCAGGCCAGCGCCGCAGTGATCCGCGCCCGGGTGCAACACAGCGACACCGCCGCCTACGAAGGCCACCAGGCAATCAACGTGCCGCGCCTGCGCGCCGCGCTGCAGGCCGACTACGCCCTGCCCGTCCCCGGCCTGGCCCTGCTCGGCGGTGCACGCTACAGCGCCAGCAAGTACGCAAGCTCAGCAGGCAATGTCGAAGTCGGCGGCTACACCGTATTCGACATCGGCAGCCGCTATCGCACGAACATCGGCGGCTACGACACCGTGCTGCGCCTGACCGTGGACAACGTCTTGGACAAGCGCTACTGGCGCGACGTGGGCGACTACCTGGGCGACAACTACCTGTTCCAGGGCGCGCCGCGCACGGCACGACTGTCGGCCTCAGTAAGTTTCTAAAGGGGCTGCTTCGCAGCCCATCGCCGGCAAGCCGGCTCCCACAGGAGATCGCATTACCTTGTGGGAGCCGGCTTGCCGGCGATGCGATCGCACAGGTAAAAACAAACCGACAAACAAAAAGCCCCCGAACCTTTCGATTCGGGGGCTTCTCGTAGAATGTGGCGGTGAAGAAGGGATTTGAACCCTTGATACGATTTCTCGTATACACACTTTCCAGGCGTGCTCCTTCGACCACTCGGACACTTCACCGTTTTCTCTTCAAGCTATTCAGCCTGTCGAGGCGCGCTAATTTAGTAGAAGAGCTTTTACTTGGCAAGCATTTTTTCAGAATTTTCATGTGCTTAAGGCAATTGGCCGAAAACTCCGGCCGATCAGGGCAATGCTGCCAATGTGCCCAGCGCTTTTTCCTGCCCGCCAAGCGCTGCCCAGAGGGCGCAAGGCACAGCGGCGCGACACTGACTGATCAGTCAGTCTTGGCACTTTACCTGGCCGGCGCCGCTGGGTAACGTCGTCGCCACGCCATCCAAAGGACTCTGCCATGAGCGAGCTGATTACCTACCACGCCGAAGACGGCATCGCCACCCTGACCCTGAACAACGGTAAGGTTAACGCCATCTCCCCGGATGTCATCAAGGCCTTCAACGCCGCGCTCGATCGCGCCGTCGAGGAACGCGCGGTGGTGATCATCACCGGCCAGCCGGGCATCCTCTCCGGCGGCTACGACCTCAAAGTGATGACCGCCGGCCCCAAGGAGGCCGTTGGCCTGGTAACCGCCGGCTCCACCCTGGCCCGGCGCCTGCTGTCGCACCCCTTCCCGGTGATCGTCGCCTGCCCCGGCAATGCCGTGGCCAAGGGCGCCTTCCTGCTGCTGTCGGGCGACTACCGCATCGGTGTCGAAGGCCCTTACAAGATCTGCCTGAACGAAGTGCAGATCGGCATGACCATGCACCACGCCGGTATCGAGCTGGCCCGTGATCGCCTGGGCCGTGCGGCATTCCAGCGCTCGGTGAACAATGCCGAGGTGTTCGACCCGCAGGGTGCCCGGGAAGCCGGCTTCCTCGACAAGGTGGTGCCCGCCGAGCAGCTGCACGAGACCGCCCTGGCCGCCGCGCGCGAAATGAAGAAGCTGAACATGCTGGCGCACAAGAACACCAAGCTGAAGGTGCGCAAGGCCCTGCTGGAGGCGCTGGACGAGGCGATCCTGGCGGACCAGAACCACCTGGGCTGAGTCCGTCCAGGGATTTTCCTCACAGGACTTCGTGGGAGCGGGATTGCCCGGCGATGCGATCACCCAGGGTGAGGCCATCGCCGGGAAAGCCCGCTCCCGCATGATCTCCAGCGCTCAGCAACGTTTGCCCCCACCAGTGCACACCCGTACACTGCGCCGCGACTGTCCGGTGTGAGTCGTACCATGCTTTATATGCTCCGCATGCTCCTGTTGGCGCTGCACTTTCTGCTCGTGGGTGTCGTCGGCCTGGTGATTGGCCTGCTGCGCCCGTTCAACCCCGACAACAGCCGCCTGTTCGCCCGCCTGTACAGCGTGCCGGCCGCCTGGTTGCTGCGGATCAAGGTCAAGGCCGAGGTCGCCCCGCTGTGGGACCAGCCCCCCGGTTGCGTGATCATCGCCAACCACCAGTCCAACTATGACCTGTTCATCCTCGGCCAGGTGGTGCCCCGGCGTACCGTGGCCATCGGCAAAAAGAGCCTGGGCTGGATCCCGCTGTTCGGGCAGTTGTTCTGGCTGGGCGGCAATGTGCTGATCGACCGCAAGAACGCCTATCAGGCACGCAAGGCCATGCAGACCACCACCCGAACCCTGCGCGACGATACTTCGATCTGGATCTTCCCCGAGGGCACGCGCAACCCCGGCGAACAGTTGCTGGCGTTCAAGAAAGGCGCTTTCCACATGGCGATCGAGGCCGGCGTGCCGATCGTGCCGGTATGCGTCAGCCGCTACACCAGGCGCCTGAGCCTGAACAGCTGGCGCCAGCGCACGGTGATAATTCGCTCGCTGGCCCCCATCGCCACTGCTGGCCTGACCCAACAGGACCTGCCAACGCTGATCGAGCAATGCCGAATCCAGATGCAGCATTGCATCGACCATATGGAAAGCGAGCTTATCGCGCCCTGACCCGCCACCTCTCGCCGGACTTGCTCCGTGCCGCGACACGGCCCAAGCTGTATCGCGTGTTCAATCGAATAAGCGGACAACCATGGGTCGAGTCGTCGCGGCAGCGGTGTACAGCGCCGGCAGGAAGGTCACCAATATCAGCCTCGACGAAGGCGCCGTATGGGCCAGCAAGCCCGGACACTTCGTGTGGATAGGCCTGGAAGAGCCCAATGCCGAGGAATTGGCCAACCTGCAGCGCCAGTTTGGCCTGCACGAACTGGCCATTGAGGATGCCCTGGAGAAACACAGCCGGCCAAAGCTGGAAACCTTCGGCGACGCGCTGTTCATCGTCACTTACTCCCCAGTGCGCCACGAAGGGAAGCTTGAGTTCATCGAGACCCACATTTTCGCCGGCAATGGCTACATCATCACCTGCCGCAACGGCCACTCGAAGTCCTACGCCCTGGTGCGCCAACGCTGCGAGGCGCGGCCGTTGCTGCTCGAGCACGGCGAAGACTTCGTGCTCTACGCTCTGCTGGACTTCGTCACCGAGAACTACCAGCCGGTCAGCGAGGCCATTCACGGTGAAATCGAAGAGCTGGAGCACAGCGTGCTCAGCAATTCACTCAAGGAAGAAGACATTCAGCGCCTGCACAGCCTGCGCCGCGACATCCTGCGCCTGCGCCGCTACGTGGCTCCGATGGTGGAAGTCAGCGAAGAGCTGCAGCGCTTGAGCTTCCCGTTCATCGACAAGAACATGCGCCCGTATTTTCGCGACGTGCAGATCCACGTGACGCGGCAGATGGAAGATTTGGCCGGCATCCGCGACATCGCCAGCCAGACCATCGAGATCGGCATGCTGCTGGAGTCATCACGGCAAAGCATCACCCAGCGCAAGTTCGCGGCCTGGGCGGCGATCCTGGCGTTTCCCACGGCAATTGCCGGGATCTACGGGATGAATTTCCAGAACATGCCTGAGCTGGGCTGGCACTACGGCTACTTTACCGTGCTGGGGGTGATCGGCCTTGGGTGTTCGGGGCTGTACTTCAGTTTCAAGCGGTCGGGCTGGTTGTAACGCCAAGAGCGTGGGAGCGGCGGTTCGCCGCTGCGACTTGGCCCGCGATTACCGGCGAAGCCGGTGCCATCTCCCACGCGACCCCAGTCAACATGGATCTCAGATCACGCGACTACCGGGCTGCTGGACGAAGCGCAGCATCCACTCGCCCACCAGATCCCCCTGGTGCTCGGTGGCAAGGCTGGCCACCGCCTTGGCATAGACTTCGTCGCCCAACGAGGCCTGGCGCGCGTCGAGCAGCGCCCGGGAATAGTCGTGGACGAACTCCGGGTGACCCTGGAAGCACAGCACCTGGTCACGGATATGGTAGGCGGCGTTGGGGCAGAAATCGCTCGAGGCGATCACCGTGGCCCCTTCGGGCAGCTTGGTGACCTGGTCCTGGTGACTGATCAGCAAGGTCAGCTCGGATACCTGCGGGTCCATCCACGGCGCATGGGCCGCCAAGCTGTAGCGGTGGATGCCCACGCCCCAGCCCTTGTCGGCGCGCTCGGCCTTGCCGCCGAGAGTCAACGCCAACAATTGGTGACCGAAACACACCCCCAGCAGCTTCTCGCCCCGCTCATACAACTTGAGCAGGTAGGCCTTGAGCGTCTGGATCCACGGATCGTCGCCGAACGAGTCGGCCTTGCTGCCGGTCACCAGGTAGGCATCGAAGGTTCGCTCGGCCGGCGGATAATCGCCATTCATCACGTTGTACACATCAAACTCGGCGGCGATCGGCTGGCGTGAAAACAGCTGCTCGAACATCCTTCCGTAGCCCTGGTACTGCGCGATCAACTCCGGCCGCAGGACATCGGTTTCAAGGATGCAGATGCGTAACGACATAGCGGTAGTCCTGAACGACATGTGGGTGGGATTTGCTGTAAAGACTGACGTGAAAGGGGCGTACAAGCAAGTAGGATGTCCAGACGAACGGTAGGCCCTGTAACCCTTGGTAACCCTTGCCGCGCACTCGTCTAGCGTCAGCGTGCCAGCGGGGTGGCCAGTGGCCTTAAAGCCATAAGGAAGCGAAATGATTTTTTTTAGAGCAAAGGGTTCTGAAACAGGGATGACGCGGGCCCTAGTGTTGGTTGTATATCCAGAAACACGCGGCAAGCAGTGAGGACGTTCGATCACGCCACTGCGATCGACCCGAAGCCAGACAAGGAAGCCAAGGGTTATTCAGGAATAACAACAAGAAGGCGGTCCGCCATGTTCAGACAATCCAAAGTACGCCAAGCCGGGCTCATACTCTTCGCCACGACCCTGCTGCTGATCCTGCCCAACCTTACCCGGTTGTTCGGTTGACCCAGCACTGGCCTTTTCCAAGCGTGCGTGGGTAACCTGCCGACCTTGAAGGTTGGAGATTTCCCATGCGCCTGTGCCTTACCCTGCTCTGCTTGCTGATTCCCCTGCCAGCGCTGGCCGCGCAACTGACCCTCGATCTGGGTGACGGCAGCCGGCACTGGCAGAGCGAGCAACTGCTCACCCATCCCCTGGCGCGGGACGTCACTATTGAACAGGACGTTGCCTACAAGCGCACCATGCATTACCGCGCCGTACCGCTGGCAGCACTGCTCGAGGGTGTGAAACCGAGCGACCACCTGCAGGCGGTGGCCCTCGACGGTTTCGCTGCAGAAATGCCCGCCGGCCCGCTGTTGCAGCCAGGCCCGGCACAAGCCTGGCTGGCCATCGAGGACAACGCCCGGCCTTGGCCGCCACTCGGCCAGGGCAAGGCGGGAGCCGGGCCGTTCTATCTGGTATGGACCCAGCCCCAGGCGAGCGGCATCCGCCCGGAACAATGGCCGTTCCAGATCGCCAGCATTCGCAGCCTGGCAGCGGTCGAGGTGCGCTTCCCCGCCCTGTTGCCAGACCCAGCGCTGCCTGACGCGGATCCAGTGCGCCAGGGCTTTGCCCTGTTCCAGCAGAATTGCCTGGCCTGCCACCGCCTCAATGGCGCTGGCGATGCGCACCTGGGCCCTGACCTGAACCTGCCGCACAACCCTACCGAATACTTTCAGCCGGCATTCCTGCGCCAATACATTCGCGATCCGCAGAGCCTGAGGCACTGGCCGCAGGCCAAGATGCCCGGGTTCTCCACCCAGGTGCTGAGCGACCAGGAACTCGATGGATTGCTGGCATACCTGAAGCATATGGCCGGGCGCAAACCACGGTAGAACGCACGGGGCCGCGTTACCTAGGCAATCGGCCGTTCCTGCTTGACGCCCCAACCCTCGACCTCGCCGCCATGGGGCGACACGAGCCGTTCGAAGGCCTGCTCGAAAGCGCCGATGCCGCCATGGGTGGCGTACATCACCTTGCTCAGTTCCAGATGCCAGGCACCGTCGTCGCGCTCGCTCACCTGGGCGCTGAGCGACTCGCCACGGAACTGCACGGCCGCCCGGCGCGCGGCGGCCTCGTCGGGAAACACGGCATAGAACTCGATGGGATGAATACGGGTGAAATCGAAACCGCCAGCTTTCATCTGGCGCAGGACACTGCTGCTGATGTCGTCGTATTGGCTGCTCATGAAACGTCCTCCTGCAAAGCAATGGATAGACTTTCAGTGCACAAAGCACCTGCCTGGCAAGCGTGCCATGCCTGGCAATTCGAGCTGATGCAAGACGCGAGTGGAATCGACGCGGACCCGCAGATTTGGCCGGCGCCTGTCTCCAGCGTAGTGCCTGTGCAGGCACTGCGCCAGAGCGTAGCGGCTCAGGGTAGCTGGCGAATGGTGGTGATGGTCACGCCGCTCTGCTCCTTGAGCCAGCGTGCCGTGGGGGAAAAGCTGCGATCCTGGAAGTCATTGAGGTCAAGTTCATCCATTAGCGGGAACAAACGCGAACGGATGGCGCGTGCGGCGTCCTCCTCGCTGGGGCATTGCTCGGCATTGAGCAGCAGTGTCTGCGGCTCGCCCTTCTGGTCGGCAAAGCTGACTTCCCATGCTTTCATCGATCAGCCCTCGCTGGCACAACAGTGAATGGAACTGCGTACTAGCTTGACCATGACACAGCGGCAAATGTTCAGCCGCGTGCATGACAACCACATGAAAAAAGCCCGCCGGTCAACGGCGGGCTTCCTGAGGCCACTAGGCGCTACTACTTCGGCGTGCCGTGGACGACGCCGGCGGTGTTGTCCAGCAGGCTCTTGGTAGCCGTCTGGATGTAGGCCTCGAGCTTCTGGAGCATCTCCGGCTGGTCGGGGCTTTCGATCAGCTCGGCCTTGAACTCCCGGCCCAACTGGTAGCGATACATCCGCGGGGTCATGTCCTTGGACTCGATGAGGATGCGGTCGCCCTGCACCAGGCCAACGATCTGCTCGCTGCCAGACGGCTTGATCATGCCCACGCCCTGGTCGCCCTCAGGCAGGTTGAGCAGATCGCGGCCCCAGCACTGGTGGCGGGCCTGGCCACCGAGACGGCCCATGATGGTCGGCACGATGTCGACCTGGGTACCCACGGTATGGTTGACAGCGCCAAACTTCTCCTGGATACCTGGGGCGATCAGCAGCAGCGGCACGTTGAAGCGGCCAAGGTCCAACTCGGTGACCTGCTGGTGGTTGCCAAAGCCGTGGTCGCCGACGATGACGAACAGCGTGTCCTTGAAATACGGCTCCTTGCGTGCCTTCTCGAAGAACTGGCCCAGCGCCCAGTCGGAGTAGCGCATGGCGGTCAGGTGCTCGTCCAGGCGGCCCTGCCCGGTGACCTTCTCCACCGGCAGGTCCTTGGGCAAGGCATACGGGGTGTGGTTGGAGAGGGTCTGCAGCAGCGCGTAGATCGGCTTCTTGCCGTCATGCTTGGCCAGCTCTTCGTTGCCACGGTCGAACATGTCCTGGTCGGACACGCCCCAGGTCGGGTCGGAGAACACCGGATTGACGAAGTCGTTGCGGCCAATGAAGGTGGTCATGCCCTGGTTGCCGAAGAAACCGGACTGGTTGTCCCAGGCGAAGTCACCGTTGTAGACGTAGACGTCGTCATAGTCGCGGGCGCTGAGCAGCGCTGGCAGGCCGGACAGCTTGTGGCCGCCTTCCGGGGTCTGCATCAGGTATTCGAAGCCCGGCAGGTTGGGGAAGCAGGCCATGGTGGCGAACATGCCCTGGTGGGTATGGGTGCCGTTGGAGAAGAAGCGGTCGAACAGCAAACCCTCCTTGGCCAGCTTGTCGAAGTACGGGGTGATGTTGTTCGGGCTGCCCAGGGCGCCGACCGAGTGAGCGGCGAAGCTTTCCATGAGGATCACCACGACGTTCTTGACCCCCAGCGTGTTCGCCGCAGGCGGCACGAAGTCACGGCGGATCGCGGCCTCGTCGGCATCGACCAGGGTGTCGTTGGCGGTCAGCAGCTGCTCGCGCACGGTCTGTGTGGCCAGCGGCTGGTCCAGCACGGGCTTCCAGATATTGCCGCGGTCTTCGCCAAAGCGGCTCTTTGCGGCATCGATCAGGGTCAGGGTGCCGTTCAGGCCCAACTGGTTGACGAAGTTGGAGTCGGTGGTGAAGGCATCACCCCAGCGCATCGGCGGTCCCTGGCGCAGGGTGCCACGGGCGGCGACCACGGCCACCAGCAGGACCACCATGAACACCGCCAGGCGCCCGTACCAGGGCGCCAGCTTGGCGCTGCCCAAAGCCTGGGCACTGCCGTTGCCGCGGGTCAAGCGATCGATGCCCTTGAACAGCAGGCTCAGCAGCCAGGTGCCGACCAGCCAGGCCAACAGGTAGCGGACCACCGGGAAGCCGTACCAGAGCATGCTCATGACGGTCTTGGGGTCTTCCTTGATGTACTGGAACACCAGGCCGTTCAGGCGCTGGTGGAACTCGCGGTAGAAGTCCATCTCCATCAGGCCGAGGAACATCACCACGCTAGATGCAATGGTCAGCCAGAAGCGGAACAGGCCACGGCGGGCCATCAGCCAGGGGCTGAGCAGCGCCAGCAGCAACGGGATGCTGATGTACACCACCACGCGCAGGTCGAAGCGCAGGCCGTTGAAGAAGCCCTCGGCAACGGTCGAGTATGGCGTGTCGCCGATCATGTCGCTGTTGTAGACCAGCAGCGCCAGGCGCACCAGGCTGAGCATCAGCATGATCACCAGGCCACTGAGCAACGTGTAGGCCAGGTGGGATTTCAGGGTCGGCGAGAACGAGCCTCGCACACCCTGTTGCTTCAAGGCGTCCGTGTTAGCCATGAATGGAGAGGTCCTAGGATTGCGGTTTGCGGGAAGGCGAAAGCGCCAATAGCCTGGTGGTCTGGCCCTTGTGGGCAAGGTGAGACCAAGGCCGCATTGTGCGGCGCGGATTTTCAAAAATCGAGTGTGAAAATTTTGTCGAGAGCAGCCTGTCCTTACAAAGTTACACAGTTGCGAGGTGAGGCCTCAGATCCGCACATTGCCCCGTGGCCCGGCGATCGCCCAGATGATCAGCCCCAGCACCGGCAGCAGCAGGATCAGCAGGATCCAGAGCACCTTGATCCCCACCTCGGCGCCGCTCTTGAGCACATTGAGAATGGCCCAGATGTCCAGGGCCAGGATGATCAAGCCAACCAGGCTGTTGAAGGTGGAACCCATGATGCTGCTCCCGCACGGTGTGTGTGCTGCAGAGCATAGCTGGCTATGGCCCCGATAGAAGGGAATCCTTGGTCGGGAATGCCGGTCAGTGGATAGACTGCTGATATCCACTGCTCTCGAGGTTCGCATGCCCCCTGCCCACACTCAAAGCGCCAGCTCTGACTCCATCCTCAGCGCCTGGCGGCACCAGGCCGTGCAGGCTCCCTGGCTCAGCGCCGGCCTGGTGCTGAGCCTGCTGGCCATCGGCGCATTGCTGCTGGCGAGCATCTGGAACGCGGTCAACGGCGATCATGCCGACCACCTGCACCTGGCACTGCTCGGCGGCCTGTCCGGCTTCGGCGCCACCGCCCTGGGCGCGGTGCTGGCGGTGATCCTGCGCGACGTCAGCGCGCGCACGCAGGACGTCATGCTCGGTTTTGCCGCTGGCATGATGCTCGCCGCCAGTTCGTTCTCGCTGATCCTGCCGGGGCTGGATGCTGCCCGCGAGATCACCGGCAACGGCCCGGCGGCGGCCTTCACCGTGGTGCTGGGCATGGGCCTTGGGGTGCTGCTGATGCTGGGCCTGGACCGCTTCACCCCACATGAGCATGAAAGCACCGGCCCCTGCGGCCCGCAGGCCGAGCGGGTGAGCCGGGTTTGGCTGTTCGTGTTGGCAATCACCCTGCACAACCTGCCCGAGGGCATGGCCATCGGTGTGAGTTTCGCCAACGGCGACATGGCCATCGGCCTGCCGCTGACCAGCGCCATCGCCATCCAGGACATCCCCGAAGGCCTGGCCGTGGCCCTGGCACTGCGCGCCACGGGGCTGTCGAACTTCAAGGCTGCGCTGGTGGCGATTGGCTCCGGGCTGATGGAACCGCTGGGCGCGGTGATCGGCCTGGGCATCTCCACCGGCTTCGCCCTGGCCTACCCGATCAGCATGGGCCTGGCAGCCGGGGCAATGATCTTCGTGGTGTCCCACGAGGTGATCCCGGAAACCCACCGCAATGGGCACCAGACCGCGGCAACACTGGGGTTGATGGGCGGTTTCGCGGTGATGATGTTCCTCGATACCGCGCTGGGTTGACAGGCCGGTCGCGGAGCCCGCTCCCAGGGGCTGCGCGGCGGCTACGGCTCAGATATGCACTGCCACCTTCAGCGCTTCCAGCGCCGGCTCCACCTTGATACCAACGGCCTCGCCCAGCTCCAGCACACGGGCCAGGTCGTGCTGCCCGACCATGATCATCTGCAGCTCATCGTCGAGTAATTGGCTGAAGTTCAGCAGCACGTAGCCACCGGCTTCCTTGTTCAGCGCACCCATCTGCACCTGGATGCGGTTGAGCGCGGTGAGCGCCTCGGTGCGCGCCAGCTGCTTGGGCTTGAGGGTGAAGGGCACGCTCTTGTCGAACGAGTCGCTGATCTGCTGGAACAGGTCCTGGTAGTTGTCGGCCTGGAACAGCACGGTATCGGGCAGGCTGCCGACCACCACCCATTCACCCAGCGGGAAGGGAAAGGTGTCGTCGTAGTTGATGTCCGGATTGGCGGCGAGGAAGGCGGCGGGGTCGGCGTAGGCCTCGGCGGCCTCGGCGGCGATGCGCTCGATATCTTCATCGCGCATGCAGCCGGCGCAGATGAGACTGATGAATTCGAGCAACTGGTCTTTCATGGGGGGCCTGCGGGTTGGCGTGAAAGGCGCCAAGGATAGCCGCAAAAGCCCCCAGGGAGTTAGCCGGCCAATGCTTCGAGACGTGCCGCGCTATCCATCGCCCCCATGGTGCGGGCCGCCATCAGCGCAGTGGCGCCGGCGGCATCGCGGTGCGCGGGGTCGGCACCCTGGGCCAACAGATAGTCGATGATCTCCAGGCGGTTGAACATTGCCGCCAGCATCAATGCGCTACGACCGTCAGCGGCGGCGGCATCCACCGGCACGCCGTGTTCCAGCAGCAGGCGGATCATCGCGAGATCACCCTTGAAGGCGGCGCCGGCTATGGGCAACTGGCCGTTGTCATTGGCGATCAGCGGGTCGGCACCATGGGCCAGCAGCACCTGCACGGCGTCATGGTGACCGTGGTAGCTGGCCAGCATCAGCAAGGTGTCGCCCTTGTGGTTGCGCAGGTTGGCGGGCAGGCCGTTATCGAGCAGGCGGCCGAGCATTGTCGCGTCGCCGCGGCGGGCGCGCTCGAAAACCTCCTCGGCGAAGGCTGCGGCTTCTTCTGTGGTCATGGTGGCGGGCTGGTGATCGAACATCGAGAACCTCCTGGCATCTGGCAATGGGCCCAAGTGTCCATCAGGCAGCAACGACAGGTCCAAGGTTCAGATTCTATCGGCGACAAAGAGCCAGGCTATGACCGTGCAAAATGCACTGTGCAAAATGCACGGGCGTGCAGAATGCAATGCAGGCATCTGCAAAATCAAACATAACATGTTGATTTTAAAAGACTTTATTTTAACAAAAGGCTGGCACGGTCACTGCAATCATCAACTCAAGTCTGCCAGTACAACAGTCAGGAGTTGATATGGACCTCATCCAGCAAAAATTCGCCTCGCTCTTCACCGCCTATCAGGTTGCTACTCAGCCGCGACCCGACGGCGGCGTGTTGCTGACCCTGCGCGCCAGCGATGGCGTGGTGACTCGCCGGGTGCTGTCCTATGCGCAACTGCACAGCGCCGAGCAACTGTCGTGGGCGATCAGCGCCATCCGCCGCGACCTTGCCGAACAAGCGAGCGAGCTGCCGGTGATTTCCATGCTGCAGAGCCAGCAACGCTTCGCCCTGCCGACCTACCGCTAAGCGCGTGGCCTGTTCGCGGGGCGGCTTCTGCTCAACCTTGGACGGTGTGAGCAGAAGCTGCCCCGCGAGTTCATTCAGAGTTCGTCGAAACCTACAAATTGCCGCGCCATGGCATCCCCGGTGAAGCGTGGCTGCACACCCTGCTCGCTGCCGAACAGGCGCAGGGCCAGGCAGAATGGGCTGGCCCCCAGGTCCAGCCAGCGATGCGTGCCGGCCGGCACCAGCAGCACGTCATCCTTCTCGCACAGCACGGCATACACCGCACCGCCCAGGCGCAGGCTGACCTGTGCACGCCCGCTGATCATCGCGAACACTTCATCGCTGTCATGCACATGTTCATCACGCAGGTCGGCCTGGCTCAGGTCGGCGCCATCGCGGCTGACCACGCCAACTACCACGCTGCCGTGCTCGGTCATCAGTTGGTCGAGCGGCCCACGGCACGCCGCGACCACTTCATCCTGGCTGCTGCCCGGGCGCAGGCGCGCGCCGGACTGCCAGCGGCCGAAGCGCACGCCCTGCTCGGCCAGGGTCGCGGCGATGTCGTCGTGGTGGGTCAGCACCTTGTGCGGCAGGTCCGGACTGGACAGGTCGAATACGCTGAGGATGCTCATCAGGGGTGGTTCCTGCTTTCTTTGAGTCGGAAGGCAATGATAACGGCTGCCGCGAGCGCCGCGACGCTAGCCATACCAAAGGTGAAGTGTGGGCCCAGCAGTTTCCAGCTGTAGCCCGAGTACAGTGCGCCCAGGGCACCGCCGGTGCCTGACAGCGCCGCATACAGCGCCTGGCCCTGGCCCTGTTGGCGAGCGCCGAAGCTGGCCTGGACAAAGGCGATGGCCGCGGCATGGAAACAACCGAACGTGGCCGCGTGCAGTACCTGGGCGAACACCAGCACCGCCGGGATATCCGCCAGGTTGCCAAGCAACAACCAGCGCAGCGCCGCCAGCAGGAAGCTGGCCAACAGCACCTTGCGCACCGAGCAGCGGGCGAAGATCCGGCTCATGACCATGAACACCAACACTTCGGCCACCACGCCAAGCGCCCACAGCAAGCCGATGGCACCGCGGCTGTAGCCCAGGTGCTCCAGGTGCAGGGTAAGGAAGGTGTAGTACGGCCCATGGCTGAGCTGCATGAGGGCCACGCACACATAGAAGGCCAGTACCCCAGGCGCCCGCACCTGCCTGAGAAAGCCCCCTGCCCCGCGCTGCTCGGCCTGCTCGACGGGTTGCGCATTGGGCACCCAGAGGCTGGCGACGACGATACCGGCCATGATCGCCACCAGCGCCAGCGGGTAGATGTCCAGGCTCAGCCATTCAAACAGGCGCCCGAGGCCCACAACGGCGAGGATGAAGCCGATCGAGCCCCATAGCCGTACCTGGCTGTAACGCGAGGTCTGGCCATGCAGGTGGGCCAGGGTGATCACTTCGAACTGCGGCAGCACCGCGTGCCAGAAGAAGGCGTGCAACGCCATGACCAGCGCCAGCCAGGCGTAGCTCTTGCCGAAGAAGATCAGCGAGAAGGTCGCCAGGGTCGACAGCGCGCCCAGGCGCACGATCAACAGGCGTTGGCCGCTGCGGTCACCGAGCCAGCCCCACAGGTTGGGAGCAACGCAGCGCATGAGCATGGGGATGGCCACCAGTTCGCCGATGCGCGCCGGGGAGAAGCCCAGGTGGTCGAAGTACAGGGCCAGGAACGGCGCGGTGGAGCCGAGCAGGGCGAAGTAGAAGAGGTAGAAGCTGGAGAGACGCCAGTAGGGGATGGAGGACATCGTTCGGCCCTTGGTGATGACCTGTTCCTGCCCTATCGCCGGCAAGCCGGCTCCCACAGGTCCGCTGCAGGACTCAAGCCTGCGGTATTCATGTGGGAGCCGGCTTGCCGGCGATAGGGCCAGCGCAGGCGGATCAGAGCTGGCCCAGTACCGGGGTGCCCACCCTCACTTCGGCATTCTGCGCCCGGTGGCGCAGCAGGTGATCCATCAAGGCGATGGCCATCATCGCCTCGGCGATCGGCGTGGCGCGGATGCCGACGCAAGGGTCGTGGCGGCCTTTGGTGATCACCTCCACCGGGTTGCCATCGACGTCGATGGAACGGCCCGGGGTGGTGATGCTCGAGGTCGGCTTGAGCGCCAGGTGGGCGACGATCGGCTGGCCCGAGGAAATGCCGCCGAGGATGCCGCCGGCGTTGTTGCTGAGGAAGCCCTCGGGCGTCATCTCGTCACGGTGTTCGGTGCCGCGCTGGGCGACACTGGCGAAACCGGCGCCGATCTCCACGCCCTTGACCGCGTTGATGCTCATCAAGGCATGGGCCAACTCGGCGTCGAGGCGGTCGAAGATTGGCTCGCCCAGGCCCGGCATCACGCCTTCGGCGACCACGGTGATCTTCGCCCCCACCGAATCCTGGTCGCGGCGCAGCTGGTCCATGTAGGCCTCGAGCTCCGGCACCTTGTCCGGGTCGGGGCTGAAGAAGGCGTTTTGCTCCACCGACTCCCAGGTCTTGAACGGGATCTCGATCGGCCCGAGCTGGCTCATGTAGCCGCGCACGCGGATGCCCTGGGTGGCCAGGTACTTCTTGGCGATGGCGCCGGCCGCCACGCGCATGGCGGTTTCGCGCGCCGAGCTGCGGCCACCGCCACGGTAGTCGCGGGTGCCGTACTTGTGGTGGTAGGTGTAATCGGCGTGGGCCGGGCGGAACAGGTCCTTGATCGCCGAATAGTCCTTGGACTTCTGGTCGGTGTTGCGAATCAGCAGGCCGATCGAGCAACCGGTGGTACGGCCTTCGAACACGCCGGAGAGGATCTCCACTTCGTCCGGCTCCTGGCGCTGGGTGGTGTGCCGGCTGGTGCCGGGCTTGCGCCGGTCGAGGTCGTGCTGCAGGTCGGCAAGGGAGATTTCCAGGCCAGGCGGGCAGCCGTCGACAATGGCGACCAACGCCGGGCCATGGCTTTCGCCAGCGGTGGTGACAGTGAACAGCTTGCCGTAGGTATTGCCGGACATGGACGCTCCGCGAATCAGCCTGAAGTGAACGAAAGCGGCAGTATACGGAAAACCGCGTGGCTGTGGTTGCCCCGCGATGGGGCCCGCGAACCTTCAGGATGACCCACGGTCGAATCAGCAACGTCCCACGTAGTACCCCGCCCATGAAGTCGCGCCTCGCCGCCCTGCTCCTGCTGTTCTGCACCTGCCTCGCCCAGGCCGCCCCCACCGTGCTGCAACGCCCCATCGATCTGGACACCGGCCAGGGCGTGCTGCATGGCAGCCTGCTGTTGCCGCAGCAGGCCACGCCGCCCCCGGTGGTGCTGATCATCGCCGGCTCCGGCCCTACCGACCGCGATGGCAACAACCCTGCCGCCGGGCGCATCGACAACCTCAAGCGCCTGGCCCTGCTGCTAGCCGGCGAACACATTGCCAGCGTGCGCTTCGACAAGCGCGGCGTGGCCGCCAGCCAGCCGGCCACCCCCGACGAACGTGACCTCAGCGTCGAGCGCTATGTCGCCGACGTGGTGGCCTGGGGTCGCGCACTCAGGCAGGACCCACGCTTCGGCCCGCTGATCCTGGTCGGCCACAGTGAAGGCGCGCTGATCGCCAGCCTCGCCGCGGAGCAGGCCGGCGCCAGCGCGGTGATCACCCTGGCCGGCAGCGGTCGGCCGGTGGCTGAAGTGCTGCGCGAGCAGCTGGCCCAGCGCCTGCCGCCGGCGCAATTGCCCGCTGGCGTGGCGCTGATCGACCGGCTGCAGGCCGGGCAGACCAGCCTCGACGTGCCCGCGCCGCTGCGCCAGGTGTTCCGCCCCAGCGTGCAGCCGTACTTGATCACCTTGCTGCATCAGGACCCGGCGGCGGCCTTCGCCCGCCTCAAGGTGCCCGCGCTGATCGTCCAGGGGCGTAACGACATCCAAGTAGAGGTAGCCGATGCCGAGCGCCTCAAGGCAGCCAAACCCGACGCGCAACTGGCGCTGATCGACGGCATGAACCATGTGCTGCGCATCAGTCCCCGGGGCATGAGCCAGCAGCGTGACAGCTACCGCAACCCCGAGCTGCCGCTGGCGCGTGAGCTGGGGGAGCGCATCGTTCTGTTCATCCGTGGGTTGCCACAGGCCTGATACCTGTCCTCAGGTATTGACCAGGCCTGCCGATAACGCGGCTGAGAAGGCAGTGATTCGGGGCCCACGCGCCCTGATCGCGGGCAAGCCCATACCTACAAGGGCCTTGTAGGTACCGGCACCCGGCCGCCGTGCACCTGAGGAATCCCTGATGACCGATGCCCCCGCCGCCGAGGCGACCGAAGAACAAGCGCCGGAAAGCGCCCCGCTGCCCTGGGCGGACCTTGCTGCCGAGCACTTCCAACTGCTACGCCTGGCCCCGCTGCCAACTGACCGCAACATCGGCGCGCGTCCGCTGCGCTTCGTTCAGTTCGGCTACGCCGAGCGCCACGACAAGGCCCATAGCCTGTTGCGCATGGAAATCCGCCTGCCTGGGCAGAAGGTGCGCAAGGAACAGAACCATCTGGACATCCGCGTCGACCACGAAACGCGCACGGTGCGCATCGGCGACCCGGCCGGCCTGCAGCTCGAACCGCTCAACCGCGGCCTGGGCCGCTACTTGCTGGCGCAGGCGGTGCAATGGCTGCAGCAGCGCTGCTCGCACTATCGGGTCGAGGGCATGAGCTTGCCCAACAAGGACGCGCTGAACGAAGACACTCGCCTGCGCCGCGACCACGTGCTGCGCGGCGTCGGCCTGGAGGTGGAATACACCGACGGACAACTGCTCAAGGGGCGCCTGGTGGAAACGCCGGTGGGCCAGCTCAAGAGTGGCTGGAACACCGAGAAGGTGCAGCGCGTGGACAACCTCGAGGCCGCCGGGATGTTGCAGCAGGCCGAGCAGAACCTGATGGAGAAGGAAGCGCAGCTGCGCGAGCGTGACGAACGGGTGGCCAAGTACCGCCGCGAAGACAGCGGCCTGCGCTTTACCATCACCTGCCTGGTGGCCTTCGCGGTGTTCCAGGCCGGGTTGCTGATCTGGATCGCCACCCGCTGATATCGCCATCGCGGGGCAAGCCCGCTCCCACGGAGATTGCATTCATCCTGTGGGAACGGGCGCGCAGTCAGACCCGCGCCTTGAACAACTCCTGATGCTGCCGGCACTGTTCGGCCGTCAGCATGAACACGCCGTGCCCACCGCGCTCGAACTCCAGCCAGACGAAGTCCACCTCGGGGTAGAGCGACTCGACGTGCACCTGGCTGTTGCCCACTTCCACGATCATCAGGCCTTTGTCGGTCAGATGGTCGGCCGCCTCGGCCAGCATGCGCCGCACCAGGTCCAGGCCATCGTTGCCACAGGCCAGGCCCAATTCGGGTTCATGGTGGTATTCGGCCGGCATGTCGCCGAAGTCTTCGGCATCAACGTACGGTGGGTTGGACAGGATCAGGTCGAAGCGCTGCCCCGGCAGCCCGGCGAAGCCATCGCCCTGCACGGTGTACACACGCTCCTCAAGGCCATGGCGCTCAATGTTCTGGTTAGCCACCGCCAATGCGTCGAAGGACAGGTCGGCCAGCACCACTTCGGCGTCCTGGAACACATCGGCGGCAACGATGCCGATGCAGCCGGAACCGGTGCACAGGTCGAGAATGCGCGCAGGCTCGGCGGCCAGCCAGGGCTCGAAGCGCTTTTCGATCAACTCGCCGATGGGCGAGCGCGGCACCAGCACGCGCTCGTCGACAATGAACGACATGCCGCAGAACCAGGCCTCGCCCAGCAGGTAGGCGGTCGGTACCCGCTCGTCGATACGGCGTTTGAGCAAGTGCTGTAGACGTACCCGCTCGTCATCCTCGAGTGCGCAGTCCAGATAGCTGTCGGCCACCTCCCAGGGCAGGTGCACCGCACCGAGCACCAGCAGGCGGGCTTCGTCCCAGGCATTGTCGGCGCCATGGCCGAAGAACAGGTCATGCTCATGGAAGCGGCTGACCGCCCAGCGGATGTGGTCGCGCAGGGTGCGCAGGCGGGATGTGATCACGGGGTACTCCTTTTCTGACAGGACGAAAGTCTAACAGCCCACACCACACAAATGTTCGCTCCTATGGCCGAATGGATAGCCACAAGCCAGTAACCACGCCGCCTGCGCTGTCAACCATTCACATTGGTGCCAAGGCAAGGGAGAATAGGTACACAAAAGCCCTACCCAAGGAGCCCTTGATGTCCGTTCCAACCACGATGTTCCGCCTCACTGGCCGCGACTACCCGCCGGCCAAGCTGAGCCAAGCCAGCCTGATCGTCATCGATGCGCAGAAGGAGTACCTGAGCGGTCCGCTGGCGCTGTCGGGCATGGACGAGGCCGTGGCGAACATTGCCAGGTTGCTCGACGCCGCCCGCAAGGCCGGTCGCCCGATCATCCATGTCCGCCACCTCGGTACCGTTGGCGGCCGTTTCGATCCGCAGGGCCCGGCGGGCGAGTTCATTCCCGGGCTGGAGCCGCGCGAAGGTGAGGTGGTGATCGAGAAACGCATGCCCAACGCCTTCAAGAACACCAAGCTGCACGAGACCCTGCAGGCCTTCGGCCCGCTGGACCTGATCGTCTGCGGTTTCATGAGCCACTCCAGCGTCAGCACCACGGTGCGTCGCGCCAAGGACTATGGTTATCGCTGCACCCTGGTCGAAGATGCCTCTGCGACCCGTGACCTGGCCCTGAAGGACACCGTGATCCCCGCCGCGCAGATCCACCAGTGCGAGATGGCCGTGATGGCCGACAATTTCGCCTGCGTCGCGCCCACTACCAGCCTGGTCTGAACCACGACCGCCCGGCGGACGGGCGGAACCTCAAGATGACCCGCAGGTCGAAATCCGGATCAGCACCACCCGATCCTGAGGAATTCGAATGAAGCTCAAAGGCAGTTTCGATGCCAAGCGCCTGCGCCAGCGTGAGCCGAGCAACTGGGGCGCGCGCATCGCCGCAGCACTCTCGGTACTGCTGGCCACCTTGGGCATCCTGCTGGCCATGGCCGGCTTCGCCGGTTTGCTGGGCAACTACGCCGCCCTGGCCGAACTCAATGCCAACCGTCCATTGTCGGCAACACTGACCGTCGTCGGGCTGGCGCTGCTGTACTTCGGCGTGCGCCTGTGGCGGCGCAGCCGTATCCGCCTGCGCCGCGGGCGCGAGCTGAACCTGTCGCCGCACCTGATGAAGAAACACGACTGACGCGCCGAGAGCGGGGCCAGGCTTGCCCCGCGATGACAGTCGCGTAAACTACGCCGCCCACGTGGAGGCACCATGCAAGACGACGACTTTTCCCTCTTCCGCAGCCAAGTGCAGGGCGTCAAGCCGATCAAGCACGATCGCGCCGAAGTCGGCAAACCCAAGGCCGACCGCAAGCAACTGGCAGGCCTGCGCCAGGCGGCGACCATCCGCAGCGACCAGACGCTGGTGATCGACGGCCTGTCCGACCAGTTCGTCATCGACGTCGGCGCCGAGGATGAGCTGATGTGGCGGCGTGACGGCGTGCAGGAAAGCCAGCTACGCAAGCTCAAGCTCGGCCAGATCGCCTTCGAGGGCAGCCTCGACCTGCACGGCATGAGCGTCGAGAAGGCCCGCGAGACGCTGTGGGCCTTCATCGCCGAAGCGACCAAGCTGGAAGTGCGCTGCGTGCGGGTCACCCACGGCAAGGCCGCGCGCCTGGACGGCAAGCGTCCGATGATCAAGAGCCACGTCAACACCTGGCTGCGCCAGCACCCGCAGGTGCTCGGTTTCACCTCTTGTCAGGCTCGCCACGGCGGCACCGGCGCGGTCTACGTGATGCTCAAGCGAACCATGCTCGAAGGGCGCGACGAGTGACATCGCGCTTGCAGCGCCGCCGTCGCCGCCGTACCCTTCGCCTTTGCGAAATTTTCCACAGGTAGATCCATGTCCCTGGAACAGAACTACACCGCGATCCTCAGCCAGATCGGCGAGGATGTCTCCCGCGAAGGCCTGCTCGACACGCCCAAGCGGGCTGCGAAGGCCATGAAATACCTTTGCCGCGGTTATGAGCAAACCCTGGAAGAAGTGACCAACGGCGCGTTGTTCACCTCCGACAACAGCGAAATGGTGCTGGTCCGGGATATCGAGCTGTATTCGATGTGCGAACACCACATGCTGCCGTTCATCGGCAAGGCCCATGTGGCCTACCTGCCCAAGGGCAAGGTGCTGGGCCTTTCGAAGGTGGCGCGGATCGTCGACATGTACGCCCGCCGCCTGCAGATCCAGGAAAACCTTAGCCGCCAGATCGCCGAGGCCGTGCAGCAGGTGACCGGCGCCGCAGGCGTGGCGGTGGTGATCGAGGCCAAGCACATGTGCATGATGATGCGCGGTGTCGAAAAGCAGAACTCGACCATGCTCACCTCGGTGATGCTCGGCGAGTTCCGCGAGAACGCCGCCACCCGCAGCGAGTTCCTCAGCCTGATCAAGTGATCGGCCTGTGTTCCGAGCCGACCCCCTGGGGTCGGCTTTTTCATTTCAGGAGTTGCCCATGATCGTCAAAGCCCTGCGGGTCGGCCTCGGCCAGCTTATCGTGTTCGGCGACTGGATCAGCCGCCCGGCAAAAAAGAAGCGCGATGCCGCGGCCCAGGCCCAGGTCGAACAGCAGGCCAAGGGCCTGGTGCTGTACCAGTTCCACGCCTGCCCCTTCTGCGTGAAGACTCGTCGCACCCTGCACCGCCTCAATGTCCCGGTGGCACTGCGCGATGCGAAGAACGACGCGCAGCATCGTCAGGCGCTGCTGGAAGGCGGTGGCCGGGTGAAAGTGCCGTGCCTGCGGATCGAGGAACAAGGCGAGGTGACCTGGATGTACGAGTCCAAGGACATCATTGCTTACCTGGACAAGCGTTTCGCCGCGGTCTGACAAATCACCATCGCGGGGCCAGCCTGCTCCCAGGGGTGCTGGCTGGCGTGGGAGCGGGCTTGCCCCGCGATGGGGCCGGTCAATCCACCATCGGCACATGCCGAGGATGACTGGCCACCCGCGCCAACCAGGCCTGCACCGCCGGGTAAGGCGCCAGGTCGAAACCGCCCTGATGCGCCACATGGGTATAGGCGTACAACGCCACGTCGGCGATCGAGTACTGCTCGCCGACCAGGTAAGGCGTCATTTCCAGCTGCCTGTTCATTACCTTGAGCGCCTTGTAGCCGCCCTTGTGCAGCCCCCTGTACTCCTCCAGCCGCTCTTGCGGCAGCCCCAGGTAGAACTGGATGAACCGCGCCACGGCGATGTAGGGCTCATGGCTGTACTGTTCGAAGAACTGCCATTGCAGCACCTGGGTGCGCAGCCGCGGCGCGCTGGGCAGGAACTCGCTGCCATCGGCCAGGTAGTTGAGAATCGCGTTGGACTCCCACAGGCAGGTGCCGTCCTCGAGCTTGAGCACCGGCACCTTGCCGTTGGGGTTCATGGCCAGGAACTCGGGCGTTTCCGTCTCACCCTTGAGAATATCCACCGGGTGCCACTCATACGGGCGGTCGAGCAGGCTGAGCATCAGCTTGACCTTGTAGCAGTTGCCCGACTGGTAATCCCCATACACCTTGTACATCGCCCCTCCCCTCTCACGCAGTTGCGTAGTAATGGCCCATAGTTGGCGACTGTACGGCTAAATGCAATGCCTGCTGTATGGCAAGGATCACGCCATGGCACGGTAGCCTGAAAAAACTGCTTACACCTGCACAAGGAATGCCCTATGACCGATACCACCTCAGCGCGCCTGCGGCCGCTGGCGGACAGCTCGCCGTCGGCGATCGTCGCCGGCTTCATCGCCATGCTCACCGGCTACACCAGTTCGCTGGTGCTGATGTTCCAGGCTGGCCAGGCGGCCGGTCTTACCAGCGCGCAGATTTCCTCATGGATCTGGGCCCTGTCGATCGGCATGGCAGTGTGCAGCATCGGCCTGTCGCTGCGCTACCGCACGCCGATCACCGTGGCCTGGTCGACACCCGGCGCGGCACTACTGATCACCAGCCTTGGCGGGGTGAGCTACGGCGAAGCGATCGGCGCCTACATCACCTGCGCCGTGCTGGTATTGATCTGCGGCCTGACCGGCAGTTTCGAGCGCCTGGTGCGGCGCATTCCCGCCTCCCTGGCCTCGGCCCTGCTGGCCGGCATCCTGTTCAAGATCGGCAGCGAGATCTTCGTTGCCGCTCAACATCGCACGCTGCTGGTGCTGGGCATGTTCTTCAGCTACCTGCTGGTCAAGCGCCTGTCGCCGCGTTACTGCGTGCTGGCCGCGCTGCTGGTTGGCACCGCGCTGTCCGGCGCCCTGGGTCTGCTGGACTTCAGCGGCTTCCAGCTGGAAGTCGCAACCCCGGTGTGGACCACGCCGAGCTTCTCGCTGGCGGCGACCATCAGCATCGGCATCCCGCTGTTCGTGGTGGCCATGACCTCGCAGAACATGCCCGGCGTCGCCGTGCTGCGCGCTGACGGCTACCAGGTGCCGGCTTCGCCGCTGATCTCGGCCACCGGCTTCGCCTCGCTGCTACTGGCGCCGTTTGGCTCCCACGGGGTCAACCTGGCGGCGATCAGCGCGGCGATCTGCACCGGGCCGCATGCCCATGAAGACCCGGCCAAGCGCTACACGGCGGCGGTCTGGTGCGGGATTTTCTACGGCATCGCCGGCATCTTTGGCGCCACCCTGGCGGCGCTGTTCGGTGCCCTGCCCAAGGAGCTGGTGCTGTCGATCGCGGCGCTGGCGCTGTTCGGTTCGATCATGAACGGCTTGAGCGTGGCCATGGGCGAGGTGCGCGAGCGCGAGGCGGCCCTGATCACCTTCATGGTCACAGCGTCGGGCTTCACCCTGTTCTCGATCGGCTCGGCGTTCTGGGGGATCGTGGCGGGGGTGCTGACCTTGCTCATACTCAGCCCGCGCAAGAGCTGAGACAGGCACAGGCAATCACAAGCGGAAATGCCCCACCATCCCCTTCAAGTCATTGCCCAACTGCGCCAGCTCGACGCTTGAACGGGCATTGTCCTCCATCGCCAGTGCCGCTTGGTCGGCACTACCGCGAATCTGCGTAACGCTGCGGCTGATCTCCTCGGCCACCGAGCTCTGCTGCTCGGCCGCCGCGGCGATCTGCTGGTTCATCTGCTGGATCAACGACACCGCCGCCGCAATGCTGCCCAGGGCGCTCTCGGTCTGCAGCGTGTCGGCCACCGCCAGGCGCACCAGTTCGGTACTGCCGCGGATCTGCATCACCGACTGCTGGGCATTGCCGCGCAGGCTGGCGACCAGGCGCTCGATCTCCTCGGTGGACTGCCGGGTGCGCCGCGCCAAGGCGCGCACTTCGTCGGCCACCACCGCGAATCCGCGCCCCTGCTCCCCGGCCCGCGCCGCCTCGATCGCGGCATTGAGCGCCAGCAGGTTGGTCTGCTCGGCCACGCTCTTGATCACCTCGAGCACGTCACCGATCGTATGGATCTCGGCACTGAGGCTGTCGATGCCGCTGCTGGCGGTTTCGGCGGCCTGCGCCAGTTGCTCGATGCGCTGCATGCTTTGACGCACCACCTGCTGCCCCGAGCCGACCTTGTCGTCGGCTGCCTGGGCCGCCTGGGCTGCCTGCTCGGCGTTGCGCGCCACATCGTGCACGGTCGCGGTCATCTGCTGCATGGCGGTGGCCACCTGCTCGGTCTCGTCCTTCTGGCTACCGACTTCGCGGTTGGTCTGCTCGGTGACCGCCGACAAGGCCTGGGCACTGCCGGCCAACTGGTCGATACCTTGCTGCAAGCCACTGACGATACCGGACAAGCCCTCGGCCATCTGCTGCATGGCCTGCAACAGCTGGCCGACCTCGTCGGCGCGCGGCGGCTCGGCCTCGATACCCAGCTCGCCTGCGGCAATGCGCCGGGCCCGGCTGATCACCCGCTTGAGCGGCGCGACCACGGCGCGGGTGATCAGCCAGGCCGCCAGCACGCCTACCAGCAGCGCCAGCGCCGTGGCCGCAACAATGGCGACGGCGTTGCGTGCCAGTTCGGCCTGCATGGCCTGCTCCTGATCGGCATACACCTGGTCGACACGCGCGGTAACCTGCTCGGCACGCGCCTGCAAATGGTCCTTGATGCCCCGCTCCTGGCCCAGCAGGTCGGTGTACTCATTGAGCTTTTCGGAGAAACTGCCGATGTGCCCGGCCACTTCGCCCAGCACGCTCTGGTAGCCGGCATCGGCGACCGAAACCTTGAGCTGGTCCACCAGGGTCGCCGCTTCGACGGTCTGGGCGATGCGCCCCCCGGTGCTAGCTTCGCCACCCTTGCGGCTCTGCTCCAGGCGCACCCGGGCCTCGTCCATGGCCTGTAGCATCAGCCGCGACACCTGCGCCACCTGCCCGGCCTGTTCCAGGAACCCACCGCCCTGCTGACCCTGGGACTGCTTGAGGGTATAGGTGCCATCGTCGGCCAGGCCGGCCTGCAGCACATCGAGGTTGTTGGCCACGCTCGACACCGACCAGCTGGCCATGTCCAGCGCCAGCTCCTTGGCCTGCACCGCCTGGACGAATTGGTCGAAAGCTTGCCCATAGGCATTGAGATCGGCCTCGGTCGAGGCCAGTGCTGGCACGGCCCGGGCCCGCTCCACAAGCCCCAGCAGCCCCGTGCGCAGGGCCTCGGCCTCCTTGATGTCCGAGCGCAGGGCGAAGGCCTGTTCGTGCTGGCGCAGCTTCAACAGGTCGGTATTGAACTGAGCCATCTGCCGCAGCCCATCGAAGCGCTGGCCGACATTGGCCAGGGCGTACACGCCGATGGCGGCCACCACCAGGGTGAGCAGCAACACCAGGGCGAAGCCCAGGCCGAGCTTGCGCGCCATGCCCAGGTTGGCCAGTACACCGTGCTTGGTCGCCGCCATCACCATTCCCCTCGCCTTGTCGGACTTTACCGACAGCAAGAGTGACAATGGCGCCGACCCCGTCACAAGAGCCAGACGCACCAATGGTGTCATTTAGCTATGAGCGTGTCGCTTTCAGACTGCCAGAGGTCGCCCCGCATGCCGGAAGAACGCCTCGGCCCGCGAATCCTGCCCATAGGCGACATTGATGCGCAGCCATTCACTGGCCCGCCCCTGCGGATCGAAGGCACTGCCCGGGGTAAGCAGCACCGCGTGCTCCAGCGCCAGCCGCTCCAGTTCGGCGAAGTCGCGCCCCGGCACCCGGCCCCAGACGAACATGCCGCCGACGGGTTCGCAAAATACCTCCCAGCCGCAGGCCTCCATTAGCCCCAGCGTCCTCGCCCGGTACTGGCCCAGGCGCAGCCGCAGGCGCTGCACGCTCTTGCGGTAACTACCGTTGGCGAGCATCTGCCCGACTACCTGCTCGGCAAAGCGCGAGGTGCCAATGCCCGCGACCATCTTCAATTCGGCCAGACGCGCCACCAGGGGCGGATCGGCCACCACATAGCCGACCCGCAGCGAACTGCTGAGGGTCTTGGAGAAGCTGCCCAGGTAGATCACCCGTTGCTCGCTGTCGAGGGTAGCCAGCCGTGTCGCCGGCCCGTCCTGGAAGTCGGCATAGAGGTCATCCTCGACAATCCGCAGGTCATGCCCGCGGGCCAGCTCCAGCAGGCGATAGGCGACCTTGGGCGTCAGGCTGGTGCCGGTCGGGTTCTGGTACAGGCTGTTGATGAACAGGCAGCGCGGCCGGTGTTCGGCGAGCAACTGCTCGAGTACTTCCAAATCTGGGCCACTGGCAGTGCGCGGTACCTCGAGCATGCGCACGCCGTGCAGGCGCAGCAGGTTGTAAAGGTTGTAGTAACCGGGCCGTTCCACCAACACCGTGTCGCCCGGCGCCAGCAAGGTCCGCACCAGCAGGTCGAGGGCATGGCTGGCCCCCTGGGTGGTGACGATACGCTCAGGTTCCGCGACGATATCCAGCCGCGCCAGCCCTTTGTGCAGTTGCAGGCGCAGGCTCGCCAGGCCTTGGGGCGGGCAGTAGTCGAACAGTGCTTCGGGCGCGCCACGGCTGACCTGGCGGATGGCCTGGGCCAGTTCAGCCTCGGCTCGCCAGGCCACGGGCAGCCAGCCGCAGCCGAGCTTGAGCAGTTGCTCGTGCCCTTCGCGAAACTGCCGCCAGCTGCCGTCGATCGCCTCGCCCCACGGCTCGCCGGGATCGGGTCGCAGGCCCGGCTTGCGCTCGGCGACGAAGAACCCGGCACCGTGCCGTGCCTCCAGCCAGCCGCTGGCCACCAGCCGGTCGTAGGCTTCGATCACGCACGAAGCACTGACCGCCTGGGCCTTGGCCAATGTGCGGATCGATGGCAGGCGTGCACCCGGGCGCAAGCGCTGCCGAGTGATCCAGGCCTGCAACTGCTCGGTCAGCTGCTGGACCAAGGGCGTGGGGAGAGCGCGATCAAGATTGAAGTGCATGGCAAGTGTTCGCTTATTTCAGTCAAACAGTTAAACACAAATCCGTCCTGGGTGTACCTTGGCGAACAGCCACCCAGGGCCGATGCTGACGCAATCGATCCTGCGGAAACCATCCATGCCCACTCGCCACGCCCCGGCCCTGCTGGCCTTCGCCCTGTGCCTGATCACCCTCGCCGTCAATCTCCAGGCCCCGCTGTACATCACCTACGCCGACCTCTCCGGGCAAGGCGCCGCGGCGACCGCCGTGGCTTTCTCCGGCTACGTGCTCGGTGTATTGCCAGTGCTGCTGGCCCTCGGCGCCCTGGCCGACCGGGTCGGGCGACGCCCGTTGATCCTGGTCGCACTCGCCCTGTCGATGATCGCCACCTTGATCATGCTGCTGTCCCCCAGCCTGGCCTCCCTGGGCGTGGCGCGCTTGTTCCTGGGCCTGGGCACCGGCCTGGCCTCGGCCACGGCCACCGCCTACATGAGCGAGCTGATGGCACCCGGTGAAAGTGACCGCGCCGCGACCTGGGTCACCGCCAGCACCTCCCTGGGTTTTGGCCTGGGCGCGGCGCTGACCAGCCTGTG
The DNA here is from genome assembly GCF_026343815.1 of Pseudomonas sp. BJa3. Classification (NCBI taxonomy): domain Bacteria; kingdom Pseudomonadati; phylum Pseudomonadota; class Gammaproteobacteria; order Pseudomonadales; family Pseudomonadaceae; genus Pseudomonas; species Pseudomonas sp. BJa3. The sequence goes on along the minus strand of NZ_JAOXMC010000011.1, from coordinate 82,157 downwards.
CCTGCTGCGCGGGCCGACACTCACTCCGGGCAGTTTCCATTTGCAGCTGATACTGGCCGCCGCGGCCCTGGTGCTGGTCTGGCGCTTGCCAGACCCACACCCGACGCAAAGCAGCGCCATGCTGCGCCTGCCCTGCTATCCCAGCGGCAGCCTGGCCTATGGCCTGGCGATCCTGCTGGCCTGGGCCTGTGTCGGGCTGGTCATCGCCTTGCTGCCGGGAATCCTGCGCCAGCACGGTCTGAGCGCCTGGTCGGGGTTCTCGACCTTCTGCGTGATCAGCTGCGGCCTGCTGTTCCAGCCGCTGGCCCGGCGCATGGCCAGTGCCCGGGCGACCTTGCTCGGGCTGCTGATCCTGCCGTGCAGCTACGCGCTGCTGGCCTGGGGCGCCGACAGCGGCAACCTGGCGGGCGTTTTGCTGGGCGCCGTGGCCGCCAGCAGCGCCTGTTATGGCTTTATCTACCTGGGCGGGCTGGCGGCGGTGAACAAGTTGGCCGGCCAAGAAAAAACCCGGGCCAGTGCCGGGTTCTTCCTGCTGGCCTACCTGGGGTTCAGCCTGCCGGTGATCTTTACCGGGCTGCTCAGTGATTGGTTGGGGCCGCAGCTGGCCTTGATCGTATTTGGTGGTGTGTTGCTGCTGGGCTGCGCGGCGGTGGCGCTGGCCCTGTGGCTGGCCTCGGTCAGATCGCCAGCGCGCCACCGTCGACCGTCAGGCTGTGCCCCGTCGTGAAGGCCGCGCCATCGCTGCACAGGTACAGCACCGCGCTGGCGATCTCCTCGACCTTGCCGATGCGCCCGACCGGGTGCATCGCCGCAGCGAACTCGGCCTTGCGCGGGTCGGCCTCGTAGGCGCGGCGAAACATGTCGGTATCGATCACCGCCGGGCACACCGCGTTAACCCGGACGCCCTTCTTCGCGTACTCGATGGCCGCCGACTTGGTCAGGCCAATCACCGCATGCTTGGACGCCGCATAGATGCTCATCTTTGGCGCCGCCGACAGGCCGGCCACCGAGGCCGTGTTGACGATAGCGCCACCGCCTTGGGCCAGCAGCAGGGGCAGTTGATACTTCATGCACAGCCAGACGCCCTTGACGTTGACGCCCATGATCGCGTCGAACTCCGCCTCGCTGCCCTCCGCCAACCGCCCCTTCTCGATTTCGATGCCGGCATTGTTGAAGGCGTAGTCGAGCCGGCCATAGGCCTTGATGACCTGCTCGTGCAATTGCCGCACATCTTTATCACGGGTAACGTCGCAGGCGATGAACAACGCTTCACCACCACTCTGGCGGATCAGCGCAACGGTGGCTTCGCCACCATTCGCATCAAGGTCGGCCACCACCACCTTGAGCCCCTCGGCGGCAAACGCCTGGGCCGTCGCCCGGCCGATACCCGCTGCGCCACCGGTGACCAGGGCAACCTGGCCGGAGAAAGTCATGCTCATCACTGGCTCCTGCAAAAGGATGGGAAGTCGTGGCCGAGTCTAGTCACGGCAATGCAGGGCTGGGCAGCATCATCAAGGGCACGGTTGGACTACTATCGTTCGCGGTGATCTTGCGTGACGCGGCCCATTCAACCCGCCGATCATCCCCCCTCACACTCGTTCAGGAGAACTCGCCATGCCCCACACCAACCGCCGTTTCCTGCTGACCAAGCGCCCGGTCGGCGCCGTGCGCCGTGACGACTTCACCTATGAGCAGGCCCCTGCCGACGAGCCAGGCGAAGGCCAGGTGCTGGTGAAAAACCTCTACCTGTCCCTGGACCCCGCCATGCGCGGCTGGATGAACGAAGGCAAGTCGTATATCCCCCCGGTGGGCCTGGGCCAGGTGATGCGCGCACTCGGCGTGGGCGAAGTGGTCAGCTCCAAGCACCCGGACTACAAGCCCGGCGACCATGTCAGCGGCGCCCTCGGCGTGCAGGACTACTTCACCGGAGAACCCCAGGGCCTGCACAAGATCGACCCGCGCCTGGCCCCCTTGCCGCGCTACCTGTCGGCACTGGGCATGACCGGCATGACCGCCTACTTCGCCCTGCTCGATGTCGGCCAGCCCAAAGCCGGCGAAACCGTGGTGATCTCCGGCGCCGCCGGCGCGGTCGGCAGCATTGCCGGGCAGATCGCCAAGCTCAAGGGTTGCCGCGTGGTCGGCATTGCCGGTGGCGCGCAGAAGTGTCAGTACCTGCTGGATGAACTGGGCTTCGACGGGGTCATCGACTACAAGGCCGAAGACGTGCTCGCCGGGCTCAAGCGCGAATGTCCCAAGGGCGTGGATGTGTACTTCGACAACGTCGGCGGCGACATCCTCGACGCGGTGCTGTCGCGCCTGAACTTCAAGGCCCGGGTGGTGATCTGCGGCGCCATCAGCCAATACAACAACAAGGAAGCGGTCAAGGGCCCGGCCAACTACCTGGCGCTGCTGGTCAACCGCGCGCGCATGGAAGGCTTCGTGGTGATGGACTACGTCAAGGAGTACGGCAAGGCCGCGCAGGAAATGGCCGGCTGGTTGGCCAGTGGCAAGGTGAAGAGCAAGGAAGATGTGGTGGAAGGGCTGGAAACCTTCCCCGAGACGCTGCTCAAGCTGTTCAGCGGGGAGAACTTCGGCAAGCTGGTGCTGAAAGTCTGATCATTGCGGGCTGCGCTCACGCGCAGCCCACACTCGCGGCCTCTCGAATCAACCGCGAATCTCAGCCACCACAGCAGCCAACGCCTGGGCTGGGTCCGCCGCCTGGCTGATCGGACGCCCGATCACCAGGTAGTCGGAACCGGCGTCCAGTGCCTGGCGGGGGGTCAGGATCCGGCGCTGGTCGTCCTGGGCACTGCCTGCCGGGCGGATACCCGGGGTCACCAGTTGCAGCGACGGATGCGCCGCCTTCAGTGCCGGAGCCTCCAGCGCCGAGCACACCAGGCCGTCCATGCCGGCCTTCTGCGCCAGCGCCGCCAGGCGCAGCACCTGCTCCTGCGGGTCGACATCCAGGCCGATACCGGCCAGATCCTCACGCTCCATGCTGGTCAGCACGGTCACGCCGATCAGCAGCGGCTGTGGACCGCTGCGCTTGGCTAGCTCTTCGCGGCAGGCCGACATCATGCGCAGGCCACCGGAGCAGTGCACATTGACCATCCACACGCCCATCTCGGCCGCGGCCTTGACCGCCATGGCGGTGGTGTTGGGGATATCGTGGAACTTGAGGTCGAGGAACACTTCGAAGCCCTTGCTGCACAGGGTTTCGACGATGCCCGCGGCGCTGCTGGTGAACAGTTCCTTGCCCACCTTGACCCGGCACAGGGCGGGGTCGAGCTGGTCGGCCAGCTTCAGGGCGGCGTCACGGGTGGGGAAATCCAGGGCGACGATCAGGGGCGTCTGGCAGGCGGACATGGGCAGGGTCTCTTGGCAAGTCGTAAACGGCGCGCATTGTAAACGAAGTGAGGCGGGGTTTGGGGGCCGTGGGTCATGAGAATTGGCCTGGGTGGGGGTGGCTCCTATAATGGAACCAACGGCTGCGGCAATGGCTCGAATGCCATGTAAGCGGTGCCCTGTACGCTTTCAGGAGAATCTCGATGCCTTGGTATGCCTGGTTGATACTGCTTGTTGCGCTTGGGTCGATTGTCGGCGGGTTGATGCTGCTGCGGGATACGGCGAAGAAGTTGCCATTGACGGAGGAGCAACTCAAAAAGATTCATGAGCGAAATGCTGAAATGGATGCCAAGGAAGCGAAGGACCATTAAGTCCGCTAGGCTCTGTACGAAATGTATCTGCACTCGCCCATACTGCGCTGAAACGGAGCTCGGAATGCTCATGTACTCCAGTACTCTCCGCTTCCTCCCCCGGTTTGCCTTGTCTGGCCTTCGCGCAGAAACATTTCGTACAGCCCCTAATTCGTGGGGCAGACTTGCACACCTGCCCCAACCAGTCTCAATTGACCGTTAACTTGTCACGATTACGCTCCAAGATAGCCTTTCCGATGCCTTCGACCTCAAGCAACTCCTCCACCGTAGCGAAATCCCCATTATTGTCGCGATAGGCGACAATGGCTTCGGACTTGGATTGGCCGACCCCTGACAACTCACGCTGCAAGGTCGAGGCATCGGCGGTATTGATATTGAGTTTGCCAACACCCTGCTCCGCAGTGACCGCTGCCGACGGCAGTTCGGCCACCGGCGTGCTTTGTACAGCACCGGCACCCAGGGTGAAAGAAGCAGCGATAGCCGTCAGCAAGGCGGTGAAAATATTGTGGCGCATAGGAGTTTCTCCATGGTTTCTTGGGTTCGAGAAGCAGCTTTTCCTTAGCTGCTTCTCAACGCTAGACGCCAGAATTTCGACTAGCAAACTGGGACAGGCTGGAATTGCTTTCCAAATAATTCAACGAGTTGTCGCACCGCCCAGGACACCTTCCTGCGACACTTGGATACTGGTAAAATTGTGCCCCACGCCAACGCCATTGGACCAGGCGCCCCTCAGAGTACCGCCTTGTATACACCGACTCACAGTACGTTCTTTCGCTCCTTTGCGGCCAATACCAAAGGGCGGGATTTCGTCGTTGGTGACGTCCATGGGCATTTCGAGTTGCTGGAGGAGCTGCTGACGCAGATTCACTTCCAGCCCGCGGCAGACCGCCTATTTGTTACTGGCGATGTAATAGATCGTGGACCTCGGTCACATGACGTCCTGACATGGCTGGACAAACCGTGGTTCCACTCGGTCAGGGGCAATCACGAGCAGATGGTGCTCGATTACGTGGCTGGCGTGGGGGACCCTCCACGTCACGCACGCAACGGCGGAGCGTGGTTCTATGAGCTTGCGTCGCTGGAACAGCAGCAAATTGCCGAACGGCTGCTTGAGCTGCCCATTGCCATGCAGGTTTCTCTGCCTTCGGGAGAAAACGTCGGGATTATCCATGCCGAATCTCCGTGCTGGAAAGACGACCTGAGTTGGCTCGATGCCGTCGCATCGCTGAGCTCCCCCGATCACGAAATCCAGCGCGCAGCCCTGACCCAAGCACTGTATGCCAGAGGCCGGATCAGTTCACATGACGAACAACCCGTAAGGGGCGTGGATCGCTTGTATGTCGGACATTCGACTACCCCTGATGTCCTGCACCTAGGTAACGTGATCTACATTGACACCGGATGCTCCTTTGCCGACGGGAGGCTGACTGCAATTAACCTGTTGAATGGCAAGGCGTGGTCCTGTCCCTTCCCCCCAATCTAATCAATCTATGCCTGACGGAGTCCACCTCGTGCTGCTTGGAGCCCACCAAACAATGAGACCCCTGAGCGAGAAATGTGTAACGTTTTTCGATTTTTTGAGATTTGGTCTCGCTCAAGTTGTCCTGATCGGGCACGGCATCGGAATGTTCTACAACTACTGGGGCGGTTTCTTCCCAGAGCGTATTCCGTACCTGCAGCAGATCGCCGTGGTCGGATTTTTCTTCGTCTCCGGCTTTCTGATCTGCCGTAGTGTCATGACGAACTTCAAATACAAAGGAGGCGATGCCACACACTATTTTGTAGATCGTTTTGCGCGCATCTACACGACACTGATCCCATCCTTGCTGTTTGTACTGGTGGCCGACCTTCTGTTCTCCTGCGCCTACCCTGAGGCTGCACTGCTGACCTACGTCAGTGCGAAGAACTTCATATACAACCTGGGTTTGATACCTTCAATGCCACTTGGTACTTTGCGACCCATTTGGAGCCTGATGTTCGAGTGGTGGATATATATACTGTTCGGCGGCCTGGTGTTCTTCCGCAAGCGTTGGTTCCTTTGCCTCATATGCATCTGGATGGGCGCCAAATACACCTTCACGGTCAATGCTCAGGGTGAGGCCGGGCACCTTGAGGTGATATGGTTTGCCGGTGCTCTAGGGGCCTTCTATTTCGACCGCCTGACCCAACGCACGGAAATCGCACGCTTGAGCTGGCCCGCGTTCATCGGCGCCGTCGCCATTTACCTATATACCAAAAACAGCTACCACTTGGTCGCCGGCCTGCTGATGACGCTCGGGTTGGTTCTGCTGGCAGCCAGGCTAAATAGCGATGAAAAAGCCGTAAGCCAGGTAAAGAAGCAGCGCTACGCAGCGCTGGCAGGTTTCAGCTTCACCCTGTTCATGACCCATTACACTGTCCTTTACTGGATCCAACAAGCGCTCGGTAGCACCACGATCGGCTTCCTATCGTCCATATTGCTGGCCAACCTTCTGGCATTTGCCCTTGCCTACTGTACCGAGCGACACCACAAGACAGTTGCCGTACTTTTGCTTGAGCTCGTTCGCCGGCGTCGCTGGCGCTTGAGCCAACCGTCCAACTGACACCCAAGCAAAAAATTCCCGGCAAATGCCGGGAATTTTCAAGTCAGGGGTCCAGTCGCCGCTGCTGATAGATCCAGTCAACAATCTCTCCATCCGGGGTATAGCCACTGACCGTTTCACGCAACAGCTGCCGAACGTGGGCATAGTCATCGCCCTTGACCGCACTCTGCAACTCGTCGAGCCGCTCTTTCAAGACTTCCCAGGACAGATAGTCCTCATGAGCACTCATGATCATGGGATGGCGCGTGGCCACAACGTTGTCACCGATCAGCAACTCCTCGTAGAGTTTTTCCCCAGGACGCAGCCCCGTAAACTCAATGGCAATATCACCATGAGGGTTGCGCTCAGAGCGCGTGCTGAAGCCGGACAGATGGATCATCTTTTCCGCGAGTTCGACGATCCGTACCGGCTCCCCCATATCCAACACAAAGACGTCCCCACCCTGCCCCATGGAGCCGGCCTGAATGACCAGCTGTGCAGCTTCCGGAATGGTCATGAAATAGCGAGTAATCTTCGGATGGGTGACCGTCAATGGGCCACCCGCTTTGATCTGCTTGTGAAACAGCGGAATAACCGACCCAGAAGAGCCCAGGACATTGCCGAAGCGAACCATCGTGAAACGGGTCTTGTTGACGTGCGATACATTAGCGGTATCGCCAAACAACACCGGAGCCAGCTCACGGCTAAGCGCCTGTAGCGTCATTTCCGCCAAGCGCTTGGTACTCCCCATGACATTGGTCGGGCGTACAGCCTTGTCGGTGGAGATGAGCACGAAGTTCGAGACTCCGGCCTGCAAAGCAGCCTGCGCAGTATTCAAGGTGCCAATGACATTGTTTAGCACGCCTTCAGCGATGTTGTGCTCGACCATTGGTACATGCTTGTAGGCTGCGGCGTGATACACCGTGTCGACACGCCAGGCTTTCATGATGTCAAGCATCTGAGCCTGATTGCGCACCGAACCGAGAAATGGCAGCAGCTTGATCGCCAGCGACTCTCTTGCGATGCGTTGCTCCAGCTCGGAGAGAATACTATAGAGGTTGAATTCGCTGTGTTCGAACAACAACAACACACGAGGTTTCAGGCCAATAATCTGTCTGCACAACTCTGATCCGATCGAACCGCCGGCTCCAGTCACCATGACCGACTGACCAGCAATACAACGTTCCAGCAGGTCAGCCTGTGCAGGGACCGCATCGCGCCCCAGCAAGTCGGCGATGTCGACCTCCTGGATGTCGTCAAGCTTTACCCGACCGCTGGCAAGATCCATGAACCCTGGGATGCTACGAACATGCAAGGGAAAACCCTCGAGAAAGCCGAGAATTTCCCGACGCCGCCCCCGTGTTGCCGAGGGAATGGCCAGGAGAATTTCCTGCGCCCCAGTGTGATCGATCATCCGCTGTAAATGACGTGGTTTGTAAACCTGCAACCCTGAAATCACGCGATCCGCAATGCTACTGTCGTCATCTATGAAAGCCACTGGGCGCATTACCTTGCCAAGGCGCAATGCGGCTACTAACTGGTTGCCCGCCGCACCAGCACCATAAATCGCCACTTTGGGCAGGCCATCATCACGACTGGTGAAGGGTACGTGCTGCGCCGCAGTGAACCAGTCACCCAGAAAGTATTGCCGCATAGCCAGCCGCAAACCACCTACCATCACCAGGCTCAACCACCAGTAGTTGAAAATGATCGAGCGCGGCACCACGTTCTGGTGATTGCTGTACCAATAGACTACAACCCCCAGAATCAGTGAGGAAAGGCTGACAGCCTTGATGATGGCAATGAGGGCATCATTCCCGAAATAACGCATGACCGCGCGGTACATACCAAAACGGATAAACAAAGGGACAGCGACGATTGGCGCACTGGTGAACAGCCAGAAGTGGTCCTTGATGGGGTTGGCCATTTCGTCGATACCTAGACGCACGACAAACGCCAGCCACAACGCAACCCAGACCAATACGACGTCAGTCGACACCTGCAACAGGCGCTTTTGACGACGTGGCAAGCCCACTAGAAATGCCCGCAACCTATCCATAACCCCCTCGAACACCTTTGCTGCTCCCATAATTATCTACAGCTGTAACCAGATACGGGCTGCACACTGGCACCACGTGAATCTGTCTCACTCCAGCGCACCGGCTCGATAGCGGACAGCTATCACAACCAGCGGTACATAAGCGATCACCACGCCCAGCGCACCATCCAAGTCCAGCAGGATGACGCACATGGCGATTGGCAACAACCAGAACAGATTCAGCCCCCCCACCGCCAGTGTGACAGGGAGATGCTTACCGTACAGCCGCGAGGCAAACTGGTAGGCGTGACTGCGATGCGCCTCATAGACCCTATCGCCTCGGGACAGGCGACGTATAAGTGTATAAGTGGCATCGACGATGAATACACCAAGTAAAATCAGCCAGCACCAAAACAGTTGTGAGGACGTCCAAGCCGCCTGCAACGACAGCACGCCCAGGGCAATCCCGAGAAACCCGCTCCCCGCATCGCCCATGAAAATGCGTGCAGGCGGGAAGTTCCAGTATAGGAAACCGACAACCGCCATGGCCAGCAGCAACGGCAACATCACCAACTGCTCGAACCCTGCGAGCCAGTAAAGCAGGCACGCCCCCAGGCAGGCACAAATAGCCTCGACACTGGCGATGCCGTCGATACCGTCCATGAAGTTGTAGAGGTTCAATATCCAAACCAAGTAGAAGGCAGCAATACCCACCCCGAACCAGCCAAGGTCGACTTGCACCCCAAACACATGGACAGCTGGAAAGCCCCCCAACCAGACCAGCGCCCAAACTGCCGCCAGGAAATGCCCGAGCAATCGCCAACGGGCAGCGATATGGCCGTGGTCATCCATGAATCCAATGACTGCGATCAGTGCACCAGACCCGCCCAAAGCACCCAGCACGCTCATCTGCGCGCTGCCTCCCGCGGCCAACACCACCAGCGCAACAAGAAAGGCAACCACGATCGCAACACCGCCACCTCGCGGCGTCGGAACGGCATGTGAACTGCGCGCATTTGGAATATCAATGATACTTCTGGCCAGTGCGTAGCGTCGTAAAACAGCAGTCAACGCCAAAGACAGCACCGCGACCAGTGGAATCAGCCATCCTAAAGTCATTTTTTTGTTTTTTCCTGATAGTCACGAGCAGTCAGAGCGAGTGCTTCATCAACACTAAGCGGCGGCTTCCAGCCCAGCAGCGAACACGTTTTTTCAATATCGACTTGAAGTGAGCCACACAAGCGCTGCGACAGGGAATGCTTGCCCAGCACAACCGCGCCCACCTCCAGGAGACGACTGGGGACAGGCAGCAGTCGAGCACGTCGCCCCAGTGCCTTGGCCATGCGGCGAAGCAGCGCGGAGGTCGAAAGATCCTCTGCGTCACTGACCAAAAACGTCTGATTCGCAGCCGCAGGGTGATCCACGCAAGTAACCACAAGATCGGCCAGATTACCCAACGCCACCAAGCTGCGACGGTTATCGATCGCGCCGAAAGGCAGAGGTACCCCTTTGTCCAGCCAACGCATCATGGCCAGGAAGTTGGCTTTGACCCCCGGCCCATAGACCAAGACCGGGCGGATAATCACTACCTCCAACCCGACTTCCCGAGCCAAAGCCCGCAGCCCCTCCTCCGCCTCCATTTTTGAAACACCATAGGGATCTACAGGAGCTGGCAAGTCATCAGCCGTATAGGGACTGCCCTTGGGCGTACCCTCACCATTAACCTTGATAGAACTTACGAAGACAAATCGCCTGACCCCAGCTGTCGCAGCTTGCCGTGCTAGCCTCAACGTCCCCTCGACATTGACCTTGCGAAAAGCTGCCAATGGGTCGCTCTCTGTATCGTTCATTACGTGAACACGAGCAGCAGAGTGAATGACGACGTCCACACCGGCAAGCGCAGCATGCCAGTCGGTAACACCGTCCAGAGACTCAATGCAGACCGGCACCACGCGAGGGTCCAGTTGCATTGGGGGCTGACGAAATGCCGCAACCACGGACTGCCCCTCGGCGAGAAGCAACTCAAGAATTGCGCTGCCCACAAAACCGGAAGCCCCGGTCAACAACACGGTATGCGACATCATTTCCCTGCCTTGCGTAGGGTAGCTTCACAAAAAAGAGTTTCCAGGCGCGCCATCAACTTAGGCTTGGAATAATGCTCCAGGTAATACTTCCGCCCGGCCTCGCCCATCTGCCTGCGCTGCGCACTCGGAGTGCCGGCAAGGTCACTGACAATCCGGGCAAGCCCCTGGGCATCACCGGAATCACAGGCAAAGCCGGCACCAGACTCGTGAATGACCCGGGCTGCCTCACCGTTGATCATCCCCAGCAGCGGCCGTCCGGAAGCCAGGTATGCCTGAACCTTGCCTGGGATAGTCTTCTGGAATACATCGTTGGTCTTCAACGTGACCAGCAAGGCATCGGCCTGGGCGAACAGCGCAGGCATGGCCTCCAGAGGGTGACGGCCAAGCAATCTCACGTTGTCCAAGCCACGCGCCTGCACTTGCTCAGCCAGCCAGGTACTCATGCGCCCATCACCAACGATGGCCCAACGGACCGAAGCTTCACCGCGCAGTGCCTCGGCGGCATCCAGAACTGCCGGGAAATCCTGAGCCTCCCCCAGGTTACCGGCAAAAACCACAGTAAATACCGACGGATCTGACTCCAGCAAACTACTGGTAACAGTCCCTGGCACAGAGAAATCGTCCTCGGCCCAACTGGGAAAGTACACCAGACGCTCATCAGCAATATGACGTGTGCAGTATTGCTTGACGTTCTCCAGAAACCCATGGGACTGCAAAAGCAAATAATCGGTGCGGTTATAAATCCATGAAACCATTCGTCCAACCAGTGACAACAAACGCGGGTTGCGGAGAACGCCGACCGCCCTGAGAGTTTCAGGCCACAGATCCAGTACCCAGACAAATACTGGGGCTTGCTTCAGACGCCCGATCACAATGGCAGGTATTGCCGCCATGATCGGCGATACGGCGTAGACGAACAGGACGTCGAACTTTCGACCACGCAACTTGCACGCGCCTACCGTGGAGGCACTTAGGAAAAACGAGGCGTAGTTCATGATCAACCGAAGACTGCGTTTACCACGCGACAGCATCGGGACCCTGACGACATCGGCCCCGTGGTAGGACGCAAAATCGCCAGGCGATGCCCGATAACTGGCAAATACATCGCCTTCCGGATAGTTCGGCAAACCGGTGAGTACGGTCACCTCGTGACCTTTTTCCCTCAGGTCGCGGACCAAGTCATTGATCCGCATGTTCTCCGGCCAAAAATACTGGGTAACGACTAGCACTCTCAGCTTCTTATCAGGCATGCCTACCACTCAGTTCAGTAACGCTTCCATACAGTACGGTTCACATAATCGGTATAACTATGAAGAATGCGAACAACTTTGCTCGAAACATTTGGCATGCTGTAGTCAGCCACCAGGCGCAGGCTCCGCTCATCCCCACGCGCCTGGCTATCGAGAATGCTCAAGCCCTGCAGGACCCGCTCCACCTCGAGCCCGACCATCATCACAGCTCCTTCCTCCATGCCTTCGGGGCGCTCGTGGGCCTCACGAATGTTCAGAGCTGGGAAGTTCAGGATAGAAGCCTCCTCACTGATCGTGCCACTGTCCGAAAGCACTGCTTTGGCCTCAAGTTGCAGCTTGTTGTAATCTTTAAAACCCAGAGGCTTCAACAAGCGAACATTGGAGTGGAACGTAACGCCCATGGCGTCAACACGCTTCTGCGTACGTGGGTGAGTCGACACAATGACCGGCAAATTAAACTGCAGGGCAACTGTATTCAGCACCTCAACCAGCTTCAAGAAGTTTTTATCAGAATCGATATTTTCTTCACGATGGGCGCTAACAACAAAAAACTTACCCGGTTCCAAGCCAAGGCGAGCCAATACGTCCGATGCATCGATCCCCTGACGGTAATGATCAAGCACCTCGAACATCGGGCTGCCAGTCTTTATCACGCGGTCTGGCGGCAAACCTTCGCGCAAAAGATAATCACGGGCGATGGCGCTGTAGGTAAGGTTGATATCGGCCGTGTGGTCTACGATACGCCGATTGATTTCTTCCGGCACCCGCATATCGAAGCAGCGATTTCCTGCCTCCATGTGGAAAGTAGGAATTTTACGGCGCTTGGCAGGAATGACAGCCATGCAGCTATTGGTATCACCTAAAACCAACAAAGCCTCGGGATTCACCTCGGCCAACACTCGATCAACCGCAATTATCACATTACCAATGGTCTCGCAGCCGCTGCTGCCAGCAGCATTGAGGAAATGATCGGGTTTGCGGATACCCAAATCCTGGAAAAATATCTCGTTCAATTCGTAATCATAATTCTGTCCGGTATGAATAAGAACATGATCACAATGTTGATCCAGTGCACTCATCACTCGGGACAGACGAATGATCTCAGGACGGGTCCCGACGACGGTAACAACCTTCAGCTTTTTCATACAACCTCAACCTCCTGATCAATCGACATCACGAACACACAGGCAATGCGTACGTATCCGGTTGTTCACGGTCAAAAATTTCATTGGCCCACAACATTACGATCATTTCGTCATCGCCAATGTTCGTGATGTCATGCGTCCATCCTGGAACTGTCTCGACGATTACGGGTTTCTCACCCGTTGTTTGCAACTCATAAAAATCGCCGGAAATAATATTCCGGAAGCGGAAACTGGCATGCCCCTTGATCACAAGAAATTTTTCGGTTTTCGAGTGATGATAGTGGCCACCTCGGGTGACCCCAGGATGCGCTGTGAAATAAGAGAACTGCCCCGAATCTGGTGTCTTCAACATTTCCACAAACACACCGCGAGGGTCACTGTGCGCGGGCACTTCGTAAGTAAAGGACTGCTCGGGCAAGTAGCTCAGGTAGGTGGAATACAGCGCGCGTACGAGGCCTGTACCCACGCGCTCGGTCACCAGCGTGGTACGGCTATCGCGAAAGGCCAGCAACTGCTCGGCAAGCGCACCCACCGTCGTCGAGTAGACAGGCTGAACCTGGGTATTTCCGTCAATGACTGCACCATCGAGAATCGCCAGGCAATGACGTACGACATCGTCAATGTAGACCAACTCCAGAGGGGCCTGTTTATCATTGATCTGAATCGGCAGATCTCGGGCGATATTGTGACAGAAGGTAGCGACCGCAGAATTGTAGTTCGGCCGCGCCCACTTACCAAACACATTAGGCAAACGCAAGACGTGCAACTGTATTGCCTGCTGAGAAGCGAGTACCTGCAACGCATCTTCGGCAGCACGCTTACTGTTACCGTAAGCGTTATCACGGTCGGCTTGTATCGAAGAGCTATAGACTACGGGTATACATTTTCCACAATCGCGGAGCGCATCACAGAGCACTTGGGTAAAATCGCTATTACCACGCGTAAACTCGGCGGGATCCTGAGGACGGTTAACCCCCGCGAAGTGGAAAATACAGTCTGCCTCAGCCACCTGGGCTCTCAGACCGCACAGGTCATCACGCACGCAGCGCAGCACTTCAACATCCTGACGCTCTCGTAGATGACTTTCCAGGTTCTTGCCAATAAAACCATTGACACCCGTGATCAGGACCTTCATCAATCACTCCTCCGGCGTGGCGTGCTCACCACGCTGAATGGCACGAATAAAGTCCAGCTTTAACAGCAGCTTTTGCATGCCTGCGATATCAAGGCGTTCGGTGTTATGCGAATTATAGTCTTCGGTATGAGAAATTTTTTCTTCACCGTGCTCGACAAATTTGCTGTAATTCAGATCGCGCAGATCAGGTGGAATCCGGAAGTAATTGCCCATGTCTTCGGCGCACGCCATTTCTTCACGGCTCAGTAGCGCTTCGTATAGTTTCTCGCCGTGGCGAGTACCAATTACCTGGATAGGGTGATCCGGTTGGCCTATCAATTCGGCCAACGCCTTAGCCAACACTTGCACAGTCGCTGCCGGGGCCTTCTGGACGAACAGGTCACCGTTGTTACCGTGCTCAAAAGCATACAGCACCAGGTCGACCGCATCGGCAAGCGTCATCATGAAGCGGGTCATATTCGGATCGGTGATCGAAAGCGCCTGCCCCTGCCTGATCTGATCGACAAACAACGGGATGACAGAGCCGCGCGAGGCCATTACATTGCCATAGCGGGTACCGCAAATAACTGTTTTGCTTTCGTCAACGTTTCGCGACTTGGCAACCATGACCTTTTCCATCATGGCCTTGGAGATGCCCATCGCATTGATCGGATAGACCGCTTTGTCGGTACTGAGGCAAACAACGCGGCGCACCTCGTTCTGGATCGAGGCCTCCAGCAAGTTCTCGGTGCCAATCACGTTGGTCTTGACCGCTTCCATTGGATGAAATTCGCACGAGGGCACCTGTTTCAGTGCAGCGGCATGGAATATATAATCGACACCACGGGTAGCATTAAGGATGCTTTGATAATCTCGCACATCGCCGATATAGAACTTTAATTTGCTATTAGCGTAGCGCTTACGCATGTCATCCTGCTTCTTCTCATCACGGCTGAAAATGCGGATTTCAGCAATATCCGTATCGAGGAAGCGCTTGAGCACCGCGTTGCCAAAGGAACCGGTACCGCCAGAGATGAGAAGTTTCTTTCCGCTAAACATAATTATTCCCGAATTGAATGCAGACGATCCCAGCACTACCGTTGATCAAGGGCTGAAAAAATCATTTCGTCTTTTTGCCTTGCGCTCGGATAACTGATCAACACAGCTCGGTAGTTCCCCTTAAACACAAAAAAGCTACCAGCCGCGACCCCGACAACTCCACAGGCAGCAACGAGGCTATGCATGTCTTGCAAGGATCCGCATCCGCCCAAAATGGTGACAGGGATATTTACATGACTTCTCAGCTGGGTAGCAAGCGTAACGTCATAACCCTTCATCCGGCCATCAAGATCAATGGAGTTTATTACAATCTCCCCCGCTCCAGCTGCCTCCATTTCTCTGGCCACATCAAGGAGGCTCCGCTTGGAGTTCCGTGTACCATTGTGTGTCCAGACATCGTGTTGCTTGCTCAACATACGCTGCTTGTGATCAAGGACCACCACGACACTTTGACTTCCGATCTCTTCGGCGATGCGAGTAACCAGGCTCGTATCTTCAATAGCCGCCGCACTGATGGCCACTTTCTCGACACCCAACGCGATAATAGCGCGCGCCTGCTCTGGAGTATGGATACCACCACCGTAGCACAGCGGCATTCTGCACTCTGCTGCCAGATTAGCGATCTTTCGGTGATCGGGAGCACGGCCATTAACAGTAGCGTCAATATCAAGAACGATCAGCTCATCCGCTTCTTTTTCGTTGAAAATCTTTACGGCATTGATTGGATCCCCTACGTACTTTGGGTCTTTAAAACGTACTGTTTTGACTAACCCGCCGTCCTGCATCAACAGGCAGGGAATTATACGAGGCCTCAGCATGTCAGAGTTCCGCAAAATTTTTCAGAAGACCAACCCCAAAGTGATGACTTTTTTCAGGATGGAATTGGACACCGTAGACATTATCTGCCGCCACCGCACAACTAAAGCCCAATCCATACTGAGACTGTGCGATAATATGCGCGGGATCCTGGCATTCGAAATAGAAGGAGTGCAGGAAATAATAGCGAATGTGATCCTCGAGATCGTCAAATAGCGGGCACGTACCAACGGGATTGACATCATTCCATCCCATATGCGGCAAGGCCATGCGCTCCAGCCCGGCGACGGAACGAAATGAACGAACCTTCCCAGGCACCCAGCCAAGGCCCGGCAATGTGCCCTCCTCACTACTATCGGCAAGCATCTGCATCCCAACGCAAATGCCCAGCACCGGCACCTTATCGCGATGAACCAACGCCTCCACCTGAGTTCGCATACCCGAATCATTGAAGCGCTGCATCGCATGATCGAAGGCGCCAACGCCAGGAAGAATCAGCTTCTTCGCCCCGGCTAGCGCATCTAGATCACTCGCTACCCGCACCGGGATATGCAAGCGCCGATAGACATTGACGAATGCTTGAATGTTGCCCAGCCCGTAATCAATGATGGTTATCATCTGAACAGCCTTCTTTCAAGCCCCAGCATATTCATTACCCGGGCGCCCATCCCGATCAAAAAGTGCTTATTCTTGTAATCTCGGAATGTCTTGTTCTCGCCTTCGAAAATAGTCTGCAACTCCTCAACAGACAGATCCAGCTTGTTGGCGACATACTCGAATTCGCTCGCCAGAAATTGCTGATCCATCTCTGGCCTGGCAATTCGCTCAAGCGCATTTTCACGCGTCATCTGCCCTGTCATGATCAGGCTGGAAAAATGCGCACGACGCTTCTCATAGCCGAACTTCCTGGGCATCCAGTAATCTTCATAAAAACGAGTAAACCGTGACTCATGATGCTTGTGCTGGAAAGGCTGCCAACCATAAAGCTGCTCAAGCGTTTCCTCCGCTTCCTTCTTAATGTAAGGCACCAAGTTTAGTGGCCTGACAACTTGCATCCCAAGTACGTACCGATAAAAAATCTTATACATCAAAATATCGACAAGTGGGAACGACCTCATTGCCCGCCCACCGAATAGCCCGTGAATACTATTGAACAAACGCTTGTCGATACCTGGGTAGCCGCCCCACTCTTCGGGCTCTCGGCAGCATTCAGTCGAGAAGTTACCACCCGTGAGCACATATTTAATCTTGTGCGCGCGTGCGAATTTATAGAGCGCCGAGAAGAACGCCGCATCCTGCGGGAGATCCTGATCAGGAATCTGAGATTTAAGAAATGCTGTTTGCAAATCTTTCATTTCTTCCCAATTGATCACCTCGGTATAGAGCTCCAGACCAAGACCATCAACCAGCTTTTCAATATTCCCCACAGCTTGGTCGGTATTCCAACCCGCATCGACATGGAAAAGCAGCGGCCGCAAGCCCATCTTTTCTTTCGCAACGTAACTGACATAGGAGCTGTCCAGACCACCGCTGAGTCCAATGATGCAATCAAACTCCTTGCCTTGGCCGTCTTTCTTGATCAGCTGGGCGAGGCGCTGGAGCTCTGCCTCGCCGCGCTGGTCGGTATGCCAGTTCGGCAGAATTTGATCGTCAAAATTTTGACAGTACTCGCAAACACCACGATCATCAAAACGAATATTGGGATCGGACGTGTCCATGATGCAACGTGTGCAAATCTTGTAGCTACTAGTCACTGCTCGTATCCCCGAAAAACAGTCATCCGTGTGCGCCTCCTAGCGCTTAGCTGCCAAGGCGATGCTTCGCCTGATCGATGCAATCAGTTCGCCAGCCTCTGCGGGAGGCATGTTGAGGGGATGGATGATAGCAGGAATGTGCATTCCTTCGTACTCTGCCACCAACGTGGAGGGGTATGATATGAGAAGGTCGACATCAGGAAAAACATCTTTTTGCGTGATCACATTCCACCCCATCGAGCTAATACGCTTCGTTGCTGGGTTGGCGGGGTGTGGCTTATAAAAACTCTGGACCTCAGGTCCTATCGCCTGAAGGATCTGAATATGCAGTTCTTCACACAACGGATGCCCTACAAACAAGAGTGACGGCAAGCTTGTAGGCGCGACTTTGGCCAACTTTAATGCGGGTGAATAAAAGCACGCACCGACCGCACGACGTGGGGAAAGAGCTGACAGAATAGACGTCTCGAACGTAGCAACAGCATCTTCATTGAACGTATAGAGCCTAGTAACACTTCGCAAGCGATAAGCCAGCTTCACCGAAAACTCATTGGAGGCAGATAGCTTGTTACTCCCTAAGGAGACCAACGCACCGTGTTGAACCATTACCAGGCCAGAGTCATCACTAAAATTATTTCTACAGGCCTCCAAGACCACGCGATCAGACAGAACTGCCCATCGATCATAGTGCTCAGCAATTATTAGTTTTTTTGCGCTGAGCCGTCTCAAGGCCAACCTGACACAAAACCAGCGGAAGGCTGTATAGCTCTGTAATGACCAGCAGGAATATTTTTTAGATGCCCTTAACTTTCGCGAGGCCACCACAGAATGGATAAAAGCATTTCTCAAATCACTTTGATTGAGCAATTTCAGAACGCTCAACGTGCTGCCACCATCATGCCTTGACTCTACCCAGGGCAAGGTAATTTTATGGACTTCCTGACCAAGCAGCTGAGGCGTTATTAAATCGATAGCACGGGATGAATAACAGACGGCATAGCAATCACACCGAGGCGGCTCAGCCACTATTTCCTTGGCAACTTTCGAACGTAGAGCCCGCCATTGCAGCATAAAAAATAAAACAGCGCCCCCATTACTCCACAGGACACGAATCGCTTTCATGGCAGTGCTCAGCAGCAAGCTCCGACGACTAATACTCAGCAATTTACTGGGTCGAGGCGCGCAACCCAGCTGCTCAGGTAAAATACCAGCAAGCGCGTAAACACTACGATCAACTGCAATTTCGTTTTTAGTAGCTAACAGATATTCGATGAGCAGTTTTTTTTCTATTCTAGCCACACCTATTCACCCGCCCCGCACGATTAACTATAAATATACACAACACGAAATCAGATCACCTTATTAAGTTGACTGAAGTACACCACGCTCTTCCAAAGCAATACAACAAAAAATGCCGATGCCATCGCCCAGGCCACCGAGACAGCACCAAACGTAGTACCAAACGCATAGGAAACACCTACAAAGACCGCCAAACCAACCAACTGAGAGTACATCAAATGCCGATCTTTCCCCAATGCATACAACCCGAGATGCGGAACAGTGCTCAACCCATAGAAGACACTTGCCAGCAGCAACCAATACAAGATATTGAGTTGCTGACTGTAGACAGGTGAAGACAACCAGTTGACGACAAAAAAACTCCCGCCCCAGCATAGCCCTGCCAGCACAAGCACGACGATCACGACGTTCGATGCCAATGAGCGCATTCCGCTTCGAAACGCTGGAAAATCACGCATCTTGACCGCGTGCACCAACCGCGGCATGAAGAAAACTACAACCCCAGCGTCCAGAAACGAAAGGATTGCAGTTGATATGCCAACGTACAAAGTATAAGCACCCAAGACCTCCAAACCGGCCAGATGCTCAACCCAATAACGATCAAATGTATATATACCTCTAATCGCCAGACTCGCAAGCAGGAATGGGATTGCGACATATACACCTCGCCTCACCCATGCCCATCTGATAGGCCTCCACTGTATTACCCCACACACTCGAAAAACTGATACAGCCGCAATGAGGCAAGCAACAACACAACACAGAAGCCAACTTAAAAGTACAAAGCCTAGATTGCGAAAAGCCGAATCCCATGCCATACAGGCGATAACGATAAAACACCAAATACCGCTTCGAACAAACAAAACTACGCTAGCCAGCAACGGCCTGGAAATGGCCACGAGAATCCGATTGGCCTCTTGAGCGACGTGCTCAAACAACAGAAGAATGATAAAAACGAAAAAATACTGGAACGGAAGCCAGCCCTGAAGGAAAACAAATCCTAGGACTGGTAAAAAAAACAGATAGATAATGGCATAAAGCACAAACTGATCGCGAACCACACATAATAATTGACTCGGCTGCAACCCTATCAACTCACGGTTGGCATAGGTATAAAATTCAAAACCAACTACATATATACCGTAGCCAATCGTTGCAGCCAACAACCCATACATTCCGACAGCGTCAGCTGCTAGATATCGCGCCAAAAAAAACACCAACAAAAACTTACTCAGCAATGTAACAGCGCGCAACCCAATATTGACAAACCTATACACGCTCACACCCCACCCTAATCTTGATCACGCCCTCAGTCAGCTAGGCTCTGTACGAAACTTATCTGCACTCGTCCATACTACGTTGAAACGGGGCTCGGAATGCTCATGTACTCCAGTACACTCCACTTCCTCCCCCGTTTCGCCTTGTCTGGCCTTCGCGCAGACAGATTTCGTACAGACCCTAGGCGGTAGCAGACCTGGTGAACATCACACGCTGGGCTAACATGATAAATAAATAAAAGCCAAAATTAAACAACGCAATCCACTGCAGCATACTGCCTCTGAACATACTCAAAAACAAGAAAATCTCAGACATGAAGATAAACAAGAAAACCGGACCACCTTTAAACCTAAGGGCGTACAGAGTACAGATGAAGACCGAGTAGACGAAAATCGGAATAAACCAGAATATGTATGCACCGTAGTTTAGATACAACTCAGTCTCAATCGGCCACTGCTGAGTCGCAGACTCGTCAAACCATTGCGATGGGAAATAAATAGAAGTCAGCCACCGACTAATGTCATGAAGATAGTCAGGCGAAGGAACACCGACAAACGTCAGCCACTTGTTAACAGGATACTCCATGGTCATGAAGTACTCGGGTGACATATCCCTCAAAATACTATCATGCAGAAATATAGTATTGAAGTAAGTCAAGAAGTACTCAAGCAACATCTCCGGCGTACTATAAAAGCCATTGGATCGCACATACATGGCCCCAGAAAACAAAAAAACAAAACCGAAGAACAAAAACGCACCTTGCCGAAGGTTAAGCCTGGCAACAGCCAACCAAGGGAGGCTAAAGAAGATTCCAAATAGAAATATTCTGCTCTTGACACCCTGCAAGTAGGCACAGAAGGCAAGCACCATTACCACAAACACAAAAAGCACCACACTGCGGCGCCCCGTAGTACGGCAATAGAACCCAAGCCAAAAAGCCAGAAAATTGGACCACATGATAAGTAGATAATTAACTACCCCATATCCCTTTTTCTTCGAAAGGTAAGTTTCGCTATAGTCACCCACCCAGGCTTCCACCCCTCCTGTCACCTGGAGAAAATAGAAACAGCCCAACAGCAAAGCAAGCGCGCAAACAAATATTGCATAAGGCCTCGCCCGATAACTGTAGACAACATCCACTTTTTCGACACTGTCCAGCAACACTTCCAATAACCGAACAAAATAGAAAAACAAGGTAAACACGTATAAATAGGAAAGTATCGCCTCCTGCGAAACCTTGCTCCAATCGTTCATCTTCCCCCATGGCAATACGTAATCCCAAGACAACCACTCCAGGACATAAAAGAGTGTCGCGGGAAATACCAGATATAAAAAATAATTACCAAAAACGACATTAGACGGACATATGATCCTCTTGTTCCTGAAAAGAACAAAGGAAAACAATATAAACAGTATGGCAACTAGTATCATTTACGCAGAACGTCCTTGCGCAATATCACAAGCTCAGGCGTGTTATTTATGCGACTCATTAGGCTCAACCTTGGACGGTCACAATGTAAAGCCGTCATCTACTACAATATTTTGTCCATTCACATAGCGCGACTGTTCGGAGAGCAAGAACACAATAGTTCCAAGCACATCTTCGATATCCAGCATCCCTTTGCCCAGACAAGAACTTTTATATCGACTCAGAAACGCCTCAGGTTGCTTATCGCGAATACCACCCGGACTTACACAATTAGAGCGGAAACGGCTATCAGAAACAAATGTGGTCACGTATTTGCTCAGATGGATCAATGCCGACTTTATCGCGGCGTACTCCACCGGCATGGTCATTGGCGTCCCTTCATATACTTCAAACTTCGGCGGAATGACACCATATACGGATGAAATATTTACAAGCGAAAACTCCCGCTGACTCCGCTTGAAGTAGCGCGCACATTCCTGAATAAATAAGAATGACGAACCAAGGTGCATCGAAACATTATCATTAAAGTCCTCTAGCTCCACCTCGAAGAAGCCTCGACCGTACTGCTTGTTGCGCGGGTAGGCACAGTTTACTGCGCCATCCAGCCCACGGGTATTGCTGAAAAAATCAACAACATCGGCTTTCCTGCCAATGTCCATGGCGCATACTGTCAATCCCGGATTGGTTGAATAGCCGGACGCGCTCAAACGATCAAGCAGTCGCGCTTCCTCCAGATCGACAGCCACAACCTGGGCACCTTCGTCCAGTAACCGACATACCAAGCTACTTCCCAACAATCCAGCAGCGCCTGCTACCAGTATTTTCTTATTATTCAACATTCTTCAGTTCCGCTTCCGCGAGAAATATCTCGGCCAATTTAAAATCATAGATGTCGTCTATATCGACAGCCCGCTCTCGCGGAACGATAACTGAACTGACAGTACCTGCGAAAAGTTTTTCTTGCTGAAGAACAAATTCAGGCCGGACGACATAAGCAACCGTGGTCATGTCATAGACTTTTGGTGCATCTTGACGACGATGAAATGTCCTATCAGCGCACACGAGAGAGCTGAGTCCCTCATCATCACGCACCACCATATTAAAATATGGGCTCCGTGCCGCCTCGGTAACGGTAACCACCACATCAACCTCAGCTTTTACAGCCTCAAGACAACGCAACACGTCCTCCTTGCTACGCAGCGGGCTGGTAGCCGGCAAGCTCACAAAAAGGTCGAAGTGTTCACCTCTACTTTCTAAGTAGCGTATTGCGTGCTGCCAGGCGTGCCACTCAGAGGCATGATCGGTTGCCAGTTCGTCAGGGCGCTCAATGACTTCTGCACCATACTGCCTGGCGACAGAGGCGATCGCTTCACAGTCAGTGGATACAAATACCTTGCTTATTTGAGGCAGCGCTTTGGCAACCTCAATAGATCTTGCCAGCAGCGGTTTGCCGCCAAGGAGCTTGATGTTTTTTCCGGGCAACCCTTTGGAGTTTCCCCGTGCAAAAACGAATGCGTATACCCTAGTCATTGAAACTCCCTCATGACGATGACAGAACTTGTTGTAGAGGACTGTTTTAGCGCCTCTACGAGCCTGAGAGTTTCAATGCCTTGCTCCAAGGTAACCCACGGTGCCCGCCTGCCATGTGCCATATCAACGAACGCATTCAGTTCGTCAACATACATTTGATTCCGGTCATACTCCGGATCATCATGAAGAACGCTATCTACTCCACCACGGTTTCTCAATACAACTCGATTTTCGAGGATATCCCACTCCAGCGTCGCATTTTCCGCTACGATCTTACACCGCCGAACGGGCGCTCGCTGCAGGAAGTCCATGTGTAAATTCACGATGTAACCCTCTTGGGTTCTCATCAGTGCATCTACAGTGTCCTCGACATCAAGCTGTAAACGACCGGATGTCCGCGCATGACAATAAACAGACTCAATCCGTCCAAATAACCACTGTATATAATCGAGCTCATGACTCAGTTCCAACAGTGCGCCCCCGCCCAGCGCTCGCTGCGCAGAAACATTCTTCCGATAATCACTATCTGGACGCCAATCAGGAAGGTACTGGCCCACCTCGCTCGAGACAGAGAGAATAGAGCCTAAGCTTGTGCTTTCTACAACAGCCTTGACCACAGCCGCAGACGGCATGAATCTCAAGTTGTAGGCCACTGCGAGTTTGTCATTATAAAGACGCAAAGTTTCCGCGTGGGTTCTGAAGTTGATCAGGGAATCACTCAGAGGCTTTTCCACTAGTACCGTGAAACCCGCAGACAATAGTAGCGCCGCTTGTGTAACGTGAAGTGGCGCGGGAGATGCGATAATGGCATAACCCGGCCCACCTTCAATGGTATGAGCCAGGGACGGGCAAGCCATGACACTCTCCGGAAGTTCGGAGATATTCAGCTCACGACCCGACGCGGAAACACACTGTATCGAGGCCTCGGGATAGGTGGCGCGAATGTTGCTCATATGGCGGCGAGCAATACTCCCACTGCCCACGACGACAAAACGCTCAGGAATGGTCATAAGCTCGAAAATTCCTGCTGGGCACGCTGAAAATCTTCCATACGACCAATATCCAACCAATATTCGTGGACAGGGAACATATTCACATGATGTTGCTGCGCAATCTGCTGTTCAAGCAATGTTGGCATGTCAATATGCGTGCCTGGCCTTACGCTCTTCACAAGCTCAGGAGACAACAAATAGATCCCCGCATTAATGAAAAACTTGTGAACCGGTTTCTCAACCATTGATCGAATCCGGTGCCCTTCACTCTCAACTACACCGTAGGGTACAGTGTATTCATACTCTCGAACGCACATGGTCGCTACGGCACCATTGCCCTCATGGAAATCCAATAAATTCAGGAAATTTAGGGTTGTCAACAAATCGCCATTCATCAGGAACAGAGGCATGTCGATTTCGTCCTGAGGCAGGAGGCCCAAAGCCCCTCCTGTGCCTAGAGGCTGCTCTTCATGAACATAGCGGATCTCAACTCCCCACTGGCTTCCATCACCGAAATGTTCTCGAATCATTTCCGGCATGTAATGCGTCGAAATAAAAAAACGATGGAACCCAGCACTGATAAACCGTTCAAGTATGATTTCAAGGATGGGTTTTTCTCCGACCTTGAGCAAGGGTTTCGGGCAGTGCTGGGTCAATGGTCGCAAACGGGTACCAAAACCACCAGCCATCAAGAAAACCGGATTATCTAATCGGGGCTTATTCAGCAAGTCATGCAGTGTTTGCAGGCCAATGACTCTTCGTTGCTCATCCAGCACAGGCAACTGTAAAAGCGAGTACTTTTCCATCACTGACAGGATGCGATCCGTCCCCCAATCGCGCTCAGCGGTACGTGGTGTCGTGCACATGATTTGATGCACAGGCGTGTTCAAGGGGCACTGTTTAAGCAGCGCCCTCCTTACATCTCCGTCAGTGAGAGTTCCCAGAAGCTGCCGGTGACCATCTACAATCATCACAATACGAACAGCAACACGATCTAGAGTCGCAATCGCCTCTTCAATAGTGCAACCAGGACTGATAAGCGTTTTTTCCCACTGCTTCATTGCATTCCTTCTCTAGAAAAATCAGCCTTCCCGCAACGGGCGAGGGTAAACCGAAGGCCCTTTGATGACGCTGCGAGGCGGCACGTCTCTCACGACAACCGTGCCTGCACCAATCACTGCATGTTCGCCAACTACAACACCTGGTGTAACCGTGGCACCGCTACCGACGTATGAGCCATGAGCCACCGTCACGCCACCACACAGAACAACCCCAGGGGCAATGTGGACCTGCGAAGCGATGGTACAATCATGATCTAGGCTAGCCCGCGTATTGATAGTCGAATTCGCCCCTATTCGCACGTCCGGCTGAACAATGGCCCCCGCCATGATTTGAACGCCATCGCTTAACTCGACCGATTCGTCTACCCATGCACTGGGATGAATCAGCGGCGGAAAAACGAAACCTAAAGCCCGAGCCTTATCATAGATGCGCTGGCGGAGGTCCTTGCCAACGAGTTGGCCGACGCCATTGACCAACCCAACACTTGAGATGTCGAGCCCATCGAGCACTTCATCTCCTCCTAGCACCTTGACTCCTCGCCAGAGACTCGTGCCTGCATGGACAAGATTAGGATCGCAAACCCCAAGGAGCTTTCGCCCAGAAACATCGATCAGTGACCTTAGCACCTTTGCATGCCCACCTGCTCCAAGCAGGACCAGCGGCATGTCCTCATGGGCGAACGGCTTCATTTTTCCAGAGTCTCACCTGCCAAAAAGGCCCGTTTGCTCGTGCTGCCCACCAGCTCCCACAACACAGTAGGCGGCAATCCGAAGCCGCTACGAGCAGTAGTGAGATCGTCTCTCGAGATAACACTACCGACAGCAATATCTCGAGCTGCAACTACCTGCTGGCGCGCAGCCTTTCTGGTGTCCCACTCACTGGGTTGTGGTGCTTTACAGGGATCCCCCAGCGCCAGTTGCAATGAACGTATCTGGCTCACCATCATACTCAGCTCGTGGGGCTCCAACGATGCCTTGTGATCAGGTCCTGGTAGGCCTCGATCAATAGTGAAGTGCTTTTCTATCACTGTAGCTCCTCGAGCCACGGCAGCGATGGGGATAAGACAGCCCTCTGTGTGATCCGAATAGCCTACTGCGAGCCCAAAAGCTCTAAGTGTATCCATTGCCAAGAGGTTAACCTCTTCGGGCGGAGTCGGATACTGGGAGGTGCAATGAAGCAATGTGACATGCCCCTGCAGCCGAAGTCGACTGGAAGGCAGACTCCAGTTGCGCCAGACTTCCTCCATGCAACCAGGCTCAGAATCGCTATTCAACGCATGCGCTACAATAGCAAGCCCCTGCTCTACCTCGCTCAGCGTTGCCATTCCAGTGGAAAGAATCAACGGCTTTCCAGTCTTGGCGAACTGCCACAGTAGAGGGCCATTTGTCAACTCACCGGAGGGCACCTTGAATACGGGCAAATCCATTTCAGTCAGAAATTTCAAACTCCCCGTATCAAACGCTGTAGAAAGAAATTGAATGCCTTGGGATCGCGCATATGCTTGCAATTCATAATGCCACTCTTGGGGCAGTTCGAGCTGTCTCAGCATCGCCAACTGGCTTTCATCGGCGTCAGTACTACGTGTTTGATACTTAGCTTTTGGAGCCGATTTCGAAGCAAGCCGCTTGGCATCGAACGTCTGAAACTTTACCGCATCCGCACCTGCCTGCGCAGCGGCATCGATTAACTCAAATGCCAGCTCGCGCTTGCCATTATGATTGACACCGGCTTCAGCAATAACGAAGACTGATTGGTCACTCGATAATTTCATAATTTAACTCAAGTCGTAAAATGGCTTGACAATGGTGGCGGGTTGGAAGCGCTCAAGAGCGCTCACAATCTGCTTCGAAGCATCACCGCATCCATAGGGGTTTACAACCGACTGACAAAGCAGTTCAAAATCTGCCGTCAGAACATGACGTAACGCCCCTACTATAGCTTCGACCTCTGGCTTGCAGTCAAACACCGACTTGGCGGCCAACCGCCCTTTTTGTCTGACGCCTATATTGACAGTCGGCACGTGAAATGAGGGCACTTCAATGATACCGCTAGAAGAGTTACCCACTACGGCATCGGCCAACGCTACAACACTCAGGTAACGCTTGAAACCAAGCGACGGAATAGCAAGCACTCGACCGGCGGATTGATGAGCATAGGCCTCTAGCATCGGGATGATTGCTCGCCCGCCATTGTCAGCATTAGGATAGGTGATAATCACCTTATGCTCAGGAAAACGATCCAATGCCTCCAGCAGCGCCCTGAAGCTGAACTCCGGACTTTCTTCCGCCAATGTCACAGGATGATACGTCACCAAAAAGAACGGTGACGAGATATCAAACTGGAGGCTTTCGGAAAGCTCATCACGCCCCATCAACGGGGTACGCTTCAAGTGGTCGATCCCAATCGCTCCAACATTGAAAACCCGATCGGGGGACTCACCCAGCTGAATAACTCGCTGGCGATAAGGCTCGGCCGATACAAAGTGCAGATAGGATAGTTTACTGATCGCATGACGAATAGCATCATCATAGGCACCTTCTGTCACTTCCCCTCCATGGAGGTGTGCGACCGGTATTTTCATAATCAACGCAGACTGAACGATTGCCAGCGCTTCAAAACGATCACCTAGAACCACCAGCACGTCTGGACGAAGGCGATCCAGGGCATCGGCAAAGCCCAAGATGCCTACACCTATAGATTTGACGACCCCCACATCCGAATCGGAGGAAAGTAGCATCTCTACTTTTGCATCAATTGGAAAACCATCACGCTCGATATCTTTCCATGTATCCCCAAACTCTGGGGACAGATGCATACCTCCAACGACGACCTGGAGCTGAAGTCGCGCACTTGCCTTAACATCGCTCATCAAGCTATGCAGCAATCCGTACTCGGCGCGCGTCCCAGTGAAAATCGCCACCTTGACCTTCAAACTGCATGCTCCGGCAAAACACTACTGGGTAAATTAACGATACGCTCCTCCAGCCATTGAGCATTCGGCAGCTCTCCGCGCAGGCAATGAGAATATGCTGGCAAGTGAGTCATTAGCTGCCAAATGGGCCGCGTCATAACACCGGAACGATTGCTGTACTCCAGCAATGCATCACGCTGCTGTACATCTGGGCACAAAACAGCATTCAGCCAATAGTTGGAACGGCACCCCTCCGGCTCTACCACAAAGGTCAGCGGGGTCTCTGAGAAAAATGCCTGATAACGCTCAGCCAACAGCCGCTTTGAAGCGATGAAGCCCTCTAAAAGCTCGAGTTGCGCACACCCCAAAGCGGCATTTATGTTGGGCATTCGGTAATTGTACCCAACCTCATCATGCATGTATTCGAAAGCATGTGGCACTTTGGCGGTCGTAGTGAGGTGTTTAGCGCGCACGGCTAAAGCCTCCCCTGCCAGTATCATGCCCCCGCCCCCAGTCGTTATGATTTTGTTGCCATTAAAGCTCAGCGTACCGATCAGGCCAAACGTTCCCGTCTGCTGACCTTTATAGAGACTGCCTAACGATTCTGCAGCATCCTCCACCATAGCCAGGCCCCAACGACTACAAACGTCCACCAACGCATCGAGTTCAACAGGATGACCGAAGGTATGCATAGGTACACAAGCCCGAAGGACACGATCGCCAGTGCGTGTACGACAGACGCCGTCGATATCCCGGAATGCATTCTCGTGAAGCCATGCCTCAACAGCGGCGGGGGAAAGGCCAAGCGTATGACGATCCACATCAATAAAAACTGGCTCTGCACCACAATAGGCTATCGCATTACAGGTCGCAACAAAGGTGAGCGGCTGAGTAATAACCAGATCGCCAGGCTTGACACCAGCCAGCAACAAGCCAATGTGCAGAGCCGCAGTACCATTCACGGTCGCGACAGCACGAGGCGAACCGGTGTATACAGCCATGTCTCGCTCAAACCGGTCAACGAATGCGCCGACACTGGAAACGAAAGTCGATTCTACAGTCTCAACCACGTACTGCTTTTCTGCTCCAGTGAACGTGGGAGCATGAAGCGGGATGAAATCGTTTGTCGCGTACTGATCTCGGACAAAACCGATAAGCGCTTCGAACATGGACAGTCCTCAAACGTTGTAAAGATCAGCCTTGTACTTAGCCAGATTCTCTGGCTTAGTGAACCAATCGATTGTTTCTTGCAGACCCTGGCGAATCGAAAAACTGGGCTCAAACCCGGTCAAATTTCGAATTTTTGTATTATCGCACCACAGCCGGAAAACTTCGGACTTCCCGGGACGGAAGCGCTGCTCATCCGTAATGAACTTAACATCACTGTGCATCAGCTCACGAATAAGCTCCAGCGTGTCACCCACTGAGATTTCATAGTTCGAGCCTATATTAACTGTCTCTCCGACAGCCTTCTCGCATTGCGCGAGCTCGAGGAAACCGCGACAAGTATCAGCCACATAGTTAAAGTCGCGCGTAGGCGATACATCACCCAGCTTTATTTCCTTCTTACCACTGGCAATTTGCGTAATGATAGTCGGGATCACCGCCCTGGCCGATTGACGTGGCCCATAAGTATTGAAGGGGCGCGCTATCGTCAGCGGAAGATCAAAAGCATTGAAAAAACTCATCGCCATGGCATCAGCGCCAATCTTCGACGCACTGTAGGGCGACTGCGGCTGGATGGGATGCTTTTCATCAATAGGCACATACTGAGCCGTCCCATACACTTCACTAGTAGAAGTGTGAATCACGCGCCCAACACCATTATCAAGCGCCGCCTGACAAATATTAAGCGTACCCTTTACATTAGTATCAACATAACTATCGGGGGCCACATAGGAATAAGGAATCGCAATCAGTGCCGCCAGATGAAAAACAGTATCTACACCCTTGGTAATATGCTTACAGTAATGAGGGTCGCGCACATCACCATTCAGGATCTCTACCTGACCCAGGCAATCCACATCCTCAAGCCAACCCCAGTAATTGAAGGAGTTATACTGGGAGAGCGCCTTGACCTCAAACCCCTCTCGAACAAGGAGCTCTGTCAGATGAGAACCAATAAAACCATCTGCCCCGGTAACCAATACTTTCTTCATGCACTGACCCTAATTCATTTCAATACTGACACACCGAGATGAGCATCAGAAAATTCGTATCATTTCACCAAAAGATGGCAATAGGCTTGCAACCACCCGGCACCATGAGCTACTGAAGACTCAATCTACCGCCTTCAGCGCCTGGATGCTAGCCTCCACAATCTTCGGCCTATCAGACGTAAACGGTACGTTTCTGAGCGCTGCATAACGTCGCAAAACAGCCATTATAGCGCCTACGATCACACCGAGAAGCGCTCCAAAAGAAATCAAAATCAGCCTCATCGGCTTGATGGGCTCCGACGGCGCCAGCGCCGGTTGCTCAACCTCCACCAGACGCAACCCCGCCAATGTCGAGTCCTGTGCTCCGAGAAGCGCCTGCTCCGTACGCTTAGCACTCGTCCCTGCCACGAACAAAGCGTCCTCTTTACGTCGCTGGAGCACTTCAATCTGCCGGTCAACACTCAACATTTGAAGTTCTTTCTGTATCTCGGCAACCCGTCGGTTGGTAAAGTCATCAGAATCACGCTTGCGCAAGACTGCTTGCTCCGCCTCGAGCACGTCCGTGCCAAGAAAGTAAAGCGGCTCCTTCTGACTGCTGATTTCGGTGCGAATGACATTCCCTCCCGCTGCCATACCCGACTCACCCAGGAGCGATGCAGTCGTTGGGCGCTTAAGCCCCAAAGACCTGGCCACCGCAATGGCCTCTTCCAGCTCATGCAGTCGATTGGCCCGCTGCGTTTTCAGCTCAACACGAAGTGCACCCAGCTCATCCTGCAAAACCGCACGCCGAAGGATATTTTGCTCACGCAACTTAGCAATCTGCGCAGATTTTTCGTGCTCATACACCATTTGCAAGGAGTCGATCTGGGAGGCCAACCCTTCCACTCGACTACGTCGGGTACTCTCGACATCGTGACGAACAGCCTCCTCCTCTCCTTTCACAACGAATGCGACGTAGTCATTGAGCATACGAACACCATCGACCCCCTCAGGATAGGTCATGGTGATTTGCAGACGCCCCTGCCCAAAGTCCCGCTCCGCAACAGGCATTACAACCTTGAGCATCTCGGTGTTAAACATCCGAAGCACTTGCTCATCTGTGAGCCCAGCGCGCTTGTAAGGGGAAAAGAGATCTTGATGCTGCTCGTAAAATTTCTTACGAATATCATATGACTCCAATGCCGCGCCGAACCGAAGCAGTGCCGACACAGGAGAAACGTCGTAGAGCCCCGTTCTTTTCAACGCATCTAGACTGGATTGAGAAGCAGGGCGTAATATATTTTTTACCTGATAAACAGGCGTCGCCAGGAAATAAGCATAGACCACGCACATCGCCGTAAAAACCAACGCCACAGTCGCAACCAACAAGCGCTGCCGCCAAATAGTCTGAGCAATAATAAACAGATCAAACTCAACACGACGAGAAAGAGAAACACCACCTAGACTTTCCACAATTACCTGCCTTGAATTAATCCGTATTCGCCTACAGGCTAATCTCGATCAGCACTCGAGGATAGCGCACACACCACCCCCATTAGCCAGATGGAGCAAGACTTACCATTTTGCCACACCTCTGACAAAACTCAAATCTTTTGCCGCAATGAGGCCAGGCAACCGCCTTTGCGTCCGATGACATCCTCTAAAACACCCTCGAAGCCTCTGGACGCCTGTTTTCCATAGCCCCCATCAGCCCCGCAAGCAATATTTAACTTCCCAAGCCGGCCTGACATAGGCGCAGTTTTTTGCAGAGCATCGACGAATCAAGCTTCGCCACCCGATACAGCCTGATGAGCAGAGCGCTATGGACACGCTACCCCAACCCATGAGCATGAGCATGAGCAGCATGAGCAGCATGAGCACCACGCCCCGCCACCCCCCCCTTGCCACGGCCTATTTGCACACTCGCAACCAACCAAACCAACCACCGACCAAGCGCTAAAGCAGCCGCACGCCAAATTCGACACTCAAGATCTCACTGCCTCGAAGAGTGGACATACGATAACCAATACCATCCACAGAAAGGGCAATGAAACCAAGGAAACGAGAACACCTGGAGAGCTCGGACCCGAGCGAGCCAAGATGAAGATCAATCATCTACTCAGGCTCACGCAGCCGCTACCGCACAGAAAATACAATCCATCTTATTTATAAAGCGACCAGCCATAGCGCCGCAATCAGAGCCAAACTAATCTGCCTGCACTCACTAATGAATCAGACAAGCCACCCCGACACATGAATGATATTTTTTGGAGGCAACCGAGCGAAAGGGGCTACAGCTCAACCCTGAAGGACCGCCCCCCCTTTCCAATACTACTCACGAATCAATTATCTACTCGCTCTTGCACCTAAAGCGATGCAGATTCCCTCTCAGATAAGAAAGCAGAGCCAGAACCACCCCCAACACTGCCCCCAGCATCACCCCGAGCACAACGATGAGCAGCTTTTTAGGCTTGATCGGAGCATCCGGCAACTCGACACCCCCATCCTGGCGAAAGACCTGCAGACCCTCCGAAGCAACATTCAATTTACGTAGAAAATGAATTTGCCCCTCACGACTCCGAAGCCCATCAATGAACGAATCATCCGAGACTCGATTCGCCAGGTTGTCGATCTCCGCCTCCAGAGCCCTGCTACCCCTCATATACAGCCGCGCCCCACCCTCATCGGCTGACAACCCACCATACAAACTATTAGAGACAATAGGCGGAGACACAATATTCACCGCCCGCGCAACCTTCAACGCCTCTTTTAACTGAGCAATGCGGTCCTTGCGCTGCCTGGCCGTACTTTCCCTGGCCATCTCGACCTGCTGCTCAAGACTCTCAGCCAGCACAAGAGCATCCGAACGAGCATCCTCGATCACTTCAAGCTTTGTACGGGCTGCCGCCATCTCCACAAACGCCTGCGCCCAATCTACTGAGCGCCGAGCATCAGAAGAGCGCACCACAACAGTGAAACGCCCAGACGCCTCCTTTCCATCCCCCTTAAGAGTCACAGCCTCTTTGAAAAGACGATAGAGTCCATCCTGCGATCCCGCGCGCTCCCGACTTGACAGACTGGGAAGGTAATATTTCAAGAAAAAGTCTCTAGACAAGGATTCGGACTGAAGATTTCGAACATATACACCATAAACATCCTTGACCGAAAACAAACTTAAGCCACTTCCATTTCCTCTACCGTAGTTTAATCGAGCGATATCAGTCTGCACGGGCGGCTGCACGATGACTTTAGACTCATATACAGGAGCAACCATCCACGCATATATAGCCGCCAGCACCCCTCCCGCAAGGGCAGCGAGAAATATTGTGACTTTTCGCAACCACAGCCACTCAAGCAAGTCGAACAAGTCAGATTCGCCACCACTCCGGTGCTCACGTTCATTGCGCATTTCTCTCTAATTCCTTGGGTCCGTGTAATCTTGAGCACAAGTCAAATTCTTAACCATCCCCCAGCATAGTAGATGGCATTGTGAAATGCCCCACCCCATGCATGAGACTAGCCATTCATGGAGCACTCAACCGAAACTTAGTTCCATCGAACCGATCAACGCGCCCAAGCCCAGCAGAGAGGTGCCGCGAGCTTGTGACACTCCTTACCTTGCCCGACCTGAACTTACACACCACAACCGATCATCTTAAGGATAGATGACTATTGACTTGCTGGAGCAGATTCAGATGTTTGGCGCCCCGACGACGAGCCACCACTACGCGCAATGCAAGGCCTACCTGAGCAACCAGCAAATATGCTCAAGCAGATTGAAGGAAGAGTGAAAAACAGAAAATGAATGCAGCCCATTGCGAATCGAACAAGAGAGATATCCGTCGCAGCTTGACCAGCCCTGACGCCCCCCCCGTAAAGACACCCCAGCCAGTCCAGCAAGAGAACGGAATTAGCATTACCCCCACCGACAAAGGGAGAAGTCTATCTCATATGTAGGAAAATTCTTTTAATTGTTATGCGATGCTGCAGGATGCACCCTGTGCCTCTCACGCCTCGATCCGTAAGCACCAAATAATGTACCGACAACCAACCCAACAAGCAAAGTCGCCAATACCAGCACCGCCACGGGAAAACCCGGTGCAACCCAACCAAACATGATCAATGAAACATCCTGACGATTCTCCAGCACGAAGAACAACACCACAGCCGCCAGCAGTAGCACGAACAGCACCGTCAGGGCACGCTTGAGACTACGCATCACATCACTCCTTTTCACTCAATGGGTCACATGCTCATCTTCATTGACCCGATCACGCAGCTCCTTACCGGGCTTGAAATGCGGCACATACTTACCTTCGAGGCTGACCGACTGGCCGGTCTTGGGATTGCGCCCTACCCGCGGTGCGCGATAGTGCAGGGAAAAGCTGCCAAAGCCACGGATCTCGATACGATCCCCGGTCGCCAGGCACTGCGACATCTGCTCAAGCATGGTCTTGATGGCCAGCTCGACGTCCTTGGACGAGAGCAGCCCCTGATGGGTGACAATACGTTCGATCAGCTCCGACTTCGTCATATTTTTCCCTTCGTTATCAAGCAGCTAGATCATTGCTTAATCAGTTTGTAGCACGCTCCGGCGGATTTGAACAGGGTGGTTCTTGACTAAACAAAAAAATTCAAGATAAGGCGCAGCACGGGCTATCCCCCCCACACGAACGCGAGCGCACTGCGACGCAACTTTACAGGCGAGTGGTAAAGCCTACGGCCCACACATCGCCCACGAGCACAGAAATATCTACAAACCCTGTAGGAACAAGCTGTTTTGGCTCCTCCAGGCAAATCACTGTCTAGTCCTGAAATAGGTTTACACCCGTCCAGGTAGGCCGACAGGCCTCAAAACGCCCGATGCACCGCATCGGGCATTTTGTTTTTCAGGGCCATATGGGGCCGTTCTGTGTTGTAGATCTGCACTGCCTCATCAACCATCTTCCTCGCCTGCTCACGATCTTCAGGGCTCCTCGACAGCAGCTCCGTCTTGAGGATTCCGTTGATTCGCTCGGCCAGCGCGTTCTGGTAGCAGTCATACCCATCGGTCATGGAGCACTGAACGCCGTGCCGTTGATGCAGTGACTGGTATAGCACCGAGCAGTATTGGATGTCTCGATCCGAATGGTGGACTAATGGCTGGCGATGACGTCGCTTCCGTAATGCCTGCTTGAAAGCTTGCGCCACCGACTCGGCATGCAGGCTTTCATGGACGTGGTGGCCAACGATTTTCCTAGCGTACGCATCCGTTACCAGGCTCAGATACAGCGGGCCGTTACGTGCGGGCAGATAAGTAATGTCGGCCACCCAGACGTGCTCTGGCCTTGTCGGTACGACTTGGCTTGGACCGGGCTTAAGTAAGCTGGGATGACGGTAAAAGCGATGAAAGCTCTGTGTTGTCTTGTGATACGCCCGCTTAGACAGTACTAGCAAGCGGCGCTCACCCAAGACCTGGAAAAGCCTGTCTCGGCCCACCTGGACTCGTCTGTCAGGTTGGCAATGCAGCAAATAGTGCAGCTTGCGTGTCCCCAGACGAGACTGACGCATCCGGATTTGCTGTACGAACTCAATCACTCGATCCGTCTGGCGCTTTTTGTCATCAGCGGCCTGGTTGCGCTTGTAGTAAGCCTGTCGACTGATGCCTAGAAACTGACAAGCCCTGGCAATGCTCAGTCCTGCAACTTGACCTTGCGTGAGGACTTGCCGGATCGCTTTTTTACGACCGATACACCGTATTCATTTTTTAGAACATCAACGACCGTCTCAAAGAACTGAGCCTTCTGGCTCATCAGCAAGCTGCTGCTCAAGTTCTTTGATTCGCTGCTCTGGAGTGAGCGTTTTGGGGTCAGACATCGCGCAGCTCCTCTCGTCGCGGATCGAGGCCCCCTGGCTCCAATCCTGCCGACCGTGCTTACGCAACCATACCAGAACCGTAGATTTTCCTTGGATGCCGTACCGCTCCCGGGCCTGGGTGCAGGTCAGCTCGCCTTTTTCGATCTGATCGACTACTGCCAATTTAGAAGACAGCGAGTAATCACGCTGTGTGCGCTTTACACCTTGATCCATCTGACTCTCCGGAAATTCGGGATGGGAGGTGTAAACCTTATTCAGGACGGGACACACAGGCACAAAAAAGGGCGACCCGAGGGTCGCCCTTTTTACCGATCAAACAGAACTCAGTTCTGCTTGGCCATAGCTTCGCGCAGCAGCGCGGCCATGGTGGTGTCGGCAGCCGCTTCCGGAGCGTTTTTCAGGCTCTGGATGGCTTCGCGCTCTTCAGCATCGTCCTTCGACTTGATGGACAGGCTGATGACGCGGGACTTGCGGTCGACGCTGATGATCTTGGCTTCGATCTCTTCGCCTTCCTTCAGCACGTTACGAGCGTCTTCAACGCGGTCACGGCTGATTTCGGAAGCTTTCAGAGTAGCTTCGATGTCGTCGGCCAGGGTCACGATAGCGCCCTTGGCATCAACTTCCTTGACGATACCTTTGACGATAGCGCCCTTGTCGTTGATCGAAACGAAGTTGGAGAACGGATCGTCTTCCAGCTGCTTGATGCCCAGGGAGATGCGCTCGCGCTCTGGATCAACCGACAGGATGACGGTTTCCAGCTCGTCGCCCTTCTTGAAGCGACGCACGGCTTCTTCGCCGGCTTCGTTCCAGGAGATGTCGGACAGGTGAACCAGACCGTCGATGCCGCCGTCCAGGCCGATGAAGATACCGAAGTCGGTGATCGACTTGATGGTACCGGTGATCTTGTCACCCTTGTTGAACTGGCCTGAGAAGTCTTCCCATGGGTTGGACTTGCACTGCTTGATGCCCAGGGAGATACGACGACGCTCTTCGTCGATGTCCAGAACCATGACTTCCACTTCGTCGCCAACCTGAACGACTTTCGACGGGTGGATGTTCTTGTTGGTCCAGTCCATTTCGGAAACGTGTACCAGACCTTCAACGCCTTCTTCCAGCTCAGCGAAGCAGCCGTAGTCGGTCAGGTTGGTAACGCGAGCAGTCACGCGGGTGCTCTCTGGGTAACGGGCTTTGATAGCAACCCATGGGTCTTCGCCCAGTTGCTTCAGGCCCAGCGAAACGCGGTTGCGCTCACGATCGTACTTCAGGACCTTGACGTCGATCTCGTCACCAACGTTGACGATCTCGGACGGGTGCTTGATACGCTTCCAGGCCATGTCGGTGATGTGCAGCAGACCATCGACGCCGCCCAGGTCAACGAACGCACCGTAGTCGGTGAGGTTCTTGACGATACCTTTGACCTGCTGGCCTTCCTGCAGCGATTCCAGCAGAGCTTCGCGCTCGGCGCTGTTTTCGGCTTCCAGGACGCTACGACGGGAAACGACAACGTTGTTGCGCTTCTGGTCCAGCTTGATGACCTTGAATTCCAGCTCTTTGCCTTCGAGGTGGGTGGTGTCGCGCACTGGGCGGACATCAACCAGGGAGCCCGGCAGGAACGCACGGATGCCGTTAACGTCGACAGTGAAGCCGCCTTTAACCTTACCGTTGATAACGCCCTTGACCACTTCTTCGGCAGCGAAAGCAGCTTCCAGAACAATCCAGCACTCGGCGCGCTTGGCTTTTTCACGGGACAGCTTGGTTTCGCCGAAGCCGTCTTCGACCGCGTCCAGCGCAACGTGAACTTCGTCACCGACCTTGATGGTCAGTTCGCCGGTTTCGTTGTAGAACTGCTCGAGCGGGATGACACCCTCGGACTTCAGGCCAGCGTGTACGGTAACCCAGTCGCCGTCGATGTCGACAACGATACCGGTGATGATTGCACCCGGCTGAAGATTGAGGGTTTTCAGGCTTTCTTCAAAGAGTTCTGCAAAGCTTTCGCTCATTTTAATTCCTGTAGATTCGGGCGAAAAAGACGCCCATAGCCACATTCCAGACAATGTGGGTTTCGTTAAGTTAAGGAGCGCTGGCAGGACGTTGACTGGTGCCCCTGCCGGCCCTCCTCTCCATCAGGCCAGGTCGCGCAGGGCGAGCTCGCTTCTGATGCGTTGCAGCACCTGCTCGATGGACAACTCCGTGGAATCCAGCTGGATTGCATCGGCCGCCGGCTTGAGCGGGGCCACTGCACGCTGGGTGTCGCGCTCATCACGCGCACGGATCTCATCTAGCAGACTCGACAGACTAACATCTTCGCCCTTGCCCTTCAACTGCAGGTAACGGCGACGGGCACGCTCCTCGGCACTGGCGGTAAGGAACACCTTCAACGGCGCGTCCGGGAATACCACGGTGCCCATGTCGCGACCGTCGGCAATCAGCCCGGGGGCTTCACGGAAAGCACGCTGGCGCTGCAGCAGCGCCTCGCGCACCGCGGGCAGCGAGGCGACCATCGAGGCCCCGGCACCGACTGTCTCGGTGCGGATGGCATTGCTGACATCCTCACCTTCAAGAATGATCTGCTGCAGCTTGCCCGGCTCCGCCGCGACGAACTGCACGTCCAGATGCGCGGCCAGCGCCTTGAGCAGCTCTTCGTTGGTCAGGTCGACGCCATGGTTAGTGGCGTTGAACGCCAGCAGGCGGTACAGGGCACCGGAATCGAGCAGGCGCCAGCCCAGCTCGCGGGCCAGCAGGCCCGCCACGGTACCCTTGCCCGAGCCGCTCGGCCCGTCGATGGTGATGACCGGTGCTTGCGAATTCACGACTTGCCCTCTTCGGCGACGCGGATGCCGACTTCCTTGCA
The DNA here is from genome assembly GCF_026343815.1 of Pseudomonas sp. BJa3. NCBI lineage: Bacteria > Pseudomonadati > Pseudomonadota > Gammaproteobacteria > Pseudomonadales > Pseudomonadaceae > Pseudomonas > Pseudomonas sp. BJa3. The sequence goes on along the minus strand of NZ_JAOXMC010000011.1, from coordinate 43,274 downwards.
CAGTGCCAGGAAGTTGGGGAACGACGTGGCGACGTTGGCGCAGTCATGGATCACGATCGGCGCGCTGGCGCGCAGCGAGGCGATGCTGAAGGCCATGGCGATGCGATGGTCGCCGTGGCCGTGCACTTCGCCGCCGCCGATCTGGCCGCCATCGATGATGATGCCGTCCGGGGTCGGCTCACACTTCACGCCCAGGGCGATCAGGCCGTCAGCCATCACCTGGATGCGGTCCGACTCCTTGACCCGCAGCTCTTCGGCGCCACGCAGCACGGTACGCCCTTCGGCGCAGGCGGCAGCGACGAACAGCACCGGGAACTCGTCGATCGCCAGCGGCACAAGCTCTTGCGGGATGTCGATACCCTTGAGCCTGGCGCCACGCACGCGCAGGTCGGCCACCGGCTCGCCGCCGACTTCACGCTGGTTTTCCAAGGTGATGTCGCCGCCCATCAGGCGCAGGATGTCGATAACGCCGGTGCGGGTCGGGTTGATGCCGACGTGTTCCAGGACCAGCTCGGAACCCTCGGCGATGGACGCCGCCACCAGGAAGAACGCCGAGGAGGAAATGTCCGCCGGCACTTCGATGCGGGTAGCAGTGAGCTTGCCACCGGACTGCAGGGAGGCTACCGGACCGTTCGACTCGACCGCGTAGCCGAAGCCGCGCAGCATGCGCTCGGTGTGGTCACGGGTCGGCGCAGGCTCGGTGACGGTAGTGGTGCCTTCGGCGTACAGGCCGGCCAGCAGCAGGCAGGACTTGACCTGGGCACTGGCCATCGGCAGCGTGTAGTTCAGCGCCTTGAGCTTGTGCCCACCGCGGATGGTCAACGGCGGACGACCTTCAGGGCCGGTCTCGACCACAGCACCCATTTCACGCAGCGGATTGGCCACGCGGTTCATCGGGCGCTTGGACAGCGAGGCGTCACCGGTCATGGTGGTGTCGAACGACTGCGCTGCCAGCAGGCCGGACAGCAGGCGCATCGAGGTGCCGGAGTTGCCCACGTACAGCGGGCCGGGCGGCGGCTTGAGGCCATGCAGGCCAACACCGTGAATGGTCACGCGACCGTGGTGCGGCCCTTCGATGACCACGCCCATGTCGCGGAAGGCCTGCAAGGTCGCCAGGGCGTCTTCACCCTCGAGGAAACCTTCGACTTCGGTCGTACCCTCGGCCAGCGAGCCGAGCATGATCGAGCGGTGGGAAATCGATTTGTCGCCAGGTACGCGGATCCGTCCGGACACGCGGCCACCCGGTTGGGCCAGGAAAATCAGATCGTTGGCGTTCATAGCGTCCACATAGGCCCGACGGGCAAGGATTTTACTGAAATGCTCGCGGGCAACCCGGGCGCGGGTGAACACGCCCAGCAGTTGGTGCCCGTCCCCAGCATCGACCGCGTCGCGCAGGGCGTCGAGGTCGCTGCGAAATGTATCGAGAGTGCGCAGGACCGCCTCGCGGTTGGCGAGGAAGATGTCATGCCACATGGTTGGGTCGCTGCCGGCGATTCTCGTGAAATCGCGGAAGCCTCCCGCAGCGTACCGGAAGATCTCCAGGTTTTCATTGCGCTTGGCCAGCGAGTCGACCAGGCCGAAGGCCAGCAGGTGCGGCAGGTGGCTGGTGGCGGCCAGCACTTCGTCATGGCGCTCCACCGACATGTGCTCGACATCGGCATCCAGCGCTCGCCAGAGGCGATCAACCAGGGCGAGCGCGCCCGGCTCGGTTTCCGCCAGCGGAGTGAGGATCACCTTGTGCCGACGGAACAACGCCGCATTGGAGGCCTCCACCCCACTCTGCTCGGACCCGGCGATCGGGTGCCCCGGCACGAATCGCGGCAGGCGCTCGGCAAACGCCTCGCGCGCGGCACGCACCACATTGCCCTTGGCACTGCCCACGTCGGTGATCACCGCATTACCCAGGTCGAGCTGGGCCAGGCGAGCCAGGACTTTCTCCATGGCCAGGATCGGCACAGCCAACTGGATGACGTCGGCACCGACACAAGCGGCCGCAAGGTCTGCCTCGCAGCGATCGACCACGCCAAGCGCCACGGCTTGTTTGCGTGACTCGGCGTCGAGGTCGACGCCGACCACTTCGCGGCACAGGCCACTTTCGCGCAGGCCCTTGGCGAAGGAGCCTCCGATCAGACCGAGGCCGACCACGACCAGGCGACCGACAACCGGTGCGGATTTGTTTGTTACAGCATCAACCACGAGTGCAAACCCTGTTCAGAAATCAAGACAGCCTGTAAGCCCATCGCGGGACAAGCCCGCTCCCACGAGACCCGCGATGAACCTTGAAACCTACGTCAGAGTACCGCTTTCGGATAAGAGCCCAGCACCTTCAGCGCGACAGCCTCCTGGCTGATCTGCTCGAGCACCGCCTTGATCAGCGGATCACGGTGATGGCCGACAAAGTCGATGAAGAACACGTAGGTCCACTTGCCGCTGCGCGACGGACGAGTCTCGATGCGCGTGAGGTCGATGCCGTTTTCGTGGAACGGCACCAGCAGCTCGTGCAGAGCACCCGGCTTGTTGCTCATGGAGACGATGATCGAAGTCTTGTCGTCGCCGGTCGGCGGTACTTCCTGGTTACCGATCATCAGGAAGCGCGTGGAGTTGTCCGGGCGGTCCTCGATCTTTTCGGCCAGACGGGTCAGACCATACAAGTTGGCCGCCATGTCGCCGGCGATCGCCGCCGAGTTCCACTCGCCCTTGACCCGCTTGGCCGCCTCGGCGTTGCTCGACACAGCCACGCGCTCGACGTTCGGGTAATGGGCGTCCAGCCACTTGCGGCACTGGGCCAGCGACTGGGCATGGGAGTAGATGCGGGTGATGCTGTCGGTCTTGGTGTTCTCGCCCACCAGCAGGTGATGGTGGATACGCAGCTCGACCTCGCCGCAGATCACCATGTCATGCTCGAGGAAGCTGTCCAGCGTATGGCTGACGGCGCCCTCGGTGGAGTTCTCCACCGGCACCACGCCGAAATTGACCGCACCGGCCGCCACCTCGCGGAACACCTCGTCGATGGCCGCCATCGGGCGGCTGACCACGGCATGGCCGAAGTGCTTCATGGCTGCGGCTTGAGTGAAGGTCCCCTCAGGGCCGAGGTAGGCCACTTTCAGCGGCTCTTCGAGCGCCAGGCAGGAGGACATGATCTCGCGGAACAGCCGCGCCATCTCTTCGTTGTCCAACGGCCCCTGGTTACGCTGCATGACGCGCTTGAGCACCGCGGCCTCGCGCTCGGGGCGGTAGAACACCGGCGCCTCGCCTTCAGGCAACGATGCGGTCTTGACCTTGGCCACTTCCTGGGCGCAACGGGCGCGCTCGCTGATCAGCTCGAGGATCTTCTCGTCGAGGCTGTCGATGCGCACACGCAGGGCCTTGAGCTCCTGATCGGACATCAGCCGTGCTCCTTCTCGAATTCACCCATGTACTGCACCAGCGCCTCGACAGCCTCCAGGCCCAGGGCGTTGTAGATCGAGGCACGCATGCCACCGACCGAACGATGACCCTTGAGGTTGAGCAGGCCACGGGCATCGGCGCCAGCCAGGAAGGCTTTGTCCAGACGTTCATCGGCCAGGCGGAACGGCACGTTCATCCACGAACGGGCGTTGACGCTGATCGGGTTGGTGTAGAACTCGCTGGCATCGATGAAGCCGTACAGGCGCTCTTTCTTGGCGCGGTTGCGCTGCTCCATGGCCTCGACGCCACCCTGCTCCTTGAGCCACTCGAACACCAGGCCCGAGAGGTACCAGGAATAGGTGGCCGGAGTGTTGTACATCGAGCCGTTGTCGGCCGACACCTTGTAGTCGAGCATGGTCGGGCAGCTGCTGCGGGCACGACCCAGCAGGTCTTCGCGCACGATCACCACCACCAGGCCGCTCGGGCCGATGTTCTTCTGCGCGCCGGCATAGATCAGGCCGTACTGCGACACGTCGATCGGGCGCGACAGGATGTCCGAGGACATGTCGACCACCAGCGGGACGTCACCGGTTTCGGGCACCCAGTCGAACTGCAGGCCACCAATGGTCTCGTTGGACGCATAGTGTACGTAGGCGGCGTTGCGGGTCAGCTGCCACTCGTTCTGGCCCGGGATGGCCAGGTAGTCGTAGGGCTTGGCGCTGGCAGCAACGTTGATAGTGCCGAAGCGGCGCGCTTCCTCGATGGCCTTCTTCGACCAGATACCGGTCTCGACGTAGTCGGCGGTGCCATTTTCCGGCAGCAGGTTCAGTGGAATCTCGGCGAACTGCTGGCTGGCGCCGCCCTGCAGGAACAGCACCTTGTAGTTGGAGGGGACGGACAGCAGGTCGCGCAGGTCCTGCTCGGCCTTTTCGGCGATAGCCACATAGTCGTCGCTGCGATGGCTCATTTCCATCACCGACAGACCCTTGCCGCGCCAGTCCAGCATCTCGGCCTGGGCGCGCTGCAGCACGGCATCAGGAAGCGCGGCAGGGCCTGCGCAGAAGTTAAAGGCTCGTTTGCTCACATCCACTCTCGCTCTGCCAAATAGAACAAAATCGTAATTCGCTGCCGACCAGTCAAGACTGCGTCGCCGGCACCGGGGCTGCCTTGCAGCGCCAATGCCCCACCTTCATCAGTCAAACGGGGCGACCTTGGTCGCCCCGCTCGGGTTGTTGCATCGATTATTCCTGAGGCGCCTCTTCGGTGCCGGCATCGTCGTCGCCCACCGCATCGAGCGGGGCGCCCTCCTCGTCCGTCTCGATCAGTTCATCGAGCTCTTCCTCGGAGGGTTCCTGGACGCGCTCAAGCCCCACCAGCGTCTCGTCGGTGGCCAGCTTGATCAGCGTGACACCCTGGGTGTTACGGCCCAGGCTGGACACCTCGCCGACCCGGGTACGCACCAGCGTGCCCTGGTCGGAGATCAGCATGATTTCCTCGCCTTCCTGCACCTGGATAGCGCCGATCAGCAGGCCGTTGCGCCCCTTGGTGCCCATGGCGATCACGCCCTGGCCGCCACGGCCGCGACGCGGGAACTTGGACAGCGGGGTGCGCTTGCCAAAACCACGCTCGGAAGCGGTGAGGATCTGCGCGCCGGACTCCGGAATCAGCATGGAAATGATCTGCTGCCCCTTGCCCAGCTTCATGCCGCGCACGCCACGGGCGGTACGGCCCATCTCGCGCACCACGCTCTCGGCGAAGCGGATCACCTTGCCGGCGTCGGAGAACATCATGACTTCCTTGGCGCCATCGGTGATGGCGGCAGCGATCAGGGTGTCACCTTCCTTGAGCTTCAGGGCAATCAGGCCGTTGGAACGCGGACGGGCGAACTGCACCAGCGGAGTCTTCTTGACGGTACCGGAAGCAGTGGCCATGAAGATGTAGGCGCCGGTCGCTTCGGCGATCCACTCAGGGGTGTCGCCGTCTTCCTCGTCGATCTCCTCGGCCTCCACCAGCTCGCCTTCGATCACGCTGTCGTCGCTGTCTTCCAGTTCTTCCTCTGGATCTGCGTGCTGCTGCAGCGCCTCCAGGTCGATCTGCAGCATGGCGGTGATGCGCTCACCCTCCTCCAGCGGCAGCAGGTTGACCAGTGGGCGGCCGCGGGCGGCGCGGGAGGCCTCGGGAATCTCGTAGGTCTTCTTCCAGTACACCTTGCCCTTGCTGGAGAACAGCAACAGGGTGGCATGGCTGTTGGCGACCAGCAGGTGCTCGATGTAGTCCTCGTCCTTGACGCCTGTGGCCGACTTGCCCTTGCCACCACGGCGCTGGGCCTGGTACGCGGACAATGGCTGGGTCTTGGCGTAGCCACCGTGGGAGATGGTCACCACACGCTCTTCTTCCGGGATCATGTCACCGTAGTTGAGGTCGTGGCTGGCATTGAGGATTTCGGTGCGACGGGCATCGCCGTACTCGGCGCGGATCGCTTCAAGCTCCTCGCGGATCACTTCCATCAGGCGCTCGGCGCTGCTGAGGATGCGAATCAGCTCGCCGATCTGCTCGAGGATCTCCTGGTACTCGGCCAGCAGCTTCTCGTGCTCCAGGCCGGTCAGGCGGTGCAGGCGCAGCTCCAGGATCGCCTGGGCCTGTTCCGGCGACAGGTAGTACTTGCCTTCGCGCAGGCCGTATTGCTCCGGCAGGTCTTCCGGACGGCACGACTCGGCACCGGCACGCTCGACCATGACCTGCACCGCGCTGGACTCCCAGGCCGTGCTGATCAGTGCTTCCTTGGCTTCGGACGGCGTCGGCGAGGCCTTGATCAGGGCAATGACCGGGTCGATGTTGGACAGCGCGACCGCCTGGCCTTCAAGGATATGGCCACGCTCGCGGGCCTTGCGCAGCTCGAACACGGTGCGGCGGGTGACCACCTCGCGACGGTGGCGAACGAACGCCTCGAGCAGGTCCTTGAGGTTCAGCAGGCGCGGGCGACCGTCGATCAGGGCAACGATGTTGATGCCGAACACGCTCTGCAGCTGGGTCTGCTGGTAGAGGTTGTTGAGCACCACCTCCGGCACCTCGCCGCGGCGCAGCTCGATGACGATACGCATGCCGTCCTTGTCGGACTCGTCGCGCAGCTCGGTGATGCCTTCGATCTTCTTCTCTTTGACCAGCTCGGCGATCTTTTCGATCAGGCGCGCCTTGTTCAGCTGGTACGGCAGCTCGGTGACCACGATCTGCTGGCGGCCGCCGACCTTGTCGATGTCCTCGATCTCGGAGCGGGCACGCATATAGATGCGGCCACGGCCGGTGCGATAGGCCTCGATGATGCCCTGGCGACCATTGATCAGGCCCGCTGTCGGGAAGTCCGGCCCCGGGATGAACTGCATCAGTTCATCGACCGTGATGTCGGAGTTGTCGATCAGCGCCAGGCAGCCATCGATCACTTCGCCGAGGTTGTGCGGCGGAATGTTCGTCGCCATGCCCACGGCGATACCGCTGGAACCGTTGACCAGCAGGTTGGGGATCCTGGTCGGCATGACCGCCGGGATCTGCTCGGTACCGTCGTAGTTCGGCACCCAGTCGACAGTTTCTTTGTGCAGGTCGGCCAGTAGCTCATGGGCCAGCTTGGACATGCGCACTTCGGTGTATCGCATGGCCGCGGCGTTGTCGCCGTCCACCGAACCGAAGTTGCCCTGGCCATCGACCAGCAAATAGCGCAGCGAGAATGGCTGGGCCATGCGCACGATGGTGTCGTACACGGCGGTGTCGCCGTGCGGGTGGTACTTACCGATCACGTCACCGACCACACGGGCGGATTTCTTGTACGGCTTGTTCCAGTCGTTGCCCAGTTCGCTCATCGCATACAGAACGCGGCGATGCACGGGCTTCAAGCCGTCACGCGCATCGGGCAGCGCTCGCCCGACAATAACGCTCATCGCGTAGTCGAGGTAAGACTGTCTCAGTTCGTCTTCGATATTGACCGGGAGGATTTCTTTGGCCAGTTCGCCCATGAGAAGCCTGATTCCTTTTTCTGGTGAAACTTCGCCTGATCCCTCGAAGGACGAACGAAGCTCGCCGCCGCAGCGCAATTGGGGTGCGACGACTTACGACAAATCAATGAGTTGTGCCATGGATCTGCGCAATGAAGACCGCGGTAAAGAGCGGCCTTGGAAACTGCCGGATGGTATCACAAACGCTGCGCGCATGGGAGATATGGCAGGTTGCCGTACAGTACCATCCGCACGGATGGAAAAACGCCTCAATGGAGGCGTTTGCGGCACATCAACTGGGCAATTTTTGCGGTATCCGGGCGCTCGACCACGCCCTTCTCGGTGACGATCACGTCGATCAGGTCGGCCGGCGTGACATCGACCACCGGGTTATAGGCTTCGACATCAGCGGTTACCTGGATCCCGGACACCTCCAACAGCTCTTCCTCGCCGCGCGTCTCCAGCGGGATATCGTCCCCGGTGGGCAGGTTCAGATCGATGCTGGTGCTAGGCGCCACCACCATGAAGCGCAGCCCGTGGTGCATGGCCGCCACCGCCATCTGGTAGGTGCCGATCTTCGCCGCCACATCGCCATTGGCGGCAATGCAGTCGGCGCCGACCACCACCCAGGTGATGCCCTTGATCTTCATCAGGTGCCCCGCCGCCGCGTCAGCGACCACAGTCACCGGCACACCGTCGGCGGCCAGCTCCCAGGCGGTCAGGCGCGAACCCTGCAGCCACGGCCGCGACTCGCAGGCATAGACCTGCTCGACCATGCCCTCCAGGGTGGCGGCGCGGATCACCCCCAGGGCAGTACCGAAGCCTCCAGTGGCCAACGCCCCGGCGTTGCCATGGGTAAGCAGGGCCTGCTCGCTGCCCTGGTGCCTGCGGATCTGCTCGACACCGAACTGGGCCATGGTCAGGTTGGCCTCGCGATCACTCTGGTGAATCGCCACCGCCTCGGCCTCCATCACCTTCAGCACGTCCTCATCCGGGCGCAGGCGCTGCAGACGCTCACGCATGCGGTTGAGCGCCCAGAACAGGTTGGCCGGAGTAGGTCGCGCCTCGCCGAGCATCATGAAGTCTTCTTCGAGGCTCTCCTCCCAGCTCTCGCCTTCCGCCAGGCGATGGCGCAGCGCGAGCACCAGGCCGTAGGCGGCGCAGATGCCGATCGCCGGAGCGCCACGCACGGCCATGTCGCTGATCGCCTCAGCCACCTCGGCCGCCTCGGTACAGGCCAGCCAGCACTGCTCAAGCGGCAGCAGGCGCTGGTCGAGCAGGTGCAGCACGCCGTCGCGCCACTCGATGCCCGTTACCGTCTCCGCCGCCATCAGTTGCTCGCGCATCGCCTCTCCCCGTCGCCCTGGCATCAAAAGCCGGCGATTATAGCGAGCCTGCGTCGCGGACGCTCGGGTATACTGCGCGTTTAGCCGAACCGATCCAGGTATATATCGCGCATGCCCATCGCCACTCCCCTCCTCGACCTGCTGCTTGTGCCGGACTGGCTGGTCCCCGTCGAGCCGGCCGGTGTCGTGCTGGAGGGCCATGCGCTGGGCATCCGCGACGGTCAGATCGCCTGGCTCGGCCCACGCGAGCGGGCGCCACAAGCGCGGGAAGTGCGAACGCTGCCCGACTGCCTGCTGACGCCCGGGCTGATCAACGCCCACGGCCACGCTGCCATGACCCTGTTCCGCGGCTTGGCCGACGACCTGCCACTGATGACCTGGCTGCAGGAACACATCTGGCCCGCCGAGGGTCGCTGGGTGACCGAGGCCTTCGTGGCCGACGGCACCGACCTGGCCATTGCCGAACAGCTCAAGGGCGGCATCACCTGCTTCGCCGACATGTATTTCTATCCACGCGAGGCCTGCGACCGTGTGCACCGCAGCGGCATCCGCGCGCAGATCGCCGTGCCGCTGCTGGATTTCCCCATCCCAGGCGCACGCACCCCGGACGAGGCCCTGCACCTGGCCATCGAACTGTTCGGCGAGCTGCGCCACCACCCGCGCATCACCATTGCCCTGGGCCCGCACGCCCCCTACACGGTGAGCGACGAGAACCTGGAGAAGATCCGGGTAATCGCCGATCAGCTGGACGCACCGTTGCACATGCACATCCACGAGACCGCCAGCGAAGTCGAGCAAGCGCTCAAGGACAACGGCGAGCGGCCACTGGCGCGCCTTGCGCGCCTGGGCCTGCTGGGCCCGAACCTGCAAGCGGTGCACATGACCCAGATCAGCGACGAAGACCTGGCGCTGCTGGTAGAAAGCAACACCAGTGTGGTCCACTGCCCCGAATCCAACCTCAAGCTGGCCAGCGGTTTCTGCCCGGTGGAGCGCCTGTGGCAGGCCGGGGTGAACGTGGCCGTCGGCACCGATGGCGCCGCCAGCAACAATGACCTCGACCTGCTCGGTGAAACCCGCACCGCCGCGCTGCTGGCCAAGGCCGTCGCTGGCTCGGCCACCGCTCTGGACGCACACAGGGCGCTGCGCATGGCCACGCTCAATGGCGCCCGTGCCCTAGCCCTGGAAGCGATCACCGGCTCGCTCGAGGTGGGCAAGGCCGCCGACCTGACCGTCTTCGACCTGTCGGGGCTGGCGCAGCAACCGGTGCACGACCCGGTCTCGCAACTGATCTACGCCACCGGGCGCGACTGCGTGAAGGATGTCTGGGTCGCCGGACAGCAACTGGTCGAGGACCGCCGCCTGAGCCAAATGGACGAAGCCGCGCTGGCCGCCAACGCCCGCGCTTGGGGAGCCCGCATCGGTGGGCGCAACGAATGAATGGCCGGCAGTTGCGGCTGCCGCCCCGCGACACTATTTATCGAAGATTCAGAGGACTGTTCCCATGAGCAACGTCGACCACGCCGAAATCGCCAAGTTCGAAGCCCTGGCCCACCGCTGGTGGGACCGCGAGAGCGAGTTCAAGCCGCTGCACGACATCAACCCGCTGCGGGTCAACTGGATTGACGAGCGTGTCGGCCTGGCCGGCAAGAAGGTGCTGGACGTCGGCTGCGGCGGCGGCATCCTCAGCGAGGCAATGGCCCAGCGTGGCGCCACCGTCACCGGCATCGACATGGGCGAGGCACCGCTGGCGGTGGCCCAGTTGCACCAGCTGGAGTCGGGCGTTGCGGTGGAGTACCGGCAGATCACCGCCGAAGCCCTGGCCGAAGAGATGCCTGGCCAGTTCGACGTGGTCACCTGCCTGGAAATGCTCGAGCATGTGCCCGACCCTTCCTCGGTGATCCGTGCCTGCTACCGCATGGTCAAGCCCGGCGGCCAAGTGTTCTTCTCGACCATCAACCGCAACCCCAAGGCCTACCTGCTGGCCATTATCGGCGCAGAATACGTGCTGAAGATGCTGCCGCGCGGCACCCACGACTTCAAGAAGTTCATCCGCCCTTCCGAGCTGGGCGCCTGGAGCCGTGCCGCAGGCCTCGAGGTCAAGGACATCATCGGCCTGACCTACAACCCGCTGACCAAGCACTACAAGCTGTGCAACGACGTCGACGTCAACTACATGATCCAGACCCTGCGCGAGGAATGAGCATGCGCCTGCGAGCAGTACTCTTCGACATGGACGGCACCCTGCTGGACACGGCGCCGGACTTCATTGCCATCTGCCAGGCGATGCTCGCCGATCGCGGCTTGCCGGCCATTGACGACGCGCGTATCCGCGAGGTGATCTCCGGCGGCGCCCGCGCCATGGTCGCAGCAACCTTCGCCATGGACCCCGATACCGACGGCTTCGAGCCCCTGCGCCTGGAGTTCCTCGAGCGCTACCAGCGCGACTGCGCGGTGCACAGCAAGCTGTTCGACGGCATGCCGGAGCTGCTGGCCGACATCGAGAAAGGCAACCTGCTGTGGGGCGTGGTCACCAATAAACCGGTGCGCTTCGCCGAGCCGATCATGCAGCGACTCGGGCTGGCCGAGCGTTCGGCGCTGCTGATCTGCCCGGATCATGTGAAGAACAGCAAGCCCGACCCCGAGCCACTGATCCTGGCATGCAAGACGCTCGATCTGGATCCGGCCAGCGTCCTGTTCGTCGGCGACGACCTGCGTGATATCGAGTCCGGCCGTGATGCCGGCACCCGCACTGCGGCGGTGCGCTATGGCTATATACATCCAGAGGACAACCCCAACAACTGGGGTGCCGACGTGGTGGTGGACCACCCGCTGGAGCTGCGCAAGGTGATCGACAGCGCGCTGTGCGGCTGCTGATTTCAAGTCGCAAGCGTCAAGCTTCAAGCTTCAGGAAAGAGCAGCCCCAACACTGATCCGCTCTCTCTTGTCGCTTGCCGCTTACAGCTTGCAGCTCATATCCAAGGACAGACCTATGTTCGACTACACCGCCCGCCCCGACCTGCTCAAGGGCCGAATCATCCTGGTCACCGGCGCCGGCCGCGGCATCGGCGCCGCTGCCGCCAAGGCCTATGCCGCCCTGGGCGCCACGGTGCTGCTGCTGGGCAAGACCGAAGCCAACCTGAACGAGGTCTACGACCAGATCGAAGCCGCGGGCCACCCACAACCGGTGGTAATCCCGTTCAACCTGGAAACCGCCCTGCCCCACCAGTACGACGAACTGGCGGCGATGATCGAGGATCAGTTCGGCCGCCTCGACGGCCTGCTCAACAACGCCTCGATCATTGGCCCGCGCACGCCGCTGGAACAGCTGTCGGGCGACAATTTCATGCGCGTGATGCATATCAACGTCAACGCCACCTTCATGCTGACCAGCACCTTGCTGCCGCTGCTCAAGCTGTCTGAAGACGCCTCGGTGGTGTTCACTTCCAGCAGCGTCGGGCGCAAGGGCCGGGCGTACTGGGGCGCCTACGGGGTGTCGAAATTCGCCACCGAAGGATTGATGCAGACCCTGGCGGACGAGCTGGAAGGCGTCGCGCCGGTGCGCTCCAACAGCATCAACCCAGGCGCCACCCGCACGGCAATGCGCGCCCAGGCGTATCCGAGCGAGAACCCGCAGAACAACCCGCTGCCCGAGGACATCATGCCGGTGTACCTGTACCTGATGGGGCCGGACAGCAAGGATGTGAACGGGCAGGCGCTGAACGCGCAGTAATCTTCAGGTAGCCGGGGCCGCCTTGCGGCCCTTTCGCCGCATCGACAAACCGCGGCGAAAGAACCAGCAAACGATGATTTCAGCCCGCCGCCAAGGCCGGGCGCAAACGCCCCTGCTGGCGCCCTTCGAGCTGCATGCAACGCTCCAGGAACAGGAACATGCAGTCGTAGCTCTTGCAGATCGCCCGGCGCAGCTCGGTGCGCAACCCCAGGGTCGGGTTCTCGCCCGCCAGAGTGCAGATGATTTCCAGCGCTTCCCACGGGTGCGCGTCATCATACTGCGCATGCATCTTCAACCATTTCATGGCGCGCTTGCGGGTGTCTTCGGGGAAGCCCTGGGCGTAGGTATCTTCGGCGCAGACCACTGCCGACCATTCGCCGGTGGCACCTTCGATGGCGTAGTTGGTGGCCGCCATCGCGATGGCCAGCGACTCGGTGGCGCATACCCGCCAACACCAGTCGTTCAAGCCATTGAGCTCGGGCGGCACTTCCTGAGACTGCAATTCATGCAAGTGGATGCCATGGGCCTGGCACCAGTGCACCCAGTAGTCGGCATGATTGAGCTCGACGCGGATGTTGCGCATCAGCCAGCGGCGCGCCATGTCCTCCCCGGGGTGCCGGGCGTAACGGGTCTTGGTGAGGTTGTGGGCCATGTAGAGGGAGAACTGCTCGACCACCGGCCAGCCACCGATCAGGTACTGGCGGATGGTCGACTGCTTGAGCCGGCCATCGCGCAGGCGCTGGTAGAACTCATGCTCCACCACCCGACGCTTGCTTTCGCGGCAATCGTCGATCAGTTGTTGGGCCCACTGTGGATAACTGGCCGGATCCATCAATGGTCCGATCCTTACGAACGCGTCGATCACTGTCAGCTCCTTGATTCCCTGTGATTTCCGGGCGTTGTTCAGCGAAAGGTCCCCGGCGCCCGGTGCAGAAGGGGCCTCGCGGCAATCCGTTGGCGCTGCAGGCTGTCGCAGGTGAACACCTGCGGACGTTCGATGAGATACCCCTGGGCGTAGTCCACGCCGATTTCCTGCAAAGCCTGCTCGATCAGTGGCGTTTCGACGAACTCGGCAATGGTCCGCTTGCCCATGACGTGGCCAATGTGATTGATCACTTCGACCATCGCCCGGTTGATCGGGTCATCAAGCATGTCCTTGACGAAACTTCCGTCGATCTTCAGGAAGTCTACAGGTAAATGCTTCAAATAGGCGAATGACGACATTCCGGCGCAGAAGTCGTCCAGCGAGAATTTGCAGCCCAATCCTTTCAATTCATTGATGAACCGGATTGCACTACCCAAATTGGCGATGGCGCTGGTTTCAGTAATTTCAAAACAGATCAACCGGGGCGGGATGTCGTACTCGCCAAACAGGCGCTGCAGGTACTCGAGGAATTTGTCGTCGCCAATGCTCGAGCCCGAGAGATTGATGGCGCACATGGCCAACGGCCCCTCCCGGCCCTCGTCCAGGCATTGGCGAATCACCTGGAACACGCTGCGTACCACCCAACGATCTAGTGCGGTCATCAGGCCATAGCGCTCGGCTGCGGGAATGAAGCTGTCGGGCAGGATGGTACGCCCGCTTTCATCGTGCAGGCGCAGGAGGATCTCGATATGCCCCAGCCCATCGTGGGGGTGCAGCGGAGCGATTTCCTGGGCGTATAGGCAGAAGCGATTCTCCTCCAGCGCTACGTGCAGGCGCTGGATCCAGGCCATTTCACCAAAGCGCATGGACAGCTCGCTGTCGTCGGCGTGATAGACCTGGACGCGATTGCGCCCTTTCTCCTTGGCCATGTAGCAAGCCATGTCCGCCGCGCGCAACGATGCCTCCAAGGTACTGGGCACCTGGGCGATATGCACCAGGCCGATGCTGACCGTGGTGACGAAGGGCCTACCCTTCCACACGAAATGCAGGCTCTGCACGGCTTGGCGCAATTGCTCGGCAATGCGCTCGGCCTGCTCCGGCGGGCAGTTCTCGAGCAGCACGCCGAATTCGTCCCCCCCCAGGCGCGCCAAGGTGTCACCTTCGCGAAGGCCCGACTGCAACACCGCGCAGATATGGCGCAGTAACTCGTCGCCGGCGGCATGCCCACACGTGTCATTGACCAGCTTGAACTGATCGAGGTCGAGGAACATCAATGAATGCCGGCCGGCCTGGCGCGCCAGGGCATTGAGCGCCTGCTCCAGGCGGTATTCGAACTCGCGGCGGTTGGCCAGACCGGTCAGCGCGTCGTGAGTGGCCTGCCAGGACAGGTTGGCGATGTACTGGCGCTCCTGGGTCATGTCGTGCAGTACCACGACGATGCCGCTGACCTGCCCTTCTGTAAGAATGGGCGAGCCCACCAGGTTGACCGACACCGTACTACCATCCAGGCGCTGGATCAGCCGGGCGTGCTCGGCGCCGCCCTTGAGGCTGCCGCTGAGCACCTGCTCGACCAGCGTCAGGCTGTCGCCTTCGGCATTCTCGTCGAGCAGGCTGAACAGCGCCGCCAGCGGCAGCCCCTGGGCCTGCATCGCCTGCCAGTGCGTCAGCTGTTCGGCAGCCGGGTTCATGTAGCTGATGCAACCATCGACATCGGCGGTGATCACCGCGTCGCCGATCGACTCCAGGGTGATCTGCGCCCGCTCCTTCTCCTCCTGCAACGCACTGGCGAATGCCTGGCGCTGGGCCAGCAGCTTGCTCGAGCGCCGCCAGGCCATGGCGATAAGGAACAGCGCGGTGGCCAGGTTGGTGAGCATCAGCACCTTGAGCAGCATCCGCGAACCTTCACCCAGGGCATCGCTGAATGCCTTGGCGGCGGGCGTCACGCCATCATTGATGGCCACGATCCGCGCCTTCCAGTTGGCTACCTGATGGGCATCGGCCTTGCCGCCGGCAAACCCCTCGCGCATCTGCTGGGCCAGCACGTCGAGCTGGCGCAGGTAGTCGTCACCGATGTCCCAGTAATCGATGGCGGTTTCCATATAGCTGATATGGCGAAAGTTGCGGTAGAACCAGATGATCCGGGCGACATCCTCGGGGTGATTGCCGCCTTGCAGCACGCCCTGGCGCGCCGCCTCCAGGTCCGGCTCGGGCCGATCCAGGGCCAGGCGCAGGTTGTGATCGCCCTGGGGCACCAGGATGGCCCGGCGATAGCGGGCATAGGTCAGCGGATCGCGATCATCGGCATAGAGGTTGAGGTAGTAGATGGCGTCCTTCTGCGCCTTGGACCACAGGCTCTCGCCCGCCACATAGGCGCGCACGGCGGACAATGCATAAAGACTCAGACTGCCAAGCAGTACCTGGAAAACCACAACGGCGACGAAGGGCCAGATGATGCCCAGCAGCCTTGGCGCTTCGAGAGTCCGATTTCCCTTCATGTAATCCCTGTCATGGCGGCAGATAAGGCACGAATCGACCTAGACAAGCACAGCGTAGGCCATTTGCCATGAAGGAGCGACAAGCTACAAGCGCCAAGCGACAAGAAAAAGTGCGCTGCCCCCAACTTGCCGCTTGCAGCTCGAACCTTGAGGCTGTTTTCAGGTTTGCTGCAGGTGGCCGTAGAGCTTGGCGTACAGGCCACCTTCGGCGATCAGCTGCTGGTGGTCGCCATCTTCGGCGACATGACCGCCATCGAACACCAGCACCCGGTCCGCCTGCTTCACCGCCGACAGGCGGTGGGCGATGATCAGCGTGGTGCGCCCGCTGAGGAAGCGCGCCAGGGCCAGGTGCAGGTTGTATTCGGTGGCGGCGTCCAGCGCGGAGGTGGCCTCGTCGAGGATGACCACCTTGGGTTCGGCCAACACCATGCGGGCGATCGCCAGGCGCTGGCGCTGGCCACCGGACAGGCGCACGCCGGAACGCCCGACGATGCTGTCCAGGCCCTGGGGCAGCGCGGCGATGGTGGCGTCCAACTGGGCGATGCGCAGCGCCTGCCAGCAGGCGTCGTCGCTGCAGTCACGCCCCATGGTCAGGTTGGCGCGCACACTGTCGTTGAACAGTGACGGGTGCTGCAGCACCACCGCGACATTTTCGCGCAGGGTCTCCAGGCCGATCTCCTGCAGGCTGGCGCCTGCGAAGCGGATGGTCCCGGCCTGGGCGCTGTACAGCCCAAGTAGCAACTGCACCAGGGTACTCTTGCCGCCGCCACTGGCACCGACGATGGCGACCTTCTCGCCCGGGGCAATGGTCAGGTTGAGCTGGTCCAGCACCGGTTCGTCGGCATAGGCGAAGCGCAGGTCGCGCACCTCGATACCGACCGTGTCGCGCCCGGCAAACGGGTCGGCGGCCGCCGGGTACTGCGGCTCGTCGGCCCGCGCCAGCAGCTCGTTCAAGCGGCTCAGCGCACCGCCGGCGGCATAGTAGGCATATTGCAGGTTCAGCAACTGTTCCACCGGTCCGATCATGAACCACAGGTAGCTGAACACCGCCAGCATCTGGCCGATCGACAGGTCGGAGAACAACACCGTGAGCATGGCAGCGGCACGGAAGATATCGATGCCGAACTGGAACAACAGGCCACTGGCGCGGCCACTGGCGTCGCTCTTCCACTGCGAGGCCACCGCGTAGTCGCGCACCTCGCGGGCGCGCAGCCCCAGGCGGCCGAGGAAGTAGCCCTGGCGGTTGCCGGCGCGGATCTCCTGGATCGCGTCGAGGGTCTCGGTCAATGCCTGGGTGAACCGTGCGGTGCTGTCGTTCTCGAGCTTCTTCAGGTGCTTGACGCGCTTGCCCAACTGCACGGTGAAATAGATCACCAGCGGGTTGAACAGCAGGATCAGCAACGCCAGCTGCCAGTGCATCCAGATCAGGATGGCCGCGGTGCCGGTCAGGGTGAGCACGGCCACCAGGAAGCGGCTCAGGGTTTCACCGACGAACTTGTCCAGGGTGTCCAGATCAGTGACCAGGTGGGTGGTCACCGTGCCGCTGCCCAGGCTTTCGTATTCCTTGAGCGAAATGCGCTTGAGTCGCTCGATCAGACGGATGCGTAGGCGGTAGACGATATCCTTGGCCAGGCCGGCGAACAGCTTGGCCTGGACCACGTTGAACGCCAACGCCGCCAGGCGCAGGCCGAGGGTGGCGCACAGCATCAGCCCAATGTAACCGGCGGCCACCTGCCAGCCTGTGGGCAGAAAATTGTTCATCCACTTCAGCGCTGCGTCGCCATGCCCCAGCAGCACTTCGTCCACCAGCAGCGGCAGCAGCAAGGGAATCGGTACGCTGCACAGGGCGGCGAGCACGGCCACCAGGTTGGCGGTCCACAGGGCTTGCTTGTGGTGCAGGGCCAGGCGGCGGATCTCCGCCCAGCTCAGGCGATCGGGCACAGCGGGGGACTTCCCTGGCACAGGGTCTGGCGACCCTGGCAGGTCAAGCACAGGCGGCCTGCTGCAGCCAGCGGCCGAGCAAGGGTTGCAGGCTGTCCAGCGGCTGGTAGCCATTGGTCAGCAGGGCCAGCTGGCCATTGCGCTCGGCCAGCAGCGTGGGGAAGCCAGCGATGCCCAGGTCCTGCACCCAGGCGAAATCGGCACTGGTGGCGACACGGGTGTCAGGAAGGGTGAAGCGCTGGGAGAACTGCTCGCGGTCGAAGCCGGCCTGCTCGGCCAGCTCCACCAGTTGCGGGGCGCGGGTGACATCCACGCCCTGCTGGTAGAACGATGCCTGGATCAGTTGCAGCAGGCGCCAGGCCTGCTTTTCATCCAGCTCGCGTGCGGCCACCAGGGCGCGGCACGCCGGCTCCGTGTCATAGACGAAACCGTCGGGCATCGCATCGTCGAAACGAAACGGTTGCCCGGTGGCATCATGCACCGCCTGCCAGTGCTCGAGGATGTACTTGCGGGTCGAGGCGTCCAGGGCGCTGCCACCGGTGCGCAGGCCGCCCGGCACCAGGCGGGTCCCTACACCCGCCTCACTGGCCTGGGCGATCAGCGCCTCGGCCACCGGGGCAAAGCCCCAGCACCAGGAGCACATCGGGTCCATCACATAGAGCAGGCGTGCGGACATGCATCAGGCCTCGGCTTTGTAGTTGAAACCGATCGGGTGCGGCTGGTTGCGCGCCTTGGCCAGCTCGATCTGCTTCTGGCGATCGATGGCGCTGCGCCGAGTCTTCTCGCTCAGGCTGTCCCAGCAGTGCGGGCAGCTCACGCCTGGCGAATAGTGCTCCGACTCCCGGTCCTTCACGTCGATCGGGTGGCGGCAGGCATGGCACTGGTCGTACTCGCCCTCGGTCAGGTCGTGGCGCACCGTGACCCGGTTGTCGAAGACGAAGCAGTCGCCGTCCCAGAGGCTTTCTTCCTGGGGTACTTCCTCGAAGTATTTCAGGATGCCACCCTTAAGATGATAGACCGCTTCGTAGCCCTCACCGAGCATGTAGCTGGAGGCCTTTTCGCAACGGATGCCACCAGTGCAGAACATGGCGACCTTCTTATGCTTGCTCGGGTCGAAGTGGGCCTTGATGTAGTCGGGGAACTCGCGGAAGGTCTCGGTCTTCGGGTCGATGGCGCCCCTGAAAGTGCCGATGGCCACTTCATAGTCATTGCGGGTGTCGATCAGCAGCACTTCCGGGTCGCTGATCAGGGCGTTCCAGTCTTTCGGGTCGACGTAGGTGCCGACCGCCTTGTTCGGATCCACGCCAGGCACGCCGAGGGTGACGATCTCTTTCTTGAGCTTGACCTTGGTGCGGTAGAACGGCTGCTCGTCGCAGTATGACTCTTTATGGTCGACGTCCACCAGGCGTGGGTCGTTGCGCAGCCAGGCCAGCAGCGCGTCGATGCCTTCGCGGGTGGCCGAGACGGTGCCGTTGATACCTTCGTTGGCCAGCAGCAGGGTGCCTTTGACGCCGTTGTCGAGCATGGCCTTGAGCAGCGGCTCGCGCAGTTCGACGTAGTCTTCGAGGGTGACGAACTTGTACAGCGCCGCCACGACGATCGGTTGGGTCATTGCGTTGAATCTCCAGGTGGTTGCCCTCGTAAGGGGCGGACCGGGTTTGGCAAAAGCATGGGGCCGCTGCGCAGCCCATCGCCGGCAAGCCGGCTCCCACACGCTCAGCGCAAGACTCGAAATTTGCGCAGGACCTGTGGGAGCCGGCTTGCCGGCGATGGGCCGCAAAGCGGCCCCGAGGGAATAACGCGAATTGTATCAGAACGACGGAAAGGATTCAGTGCTTGCCGCCGCCGGCGCACACCGGCGAGGCCGGCGCCACACCGACCACAGCCCATTCCTCGGGCGTGTAGGTGTGAATCGCCAGGGCGTGGATCTGGCCCATCAGCTCACCCATGGTGGCGTAGACCCTCTGGTGGCGCTTGACGCTGTTCAGCCCCGCGAACTGCTCGCTGACCAGCACCGCCTTGTAGTGCGTTTCCTGGCCACGGCTGTGCATGTGGCTTTCGTTGTGCACTTCGAGGTGTTGCGTGCCCAGCGGCGCCAGCTGCTGTTCGATGCGTTGCTGCATGCTCATCGCGTCACGCTCACTTCTTCGCCGGGGCCTTGCCGGCGCTTGGGTCGAGTTCCTTGGTCATGTCGTCGAGCAGCTTGTTGACCACCGGTACCGCCGGCTCCAGGCTCTGCTGGGTCAGCTGGGCGGACTGCTGGGTGACCTTGGGCATTTCACGCAGGACTTTCTTGCCCAGGGGCGATTCGTAGAACTTGACCAGGTCGTTCAGCTCGGCCTCGGTGAAGGTCGCGGTGTAGAGGTCGACCATCTTCGGCTTGAGCTTCTTCCAGCCGATGGCGTTGTCCAGGGCGGCGTTGGCCTTGGCCTGGTAGCTGTCGAGCACGGTTTTCTTGGAGGCCGGCGCCTTGGTTTGCTCGAAGCGCTGGGCGAACATCTGCTGGACCTGCATGTACACCGGGGTGCCCAGCTTGTCGGCATTGGCCAGGGTCAGGAATTTCTCGGCGGCAGCGTTGTGCGCTGGAGTGGCAGCGAGTACCTGGCCGCTGGCGCAAACCAGGGCAACGGCGGCACAGAGGACACGGAGACGGGTCATTGCATTTCCTTCAAGAAAGGGAGGCGGGTACCTCAGAGTAGAGCATTCTGCGCTGTGATGGCGAAGTGCTCAAGTGGCACGACGAGCGACGGAACCGCTCTATCGAATCAGGGCCTAAACTGCGATTTCGAACTACAAAGGAGTGAGCGCAGCATGAGCCGTATCGAGACAGACAGCCTGGGCCCGGTCGAAGTTCCGGAGGACGCCTACTGGGGTGCGCAGACCCAGCGTTCGCTGATCAACTTCGCCATCGGCAAGGAGCGCATGCCGCTCGCGGTACTGCATGCCCTGGCGCTGGTCAAGAAAGCCGCTGCCCGGGTCAACGACCGCAACGGCGACCTGCCCGCCGATATCGCCCGCCTGATTGAGCAGGCCGCCGACGAAGTGCTCGACGGCGAGCACGACGACCAATTTCCGCTGGTGGTGTGGCAGACCGGCAGCGGCACCCAGAGCAACATGAACGTCAACGAGGTGATCGCCGGGCGCGCCAACGAACTGGCCGGCAAGGGCCGTGGCGGCAAGGTGCCAGTGCACCCCAACGATCACGTCAACCGCTCGCAGAGCTCCAACGACTGTTTCCCCACCGCCATGCACATCGCCGCGGCTCAGGCGGTGCATGACAAACTGCTGCCGGCGATCGCCGAACTGTCGGCCGGGCTGGCCGAGCTGTCGGCGCGCCACACCCACCTGGTCAAGACCGGGCGCACGCACATGATGGACGCAACGCCCATCACCTTCGGCCAGGAGGTCTCGGCCTTCGTTGCCCAACTCGACTACGCCCAGCGCGCCATTCGCGCGACCTTGCCGGCGGTTTGCGAGCTGGCCCAGGGCGGCACCGCCGTGGGCACCGGGCTCAATGCCCCGCACGGTTTCGCCGAAGCCATCGCCGCTGAGCTGGCGGCCTTGTCCGGCCTGCCGTTCGTCACCGCGCCGAACAAGTTCGCCGCCCTGGCCGGCCATGAGCCGCTGACCAGCCTGGCCGGCGCGCTGAAGACCCTGGCCGTGGCCCTGATGAAGATCGCTAACGACCTGCGCCTGCTGGGTTCCGGCCCGCGCGCGGGGATTGCCGAGGTACGCCTGCCAGCCAACGAGCCAGGGAGCTCGATCATGCCCGGCAAGGTCAACCCGACACAGTGCGAGGCCTTGTCGATGCTGGCCTGCCAGGTGCTGGGCAATGATGCGGCGATCGGTTTTGCCGCCAGCCAAGGGCATCTGCAATTGAACGTGTTCAAGCCAGTGATCATTCACAACCTGCTGCAGTCGATCGAACTGCTGGCCGATGGTTGCAGCAACTTCCAGCAGCACTGCGTGGCCGGCATCGAGCCGGATGCCGAACAGATGGCGGCGCACCTGGAGCGTGGGTTGATGCTGGTAACCGCGCTGAACCCGCACATTGGCTACGACAAGGCGGCGGAAATCGCCAAGAAAGCCTACGCCGAGGGCAAGACCCTGCGCGAGGCGGCGCTGGAGCTCAAGTACCTGACCAACGAGCAGTTCGACCAGTGGGTGCGGCCAGAGAACATGCTGGCGCCCGGCGGCAAGGGCTGATACGGCGGCCTCATCGCAATGCGACTTGCACCGCGATGAGGCCATCAATCAACCTGCACCCGACGCGCTTTCCAGCCAGCCATCAGCGATGGCCCCAGCGCCACCAGCGCCGAGCCCAGTACCACGGTCACCGCCCCGACATACCCCAGGCCATTGATCTGCTCGGCATGCACGTAGTCCGGCCAAAGCCAGGCAGCCAGCGCTACCGCGACGAAAGTCACCAGCGGCGTCAGCGCCAGGGTCGCGCTCACCCGCGAGGCCTCCCAATGCGCCAATGCCTCGGCGAACGCGCCATAGGCCACCAGTGTGTTCAGGCAGCAGGCCAGCAACAGCCAGCCCTGCAACGGGCTGAGCTGCAACGCCTCCAGCGGATGCACCCAAGGCGTCAGCAGCAGCGCGCAGCAGACGTAGATCACCATCATCACCTGCTGCGAGTTCCACACCGTCAGCAATTGCTTCTGGCTCAGGGCATAGAACACCCAGATACTGGTCGCCAGGATGATGGTCAGCACACCGGTGGTGTAGGTGCCGAGTGACGTGAGCAGTTCTTCCAGGCGCTGGTTGAAGAACAACGCGAAGCCCAACAGCAGCACCAACAGGCCCAGGCCCTGCCCCAGGCTGAAGCGCTCCTTGAAGACGAAGACACTGGCCACCAGCAACAGCACCGGCCCCAGCTGTACGACCAGTTGCGCGGTGCCAGGGCTGAGCAGGTTGAGCCCGACCAGGTACAGCACGTAGTTGCCGACCAGCCCCGCCACCGCGACGGCTACCAGGCCCTTGCCCTTGACACCGAGACCGCTGAAAGACGGCAGCCGCCGATTGGCCGCCAGCCAGGCGAACAGCAGGCCGCCGGAAACGCTCAGGCGGTACCAGGTGACGGTCACCGGATCCATCACCTGCAGCACCTGCTTGAGCTTGATCGGCAGGATGCCCCAGAGAAACGCGGTCAGCAGCGCCAGCAGCAGGCCCTGGACCCAGCGTCCGGAAGAAATGTGCATGGTGTTCTCGAATCAGGCCTTGGCGGGGGAAGCTGCAGTCTAAAGGCTTGCCGGGAAGGATGTGGTGGGAAAAGATTTCATCAGGTCATTCCCTGGATGCATGCTCAATGCGTGGGCGGGCTTTCGTGCGAGCGGGCTTGCCCCGCGATAGGGCCAAGCCAACACCCGTGCACGATCCGCCTACTTCTTGTCCTTGGCGAACGCTGCCTCCAGTGCCTGGTTGATCGTGCGCAGCACCTTCACCCGCGCCCAGCGCTTGTCGTTGGCCTCCACCAGGGTCCACGGCGCGATCTCGGTGCTGGTGCGGTCGACCATGTCGCCCACCGCTTCGGAATAGACATCCCACTTGTCGCGGTTGCGCCAGTCTTCCTCGGTGATCTTGTAGCGCTTGAACGGGATCTGCTCACGCTCCTCGAAACGCTCCAGCTGGGTCTGCTGGTCGATGGCCAGCCAGAACTTGACCACCACCACCCCGGCGTTGCTCAGTTGCTCCTCGAAGTCGTTGATCTCGCCGTAGGCGCGCATCCAGTCCGCAGGGCTGCAGAAGCCCTCGACCCGTTCCACCAGCACGCGGCCATACCAGGAGCGGTCGAAGATGGTGAACTTGCCGCGGGCCGGGATATGGCGCCAGAAGCGCCACAGGTACGGCTGGGCACGTTCTTCCTCGGTGGGCGCGGCAATCGGCACGATGCGGTACTGGCGCGGGTCCAGCGCCGCCGCCACCCGCCGGATGGCCCCGCCCTTGCCGGCCGCGTCATTGCCTTCGAACACCGCCACCAGGGCGTGCCGGCGCATGCGCTTGTCGCGCAAAAGGCCGGCCAGGCGTGCCTGTTCGGTGACCAGTTGTTCCTGGTAGTCGTGCTTGTCCAGGCGCAGGGTCATGTCCAGGGCGCCGAGCAGGCTCTTCTGGTCGATGCTGCGCCCCAGGGGCGCGACATTGCCCTGGTGCTTGCCCTTGGGATTATTGGCCAGCGCGGCCTGCAGGCTTTCGAGCAGGATGCGCCCGACCGCCAGGCTGCGGTAGTGCGGATCGACGCCTTCGACGACATGCCAGGGCGCATAGTCGCGACTGGTACGGCGCAGCACCCGCTCGCCGAAGCGCACGAAGCGGTCGTAGGTTTCCGACTGCTGCCAGTCCAGCGGGCTGATGCGCCAGTTGTGCAACGGGTCGTCCTTCAGCGCCTTGAGCCGCGCCTTCATCTGCTTCTTGGACAGGTGGAACCAGAACTTGATGATCAGCGCGCCCTCGTCGCACAGCATCTGCTCCAGGCGCTCTGCTCCGGCGATGGCCTGGTCGAGCACGGCGTCCTTGAACTGGCCGTGCACCCGCCCTTCGAGCATCTGGCTGTACCAGTTGCCGAAGAACACGCCCATGCGCCCCTTCGGTGGCAGCGCCCGCCAGTAGCGCCAGGCCGGCGGGCGGGCCAGCTCTTCGTCGGTCTGCTGGTCGAAGGTGCGTACCTCGATCAGCCGCGGGTCCATCCACTCGTTGAGCAGCTTGACCGTCTCGCCCTTGCCGGCGCCTTCGATGCCGTTGATCAGCACGATCACCGGAAAGCGCGCCTGCTGCTTGAGTTCGTACTGGGCTTCGAGCAAGGCCTCGCGCAGGGCGGGCACTTCGGCTTCGTAGGTGTCCTTGTCGATGCTGTGACCGATTTCGGCGGATTCGAACATGGCGGGCTCCTTCAATGGATAAGCAAGATTAGCGGATCGAGCAGGATTTTTGCGCCCTCTGCGCTCAGCATCGCGACACCAGGCCGCTGCCACGAACGACGCAAGCGTCTGCAGATAGCTTAAGATCCACCCTTTGCTGCAACCGAGCCGACCATGTCCGACACCCTCCTCCCTACACAGGCCCAGATCGACTGGGATGACCAGGGCCGCCCCCACTCCCGGCAATACGACGATGTCTACTTCGCCATCAACGAAGGCATCGACGAGACCCTGCATGTGTTCATCGAGCAGAATCACCTGCGCCAGCGCTTCGCCGAGCTGCAGCCGCATGCCTGCCTGGTGATCGGTGAAACGGGCTTTGGCACCGGCATGAACTTCTTCTGTGCCTGGCAACTGTTCGCGGAGCTTGCGCCCGCCGACGCGCGCCTGCATTTCGTCAGCGTCGAGAAGTACCCGCTGGCCCGCGAAGACCTGGCCCGCGCCATGCAACTATGGCCGGAACTGGCAACCTTCACCCAGCCGTTGCTGGAGCAGTACGTGGCGATCCACCCGGGGTTCCAGCAGTTCAGTCTCGACGGTGGCCGCGTCACCCTGACCCTGATGATCGGCGACGCGCTGGAACAGTTGCCTCAGCTCGACGCCCGCATCGACGCCTGGTTCCTCGATGGCTTCGCCCCGGCGAAGAACCCCGACATGTGGACGCCAGAACTGTTCGCCCAACTGGCGCGGCTGTCGCACCCCGGCACCACCCTGGGTACCTTCACCACCACTGGCTGGGTGCGTCGCTCGCTGATCGAGGCCGGCTTCACCATGAAGAAAGTGCCGGGCATCGGCAAGAAGTGGGAAGTGATGCACGGGGTCTACAACGGTGCGCCTGTCGCTCGCGCAGCGCCCTGGTACGCACACCCGGCACCCGTATCGGGGCCACGCGAAGCGCTGGTGATCGGCGCCGGCCTGGCCGGCAGTGCCACGGCCCGGAGCCTGGCAGCACGGGGCTGGCAGGTCAGCGTGCTGGAGCGCCACGACGGCCCGGCCCGGGAGGCCTCGGGCAATCCACAAGGCGTGCTGTACCTCAAGCTTTCCGCCCACGGCACCGCCCTTTCGCAGATGATCCTCGCCGGCTTCGGCTACACCCGCCGCTGGCTCGAGCACCTGCAGCGTGGCCGGGACTGGGATGCCTGCGGCGTGTTGCAACTGGCTTTTGATGATCAGGAAAATGCGCGCCAGGCCAAGCTGGCAGCGGCCTTCGACAACAGCCTGCTGCAGCGCCTGGAACGCGCCCAAGCCGAAGCCATCGCCCGGGTCGCGTTGCCCAGCGGCGGCCTGTACTACCCCGAAGGTGGCTGGGTGCACCCGCCTGCGCTGTGCCAGGCCCAGCTGGACCACCCGCGCATCCGCCTGCTTACCCACGCCGATGTGCTCGAGCTGCGCCGTACCGATGGGTTGTGGCAGGCCTGGGAGGGTGAGCGCCTGCTGGCCAGCGCACCGCTGGTAGTGCTGGCCGGCGCCGCCGATATCCGCCGTTTCCCGGCGTGCGCCGGGCTGCCGCTCAAGCGTATTCGTGGGCAGATCACCCGCCTGCCCGTGACCGAAAGCAGCCGTGCGCTGCGCACCGTGGTCTGTGCCGACGGCTACGTGGCGCCCCCGCGAGGGGACGAGCACACCCTTGGCGCCAGCTTCGACTTCAACAGCGAAGACCTGACGCCAACCGTGGCCGAGCATCAGGGTAACCTGGCGCTGCTCGATGACATCTCCACAGACCTCGCCGCCCGCCTGCGCACCGCCGAGCTGGACCCGGCGCAGTTGCAGGGCCGGGCGGCGTTTCGCTGCACCAGCCCGGATTACCTGCCCATCGTCGGGCCGATGGCCGATGTCGAAGCGTTCAACGAGGCCTACGCCATGTTGGGCAAGGATGCGCGGCAGGTACCGGATTTAGCCTGCCCGTGGCTGGAGGGGCTGTACGTGAACAGTGGGCACGGCTCACGGGGCCTGATCACCGCGCCGCTGTCTGGTGAGCTGATTGCGGCGTGGGTCAGTGGTGAGCCGCTGCCGGTGCCCAGAGCGGTGGCCGAGGCGTGCCATCCCAACCGCTTCGCGCTGCGTCGGCTTATCCGCGGCAAGTAGCACCGGGATTGGGCGCTGCACCCCCGAAAGCGCGCCCCTTGAACGCAAAAGGCCGCCGCATCGACTGGATGCGGCGGCCTTTTGCCTTGTGGTCAGCGCCGACGCGGCTGGCGCTTGCGCTGTTCTTCGTCGGTCGGGATCGGCACCGGCTGCAACGGTGGCGGGAGCAGGCCCAGGGCGACGGCGAGGTCATGGAGCCAGTTGTACATGCGTTCGTTCATATTGCCCCCTTGACGGGTCAGCCTCACGGTCAATCAATCTTGCGATGCGTCATACAGATCATAGTCCGATGTCTTGTATTGCGCATGCCTCTGTTCTTACAGATATGGGCGATTCTGACCCGGATCAAGCGCAGATGGCAGCTTCCGACGGTCGGTCAATCGTTTCGCTTTGTTGCAAATCGATCCAGGCCTGCAGATTGGCCCCGCGTTTGCCCTGGCGCCACATCAACCAGGTCATCGCATGATCGAACGGTGCCTGCAAGCGGTGGGCACGCACCTGGTCGCGCCCCGGCAGGCTGTCGAGCATCGATTGCGCCATGAGTGCCACCCCGGCCCCGGCGATCACGCAGGCCAGCATGCTCTGGTAGGACTCGATCTCCATCACCCGGCCCATGGGCGTGTGGGCATGGGCATACCAGGCTTCCAGGCGCATGCGGTACGAGCAGCCCTGGCGGAAGGTGAACACCGCCTTGCCGGCAACGTCACTGGCGCTGTGCACCACCGGGTGTTCGGGGCTGGTGATAAGTACCAGCGTTTCCTCGCACAGTGGCACGCCATCCAGCCCGGCCAGGTTGAGAGGGCCGTCGACCAACGCCGCGTCCAGCCGATGGCTGAGCACGCCTTCGAGTAGTTCCGCACTAGGCGCCGCCTGGACCTGCAGGTTCACGGCTGGATAAGCCTGGTGATAACGCGCCAGTAGCGCTGGCAAATGAATGGACGCGGTGCTGTACATGGTGCCCAGCACGAAATCCCCCGCTGGCTGGCCCCCCTGCACCGCCGCGAGCGCCTCGTCGCGCAGGTTGGCAAGGCGGTTGGCGTAGTCGAGCAGCACCTTGCCGGCCGGCGACAGCTGCAAGCGCTGGCGCTCGCGCAGGAACAACTCCACGCCCAGTTGCTCCTCGAGCTGACGCAGGCGCGTCGACAGGTTCGACGGCACCCGGTGCAAGCGCTCGGCGGCGCGGGTAACCGAACCCTCCTCGGCCACGGCCTGGAAGATGCGCAGTTGGCTGAACTCCATGAGATTCTCCAAAACAGAACAACTTCATCATCATTATTCAATTTTATTGAAAGTCAATGCACCCTACCCTGCCATCCATCGCATCCCTTCGTGCAGGAGACTTTTCCATGTCGCCCTTCGTGCAACTGTTGGCCAGCGCCGTGGCGCTGATGATGGCCATGGGCATCGGCCGCTTCGCCCTGACCCCACAACTGCCCCGGCTGATCGCCGAGGGCCAGTTCGACCTGACCGCTGGCGGCCTGGTCGCCGCCGCCAACTACCTGGGCTACTTTCTTGGCGCGGTGGACGGCATGTTCGCCCGCCAGCCACGCCAGGTACGCCTGCGCCTGCATGGCGGGCTGTGGCTGTGCGTATTGCTGACCCTGGCATCGTGGGCGGCCGACGGATTCTGGAGCCATTTGCTGCTGCGCTTCGGCACCGGCGTGGCCAGCGCCTGGGTACTGGTGATGATCGCCAGCCTCAGCCAGCAACTGGCCAGTGCCCATGGCCGCCAGCGTCTCGGCGCACTGGTGTTCGCCGGACCCGGTGTCGGGATCGCGGTGACAGGCTTGCTGGCCTTGGCTGCGCACCTGCTGGGGCTGGATTCGGCGGCCCTGTGGCTGGTTTATGGGGTCGCCGCACTGATCATGCTGCTTGCGGTGCTGCCGTGGCTACCGCGAGCGCTCGAACCCGTCACCTTGCCCCTGGGCAACGACCGCGGCCCCAACAATGGCATCGGCCGCCTGGGCCTGGTCTACGCGCTCTACGGGATCGGCTACATTCTGCCGGCCACCTTCCTGTCGCAGATGGCCAGCCAGCAGTTCCATGGGCAATGGCTGGCCGACCTGTTCTGGCCGGCGTTCGGCCTGGCCTCGGCGCTGGGTGTGATGATCGTCAGCCTGCGCCGCCCGGGCCGCACCTCGACCTGGCTGAGCATCACCCTGTGGTTGCAAGGGCTGGGTGTACTGGCCTGCCTGCTGGGCGGCGGGGTTGGCCTGGCATTGGGCGTGCTGCTGTGCGGCGGGCCGTTCCTGGCCTGCATGCAACTGGTGATGCAGCGCTCGCGGGAACTGGCGCCCCATGCCACGCAGCGTAATGCCGGATTGTTGACCGCTTGTTTCGCCCTTGGGCAATTGAGTGGGCCGCTGCTGGCGGCGTTGAGCAGCCATTTCAGTGGGGGACTACAGCCCGCATTGGTACTGGCTGCGGTAGGGATGGGATTGGCCGGGATGTTGGCCGGGGGGCTCTCGGCTCCACCAACCTGCGCCAACCTGAGACAGGCAGGCTGACCCTGTGATGAGGCAAGCCCTGGGGGGGGCGGGCTTGCCTCGCGATAGGGCCGGAACTACAGACCGCTTACCCCACCAGTTTGCGCAACTGCTGCCGCACCCACGCCTCGGCGCTGACCATGATCACCCCGAGCAGCACCATCACCGCGCCGATCACGAAATTCAGGCTCAGCGGCTCGTCCAGCAGCAGCACGCCAAAGGTCACCCCGAACAGCGGCGTGATGAAGGAAAACACCGCCAGGTTCGAGGCCAGGTACTTACGCAGCAACCAGAACCAGGTCAGGTAGCTCACGAACGACACCACGATCCCCTGGAACAGCACGCTGCCCACCGCCAGCGGGGTCAGCGAAAAGTCGGCGATCTGTCCACTCACCAAGGCGATCAGCACCAGCCCGACAAACCCCACTGCCAGCTGGTAGAACAGGGTCAGGGTTGCCGGCGCCTCGGATAACCGCGAGCCGCGCACCACCACCGTGGTCGCGCCCCACGCCAAGCCTGCGAGGATCGCCAGCGCGTCGCCAAGTAGCATGCGTCCATCGAGGTGCTCCAGGGAAACACTACCCGCGAAGGCCAGGGCAATCCCTGCAAACGCCAGCAAGATTCCCAGCCACTGCAACAGCCGCAGCCGCTCGCTGGGCATCATGAAATGCAGCCCCAGGGCGGTGAAGATCGGCGCGGTGTAGAGGAACACCGACATATGCGCCGCCGAGGTCAGCTTCAGACCCTCGGCGATGAACAGGAACTCCAGCCCGAACAACGCGCCGGCCAGCAGCCCGGCACGCCAAGTGCTGCCCACCAGGCTCCAGCCTCCGCGGAAGCAGACCAGCAGCCCCACCAGCACCGCGGCGATACCATTGCGAAACGCCGCCTGCATCACTGGCGCGATATCCACCGCGGCGGATTTGATCAGCACCTGCTGGCAGCCCCAGATCAGGCACAGCCCCAGCATGACCTGGAAAGCAAAAGCGTCGGGGTTCTTGCGGACCGCGGTCATGGGCGGCCCCTCTGCGGGTTGAACGACATGGCAAGGCTCGGCGGTGAGAATGGATCCCGATTATCGGGGGACCGGCCTTGCCGATGCCAGTCTAAATTGACCCGCCGGCGATCTGCGCCTTGGCCGAGACATGCTCGAAGGTGGCTTCGTCCAAGGCATCGGCTTGTTCATCGAGCACCTGGCGCGGATGTTCGAAGCCCGGAATGCTGCTGTCGATCAGGCTGAGCAGGCGCGAGCCGCGCGGGCTGAGGACGAAATTCTCGCCGTTGCCACCTTCCGCTTCAGGCCGGCTCTCGATGAAACCGCGTTCGAAGAGGATCTTTTCGTACTTGCAGGCCTGGGCCTTGAGCTGGTTCAGATCGCCTGGCGCCTCGCCATCGGCGGCCAGCGCGGCGGCATGCTGCTCGGCATAGGGGCGCGGCGTGAAACTTTGACCGGCGCCGTTCTGCACTTCGTGCAGCAAGCGTTCGATCAGGTCCCAGTCGTATGTGCTCATGGGGTAAGCCTCCTGCTGTGAACAAGTAGGTACACAGCGTGGGACTGACAGAGGTTGCCAGGTGTTCAATCAGAAACCGAAGGGCCACCCCCATTGCTCCTCGCAGGCTACAAGTCGTTCAGCATTTCACGTATGTACTCGGAAAAACTGTCCGCCACTTGATTCGCCTCACGGCTTACCGGGTCGATATCGACAACCACCCAGCCATTGTTCGTATCGAACCCCGAGCAGTACCCCTGCATGTCATCTCCGAACAGGAGGATGCCGTCCAGAGGGAGTTCATCATCTTCATCGTAGATCTGGTCTGGCGTCAGCAGGCCCTCATACAACATGTAGGCAGCCTCACCCACTTCACCCCAGCCAAGCTCCTTCATGAAGGCAACATAATCGGCCGGCACTTGCGAATGATCGGCAGTCAGTGCCGCGAGCACCTGCGCATTGGTTGTCTCCAGTTTTGCAAGCAGGCCGGATGCCTTGTCCGGCTGCAGATCTTCAAACCTGTCCACGGCTGCTCCTTCCCTGTCACGAATCAGCCGAAACTCGACCACGACAACGCCGGGGTGGCGAACATGCTTTTTGCCCCAGGCTTAACACCTATACAAATCGCAAAAATACTCATTGATACATTTCCCATTCAACACTTGTTTCGAATCGAAACCCAAGGTTTGAGAGACGACAATTCCTGCTCTCAGGCTCTCTGGAAAATCTTCAATCGATGCATGCTCCCCTGGCACCAGAAACCTGAAATAGTCCCCCATACTCGTAGGGCCATCATATCCAACGGGAAAGTCCTCTCCCTCCCGGGAACCTTCGACGGCGTGATAGACAAAGAAACCTTTGTTGAAGACAAGGCTGGCTTCACTGTAGATTCCTCGCTCTTCGAGATCGTGCAACAGCTCATCCAGAACGAAAGCCTTGTCTCTTCCTTGCCAGCGCCATGCCGAATACAAGTCCACCGTAAAGCCACCTTTCTTCAAAGGTGGGTACGACCGAAAGACCTGAGACTCCTCCCACATGAATTCACTGAGGGCGTCCAGCATTTCCTCCGCCCCGCTCAGTGCCAAGAGCACTTTCGGAATATCACCAAAACAATTGTTCACCATGACCGCAATTCGACCAATTCTATCCATGGCCAACCACGTGTATAGGGTACCGAAGCCAGGCTCCCATTGTTCATCAAGGCTCATTACCGGCTCCCCTTAGGCCATGTCACCGTGCAATTTTCGCTTAGCCGTCGCCTTGGCCGCACAACAGCAGAAAGTAGAGAAGATTTTGCATTAACGTTACGTACTACACAGTGCCTAATCCTGAGTAATGGCTCCCCGCCTAATAAAATTTACTTGAGCGCAAGCGAACACTTCCACAAACGTCCATCCTGCGAAAACTCGGCAAGGAATATAGGGCCTGCCCCCTCATAACGTACCCACGGCCGTATATAACCGAGCAAACTATCCATCTTGCCACCCCCTTGGGTATCCGGAGGCCCAAGCACTTCTATGAGGGCATCATGCCCCCAGCCTTGTGCGTCCTGATCGAGAATACTGCCCTTGAACGGAGCATATCCCTCGTGGCTTTGCACGTAAATATGGATGTGATTGAGTCTGTGCGCTCGAAAGCCGAGTTCCAACCCACTGTTGAGATATTTGTGATAAAGGGTCCTTCCCTCTGGGTCGTTATACGACAAGGGTGTTTCATTTACCTGCGGCTGCTCACCAAGCACTGTGGAAAGCTCTTGAAAGTCATTGCTCCCTTGGTCCCTACCGACAAGGCTAAGCAGCTTTATCCAATCCATCAATCCCCCGCCAGGCGGTTTCGCCCCACATTTTCTCCATGTTCAAAAACTGGAGCATAGAACCCAATCTCGACACCTTCTACCAAAAACTTCAAACCTAAACAATCGTTTTCAAATGCATGCCCGGCACGGATCCGCTTAAAAAATTCCAGCAACTCAACTAAAACTCCGTGAACTGCCCACCCAGAAAACCCACAATGCTTCAGGGTAATACAGCTACACTCCGCTCAAGCGATCATACGGGTCATACCATACTTTAGCCAGGACACTCCCAAAGACATCCTCGAATTTTCGGAGAAAGCAGTCTTCGAAAACAACACCCGCGCACTCTAGAAAACACATCAAGCCCATCTTGCGAACTGCACATAAAAATCAAGCCATTATATCTCCCACAGCGGATCGACTATTTATAAGTCATGAAACGATAAGGGACTCCTTCTACACTGGGAAAATCCTCTGGCAGGATACGTGAGTGTATCTCTCTTCTTAGTAGCCTGCATAATAACTCAACACAACCACAGGCGATTAGATCTTCTTCCCCTTGGTCCACACTATGAAGCGCGACGGACCAAGAATCTGGCTCGCCTTTGACGACCCATACCAGCGTCTCGCCATTTTCGGTGAATCCCCAAGGCCAAAATGCCCCCTGGGCAGGGAAGCCAGGCCTAGGATAGTCGCTAGGAAACTCAGCTTTCATCACCGCATAAGATTCACGGAAGTAATCGCCCTTATCGAAATTCAGGTCACTACTGCTGGAGAATGGATCAATTACCCACAAAAAATCGTCGATGCACCCCACGCCGAAACGCTCGATGAAAGCCTTGTAGTCAGCAGGCAATCGGATGCCATGGTCATTTTCCACCCTTGCCCAGTCGGGGTTCGAGTAGGCAGGAGATGCCGGTGGGGGCAACATCTTCATTAGATCGGCAAGCATTACTTGACACCATTAATGTTAGGGGTAGATACATCCAGTTTTAATCCATTGGAGCCTCGGGCGGTCAATGTCACTCCAGTCAGCATTGGGTTGCTGCCTGAGTAGATTAGCAAAAAGGGGACAGATTTATTTTCCATACTCTAATTTTGACGCCCCGGCTTCCAGCACGTTATTTCCTCACAGACACCTTAAGCAACGGGCTTCAACGTCGTCTCGGCCACGCAAAGACAGAAATTAGAGTAGGAAAATAAATCTGTCCCCTTTTTTGTACATGTCATCCCCGAACAAGAGGATGCCGTCCAAGGGGACTTCATCATCTTCATCGTAGATCTGGTCTGGCGTCAGCAGGCCCTCATACAACATTTAGGCAGCCTCACCCACTTCACCCCAGCCAAGATCCTTCATGAAGTCAACATAGTCGGCCGGCACTTGCGAATGATCGGCAGTCAGTGCCGCGAGCACATGCGCATTGGCTGTCTCCAGTTTTGCAAGCAGGCCGGATACCTTGTCCGGATGCAGATCGTCATACCTATCCACGGCTGCTCCTTCCATGTCACGTATCAGCCAAAACTCGATCACGACAACGCCGGTTAGCTGCTATTAAAATCCCGCCGGTGTGTGGCGAACATGCTTTTTACCCCAGGCTTAGCACCTATACAAATCGCAAAAATACTCATTGATAAATTCCCCATTCGACACTTGTTTCGAATCGAAATCCAAGGCTTGAGAGACGACAACTCCTGGTCTCAGGCTCTCTGAAAAATCTCCAATCGATGCATACTCCCCTGGCACCAGAAGCCTGAAGTAGGCTCCCATACTCTGAAAGGCACTGCTCATGTCCATACTTCCGTACCATCCTCGTAAACCCAAACGAGGCCTCCCGGCACCCAACTAACTCCGTCTTTCTTGATCCAAAATACCGCTTCGTCGATTTCTTCTTCTGCAGGCCAAGCCAAATCGAATGCAGCGATTTGTTCAATAACATTCCCTTTCAATCGATCCCCACTAGCGAGAAACACCCTACCCTCAAGAAGCAGTTCAGCCAGTACCTGCAAAAAAATACGCTTACGGTCGTTGTAGCTCTCACAGGAGTAAATCTTGCAGACGCTCAACCACAGCGCGTCAACTGCTAAGCCTTGACTCCACTCCACGATTTCCTTGAATTCTTCGGAATCTCGACAGCACAAAATCATTTGAATTTAACCTCCAGCTTTGAAGCTTTCACCCCTGGATGTCCGATGATATCAATCGTCCATTGAGCACCAGACTCTGCAGTAGAACTTGAGCCATTGCGCAAATTCATTTTAACGCCATCAGCCCGCACCAACGCATAGAGCTCAACAGTTTGTCCTCGAATATTTATCGACTTGGGTGCCGGCAGCTGCTCAACACCTCCGAGCTGCATGAAATAAGACTTCACCATGCCTTCAGAGGCACCTAAATATACCGGTGCATTCTTACTGACCTCCGGATCTGCCTTCAACGTTTTTCCGTTTATTGTCAGCTCAAAATCCTTGGGTGGTAGTGATTTGTTGGCAAACTGTAAAATAAGGTCATCCATGCGTTCATTAGCGAGCTTCTCCAATGCCGGATGCGGCTTAGCAGATACCTCACCGGGCCTGGGTTCCTGCCCTCCGGGATCTTTAGAATGACTTGCGTCAGAACCGGTCGATTCGCCCACTCTCGCGACATGCTCTTCGTTGCCCTTGCCTCCGACTGACTTGGAGTGATCATTTGGCGAGTCTTTGACGCTGCCACCCTTACGAATTGACGAGATCCCCGTGCCTATGATGCTGGCAACTAGGTTCCCGCCGCCCAGTAAATACTTATCAAAGTCGTCCTCTTTCTTCAGGCCCTGCCCTTCCATGTGCTCGGCAATTTTCTGCCCCACATACTCCTGCATGCCGTGCAGACGCTCCATCAAAGCCTGACCGAGTGGAGTCTGCTCTGCAGCGCTCATGGCTGCGGCCTGGATTACCCCCTTGGGTCCTTGGGTGAGGGCGAGGACGATGCCAATGGCCTGGGCCTTGTCCTGATTCTGCTCAATGAAGTCACTGATGCTCGACAAAGAACGAAGGTTATCCTGCAACAAAGTCAGCTTTTTCGCGGATACGTCGGAAGCTGGAAGATGCAGCACATTTGCCCCGCCAACCTGTTGAGTCGCCTGTTCAACTATCTCCTTCGCTTGTGCAATGGTCTCCGGCTTGATGTTCCAGAAGCGGCTCAACTCACCCAGGACGTTCTGCTGGAACTTTTCATCCGCCATCATCGCCATGGCATCAGCCCGGCTCTTGCCGCCGAGAATCAGTTGCTCCAGGGTTTGTTCAGCGAAGTCACGACTGGTGACGCCAGTAACGCCTGCCGCCAGCTCACGCCCCATCACCCGCTCCAGGCGATTGAGGGTGGCATTGATACCAACGCTGGCCTGTTCGAAGTTTTTCAGCGCTGTCTTGTCGTAGTTGAGCAGCCCATCGCTCCACTTCTGCAGCGTCTCCTTAGGGTTCAGCGCATCGTGCAACGAGCTGTCGGTCACGTAGAGATCAGTACGCGACTCCTTGTCTCGAGTGATCTCATAGGCTTTGTCGAGGTCACGGTTGAGACCGACAGTCGAGTCCTGCCCTGTCTCGGCGTCCTTGCGCACGGTGATATCACCCGCACCCACGGTGGCGCGGACAATCTGCTCGCGATCCTTTTCATACTCCCAGCCACTGACACTCCAGCTGGTCTGGTTTTTCGATCCCTTCTCCCCGTTGCCTGCACCTTCGGTAACCTTGCCATTGGAGGGGTCTTGCTCGGCGTTGGCCGAACCCTTCTTCCAACTGCCCCCCACATTCAGGTAGTAACCGTGTTCCTTGTCCTTGCCGGCGATATCGCTGTATCCAAGGGTACCGGTATCAAGCTTGAGATTGCCGTTGTCGGCGGCGATCAGCGCACCGTCGAGCTGAGTGTGGTTCTCGGTGCGGATATCGACCTTGTCACGACCCGTGATGCGAGTCTGGTCCTCGACCCACTCGGTCTTGCCGGTGGTCTTGCCATAGCCTACCGAGCCACTGATACCCGCCCCGGGACCAATGGTGACCGTGGCATTGATGTCGAACTCCTTGCCCTTTACTTCACCTGTGTCGATGGCCGAGGCCACATTGAGGTCGCCACCGACGCGACCGATCACCTCATCACCACGTACTTGTGCACCCTTGATGTTGGTGTCCTTACCACTGGTGAACTTCAATTGGTCACCGGCGTAGACATAGGCTTGCTCATGGCGCTGAGCTTCACGCTCGAGATGCCCCTTGCCCAGATTGACGCTGGCATATACCCCAACACCCTCCGAGCCGAAGGTCAGCCCCACCTCGCCACCACCGCTGCGGCGATTTTGCTCCTGCTGGCTGTCGTTCTGTGCCGCGCGAATGTTCAGGTCGTTGCCGGCATTCAACTCGACATCGCGCCCGCCTTTGACCTGGCTACCGACAATGTTCAGATCGTTGGCGGACTCGAGCCGGACATCGCGCCCAGCCTCCAACTGCGCTGGCGTCGAAGTGCCCTGCTGGCTGTCGTTGCTGGCAGTACCGTGGCTGCCACCGATACCAACCTTGAAGCCACCGCTGGTACCTCCGTGGATCCCTCCCCAACTTTGCGACTGGTTGCTTTCCAGGCTGCTGCTGCCCTTGGCCACATCGATGTTGATGTCACGCCCTTTGACGTCGATATCACGCCCGGCCTGCACCTGACTGCCCTTGATGTTTACGTCGTTGCCCGCCTGCAGTTTCACATCGTTGCCAGCGTCCAGCGTCGAGGGACGGTTGTTCTGGTCGACACTTTGCTGGCTGCTGGTCTGCTTGCTGCTGCCGATCTTGCCGTCACCGGTCGGGCCGGCGAAGAACTGACCAATCGCATCCAGGGTCTGCAGGGTGCTGGAGCCCTTGCTTACCCCATTTTCGCCCTTGCCGGTGTTGCTCAGCGCGTCCTTGGTCTTGCCCACGTTATGGTTGACCGAGCCACTGATACCGTGCGATTCGTACTCACGCTCCTGTTCCTGAATACGGGTTTCGCGCCCCGCGTCGATGTTGATATCGCGACCAGCGTCCAGGCTGATGTCATGACCGGCCACCAGGTCGGAGCCCGTTTGGTTGATGTCGCGTCCGGCTTTGACATCCAGATCCTGTCCGGCCTGGATGCGACTACCTGCGCTCAGTTGCTCACGCAAACGGTCCTTGGCCTTCTCCTTTTCGACACCGGCGAAGAAGTTCATGCCGTTGTCATCACTGTCGAAACGCAGGCCCGTCTTGCTCGAGCTCGACCAGTGCGAGTTGTCGCTCTGGTTCTGTGCGGCGCTGACATTGACATCACGCCCGGCGTTGAGGCTGACGTTGCGCCCGGCACTGACGCCGCTGC
Organism: Pseudomonas sp. BJa3; assembly: GCF_026343815.1. Taxonomy (NCBI): domain Bacteria; kingdom Pseudomonadati; phylum Pseudomonadota; class Gammaproteobacteria; order Pseudomonadales; family Pseudomonadaceae; genus Pseudomonas; species Pseudomonas sp. BJa3. Next base: position 5,410 of record NZ_JAOXMC010000011.1, on the reverse strand, counting down.
CCAACACGTTGATATCGCGAGCTGCCTGCAGGGTGGCGTCACGCTCACCGCTCACCTGACTGCCGACACTGGTGCTGCTGCGAGCCTCCTGCCCTGAAGCCTTGGCCGAGCCGATCGACACCGACGGCAGGACCGTGCCCGGTGCAATCGGCATCATCAATGCCGCCGGGTTCAGGATGATGTCGGGAGAAAGCGACAGCTTGAACTTCTTCTTGTATTCCTCCGAGCGGCTATAGGCAGTGTCATTGGCCGACACCAGGTTGATGTCGCCCTCCTTGTCCACCAAGCCTGCACGCAGTTCGACATCGTTGCCGGCGTTCGCCTCGCTGGCCCGCAAACGCAGGTCGCTGCCTGCAGCCAGAACAATGTCGTTTCCGGCATCGAGCTCGCTGCCCACCTGCGTGGCGCGGGTCTGCAGCTGGCTCTTGCCGCTCTTCGACAGGCCCAGGAAGCCGGACTTGGTCTTCTTGCTGTACTCGCCGTGCTCCTCGACGCCGGACAACACCGCCACATCGCCCGTGGCACCGAGCATGACATCGCCGCCGGCCTTGAGTTGGCTGCCGATCACGGTCACATCGCGGCCGCCGTCCAGTGATATGCCGCCATCATCCTTCTTGCTGACGTTGACGGTCAGGTCGCCACCGGCCTCGATCACCGAGGCGACGTTGGTGCTGTGGTAGCTCTCCTGCTGCTTGGAACTACTGCGACCGAACGAGCCCTTGCTCTTCTTCAGGTAGTACGAAGCACTTTCGTTCTGGTCGGAGGCGATGGTCAGGTCGCGCTCGGCGTCGATGTCGACATTGCCCTTGCCCTTGACCTGGCTGGCAACGATGGCCATGTCCTGGCCCGCGGACAGCGACACATCGCCGCCGGCCTTGACCGTGGTCGACACTTGGGTGACCTGGTCATTGGACTGGGTGACCTTCTTGCTGCGGCTGAAACTGTGAGCTTCATTGGCGGCGGAGCTCAGGTTCAGGTCTTCGCCTGCGGCCAGGGTGAGGTTGCGGCCCGCGTCGATCTGGCTGGCCACGGCGGTGAGATCGCGGCCGGCGACGAGGCTCAGGTCGCGGCCGGCGGTGACCGTGGCGCCGTGCTGCTGCACCGTGTTGCTGCGCTGGCGCTCGGTGTAGAAGCCGTGACGCTCTTCGACCGACAGCAAGCTCACATCACGCCCGGCACTGAGCGACAAGTCGCCGCCGCTCTGGATCACGCTGGCGACGTTCTTGATGTCCTGGCCCGCCTTGAGGCTGAGGCTGTTGCTGGCTTCGATGCGGGCCGCGCTGTCGAGATGGTCCCTCTGCTCACGCACGCTACCGTAGTCGTTGTCCGTGCGCGTCAGGTCTCGTTGATTGATCAGGTCACCATTGACGGCGGTCAGGCTCACATCGCGCCCGCTGATGATGCCGCCGGCACTGTTGACCAGGCTGTTGCCGGCCAACAGGTCCAGGCGACCACCTGCCTGGATCAGGCCGCTGTTCGTAAGGTCCTTGCCTGCAGTGGCACTGAGGTTGCGTGAGGCACGGAGCGTACCAATGTTGTTGAGGTTTTCCCCGGCAATCAGCTGAACATCCTGCCCGGCAATCAACGCGCCGTCAGGCGCCAGGCGGCCGTTGGCATGGGCCAGGTACAGCACAGGTGCAAGTACCTGCTCACCATTGACCTCACGCTCTTCGAGCCAGACGATGTCGTGCGTCAACGCCGCCACTTGCGCAGAGCTCAGGCCGACGCCAACACTCAGGCCAAGCGCATCCTTACTGCGGATGGCATTGTCCATCAGGTGCTTGTACAACTGCTCGCCAGAGGTCTGGCCATCGATGAACTGCTGGCCGGTACGCGCCACCACCGCCTGCTGGATCAGGCGCTGCTCGTAGAAGCCGTCACCAAGGCGCTTCCAGCTCTTGTCCGGGTCATAGCCCAGATTGCCGAGCAGGTAGTCGGAGCTCATGAACTGCTTGAGGTCGGTCAGCACAGGATTGGTTTCAATCAGGTACTTGTGCGGCTTGCTCGTATATTGGCTGTCGGGCAGGCGGGTGATGCCCGGTATCCGTGGCGGGGCACTGACTCCGGCATCCTGCGCGCTCAGTTCAAGCGCCTGCGCGCCTGGGTTTGGCGATCGAATGTCGCTATCCACTGCCTCGGCCACGGGCGCATTGACCCCGATGGCACTGGCCTTGGCCACCGACTCGACGCGCTGGTGGGCAATCCGATCGATTGCCTGCTCGCTCGCCCTGGACGCGGCAGCATCCACTGCCTGGATCGCGCCCGGTCGGGAGCTGGCCAGCCCCTGGCGCTCATGAGAGCCGACGGTGGCGTTGCCCAATGTCCAGCCCTGAGTGGGCCCGGTTGCCGCATCGCTGCCTTTGCCACTCAAGCGGAACAGGCCATTCTGCCCCGCCGGCAGGCTGAAGCCTGGCAGGGTGGTCGGGTCTACCTGTCGCTGGGCCAGATCGGGGGGCAACTGCGCATTCAGGTTGACCACCGTGGCCTGCGTCGCGCTGGATACCTGGGTATCGAACGCACGACTGCTGGTCGCCTCCGGCGCCCTGCGCACAACGATATTGTTGACGTTGCCTGCCGCGGTGAGCTTCGCCGTGCCTGCAGCCTGGATCAGCGCCGGAGCAATGAATTGATTATCGTCCTTGAGCGTGAGTGCTTCATTGATGCCATAAAACATCCCGGGGTCGAACTTCGCGACCAGGGCCTTGAAGGCTGCTTCATCGAACGGTCCAGAACGAGGGTGGGCCTGGTTGTAGGCGTTCACCTCGTTGATCAACTGGAAGAAGTACGCCCTGGGGATCTTGGTTCCAGCCCCCACCTCTCTGCCAACGGTTCCCGACCTGGAACGCTCACCCTCGTTGGTAATGCTGCCGGCCGTGATGGTGAGATCATTGCCCGCCGAGATCACACTTCGAGAATTGAGAACGCTGCCCCCGCCAATGGTCAGGTCACGCCCGGCAGCCAGGGTTGCCGTTGGCGAATCTTCCAGCACCACGGTTGCCTGGGTCTTGTAGATGTGCACCGGCCCCCTCACCTGCGGCCCTTTGCAATGCTGGACGCAGTAGATGGTCATGTAGCCGTCGGTGATCTGCTGGCTGGCGCTGAACTTGTCGCGTTTGTTGACGAAGCTGGATGCCTGCAGGTTGATGTCGCCGGCTGCCTCGACAGTCCCGGAGCTGTTCAGGAAGGTTGCCGCAGTACTGCCTGCGGTGACGCCGGCGACCAGCAGATTGCCCAGGCTGTAGACGTCCGCATAACGGTTGCTGAAATCCGCCGTGCGCATCGACATGTCCCGGCCGCTGAACAGCAAACCTCGACTGCCATCGGCGGCCTGGTCGTTGTGGACGGACTGGGCAATCAGGTTCAGGTTGCCCGACGCGGCCAATGCCCCGTAATTGGACAGGCTGCCGGCGTGGATCGTCAGGTCGTTGACCGCCGACAAGCGCCCAAGATTGCTCAGCTGGTTGCCGACGTTGACAACGATGTTGTCGCCACCGGCAATGCTTGTGGCGGTGCCCAGGCTCATCTGCGCCGCAGACAGGGTCATGTTCCCCAGGCTGGTCAGTCGGCCGTTGCCCGAATAGGTACCACCCAAGGTCAGGCTCAGCGTGCCGTCGCTGGCAATCAACCCATCATTGAGCCAGTTGCCGCCCTTGCCCAGCAACGCCTTCGTCGCCAGCAGTTGCCCACTGGAGGTCTGGGTGAAGTTTTTGACATCGAGGTTGAGGGTGCCGGCTTGCAGCACGCTGCTGTTGACCCAGTCGTCGGCACTGAGATTCAGGGTGCCGTGCGTCAACAGGCGGCCTCCCGCCGCCATGACCTGCTGGCTGCTGACACCGAAATCGCCATTGCCGAGGTGAGTGATGCTGCCCCCGGCATTCAGCAGATCGCCAATGACCAGGGCAAGATCGGTGTTGGCGGTTTCCAGGGTCCCGTTGCGGTTGTCCAGCAGCCCGCCGATCTGGAATCGTGTAGTGCCGCTGGTGCCCAGTGCACGCAGTTGGCCCGCCTGGTTGTCCAGGGTGGCGGCCGTGATGGCGAGGGTACTGGCGCTTTCGATGATGCCGGAGCGGTTATCCAGCGCGCCGCTCAGCCCAAGGTCGATACGCTGACCGACCATCTCGCCGCGCGCGTCGCCGCCGTTGAGCAGGCTGGCGCCGGTGACCTTGAGCAGGCCACTGGCGGAAATGCCGCCATCGCGGTTGTCCAGCTGCCCGGTGCGGATCAGCGCGTCACCGCCCAGCGCGGCGATGCGCCCGCCGTCGTTGTCGAGGCTGGCGCTCTGCACGTCCAGGCTCAGCGCCTGCAGAATGCCGCGCTGGCCAGTGGCGTCGCTGCCGTTGCGCAGCACACCGGTAGTGCGTACGCCCAGCGCCTGCTTGAGGCTGGCGAGGATGCCGCCGCGGTTGTCGAGGGTGTCGGCGGTCACGCTCAGCGCGCCATCCTGGGCGATCAGCTTGCCGCCCTGGTTGTCGAGCAGGCCGGTGGCCTGCGCGGTGATCGCGCCCTTGGCCTGCACGGTGCCCTTGGCGTTGTTCAGGCTGGCCGCCTGCAGACCTGCGTCGCCCTGCTGGCTGTAGATCAGGCCATCGCCTGAGTTGTTGAGCGCCCCGCGGCTGTCGAGCGTGAGCGGGCCATTGGCGGCCAGGGTGCCGCGCTGGCTGTTGTCGACGCTGGCGGCCAGCACCTTGAGCTGGCCCTGGCTGGCGATCTGGCCAGCCTGGTTGTCCACCAGGCCGGCGCGCTGGAGCAGCAGGTCCTTGCCGGCGAACAGCTTGCCCTGGCGGTTGAGCAGTTCGTCGAGCAGGTCGAGGGTCAGGGTGCCCTGGGCGGCGAGGCTGCCGTTGGTGTTGTTCAGGCTCGCGGCGGTCAGGCCCAGGTCCTGGCGGGTGGCCACGCGGCCGCCGTGGTTGTCGAGGGCACCGGCGCTGATGACCAGTTTTTCCCCGGCATCGATCAGGCCGCCGTCATGGTTGTCCAGTGCCGCCGTGATGGTCAGTTGCTGGCCGCTGCCGCTGGAGAGGATGCCCTTGGCGCTGTTGTCCAGGCTGGCGGCCTTGACGTCCAGGCGTTGCTGGGCAACCAGCGCGCCGCCGTCGCTGTTGCGCAGCGCGCCGGTCACGGTCGCCTGCACGGCGCCGGAGCGGCTCGACAGGGTGCCCTGCTGGCGGTTGTCCAGGCTCTGGCCGCTCACGGTCAGGCCCTGCCAGCCCGAGACCAGGCCGTTGCGGTTGTCGATGGCGCCGCTGGTGATGGCCAGCGTCTGTTCGCTGATCAGCTTGCCGTCACGGTTGTCCAGCTCGCTGACGTCCAGTTGCAGGGCCTGGGCGGTGGAAATCTCGCCGCCCTGGTTGTTCAGTTTGGCCAGGTTGACCAGGGTCAGCGGCCCGGCGGTGGTGATCAGGCCCGCGCC